>VBPL01000043.1 GCA_005877205.1 Nitrososphaerota archaeon
TAACAAACAGTGGAAGGTTTGTTTACAATGCGGAAACCAATGCACAGGCGAGATATGTTCAGTATGTAACACCTTGGTAAACTTGAGAGCTAATCAACCCTAATACAAATAAAGATCTTACCATAACAATAGTTGGGTAGTAGGGAGGATTGGGGCGCTAGCCGTGCCCTGTCTTTGAAACCGGCTATATGCAGAGGTCAGTAACTGCTGGGTAAATCTCTAAGTGGACGGTACTCGCTTGACTTGCGGAAATGAAATCACGCCGAAGCGGGTGGATACAGAACTGAGGTTGTCCGAAGGGATGATTCTCAAGTACTAACTGCCGAAAGGGATGAGGTCCGGGAGGGAGCAATCCTAAGGTAGAGCATCCACGCTGCGTCGTCTACGTGGCGGATCTTGCTTGACTTGAGATGAGGTCGTTTGCCTAGACTGGAACTGGCAGAGCTGCTACCTAAATATTCCGATTTAAATTTACAAATATGGACGATCTAATTTCTGATCAAAGAAAAACATATGATGGTTTTCAAAGACAACTCACATCTAATGTGAAGCCACTTTTCGATGAACTTAGAGATTATTGTCTTTCACTTGGTAAAAATGTAATCGAGGATGTACGAATGCACAGGATAGTATTTTGCAAGTCCATGACCTTCAGGTATTTTGCTGACATTGAACCACAAAGAGATTCTGTCATAATAAAGATTCGAAGGGATAGGAAAGAATCCGTAAAGGAAACTGAAGTAAAACCAAATGAGAGCCTTGATGAAGTTAAGAGGTTGATTTTGGATGCTTATACCAATATACACTAGTATAGGATCTCAAAATTTGAGAATTCTCCTTTGTAATCTTCTTCTATAATTTGCAAATCCTCAACTACTCCCCCTGGAGGACCTATACTGCTCCAGTCTATCAAGGCATCAACGTTAGACTCCTCGCCTTCCAATACAGCTTCTACTCTCTCATCAGGAAGATTTCTTACCCATCCATTTACATTATTTTTTTCAGCAGTTTCTTTCATTCCTTGTCTAAAATATACTCCTTGAACTTTACCACTGATGTAAATATGCACACGTTTCACGTGAACAGAGTTTATTTTGATTACTATTAATTGGTTTTGAGAAACTATTCTCTTTTCTTTACCCTAGCTCTTCCTGTCTTTCTTGCAGCAATACTACCTACTTTGCGTCCAGGAGGTGCATTTCTTGAAACAGTTGAGCTTCTACCGACGTGTTGGTGTCTTCCACCTCCATGTGGGTGTACATACACCGCTTGAGCAACACCTCTTACTATCGGATACTTTCTTCCTTTTGAACGCATTCTTCTCCAAGCCACGCCTGCCCTCATAAATGGTCTATCTTCGACTCCACCCCCCGCAAGGACTCCAATCATAGCTCTGTTTTGCGGATTAAGAGTGGCAAACTTACCTGAAGGTAATTTTAATGTCACACCTTCAGAGCCGTGTGAAAATACAGTTGCATAAGAACCGGCAGACTTGACCAATGAGCCTCCATCTCCAAAGTGTTTTTCTACATTGCATACAAGCGTACCATCTGGAATGTTTTGTATACTAATTACATTACCAGAAGAAATTTGGGAGTTTAATCCAAATTGTAATTTCGAGCCAATTCTCGTTCCCAAAACTGACGGAAAAAGAGAGTAATCTCCATTCTCAAATCTGACTCTTGTAAGAGGAGCATCACGACCAGTTTCATGAACTATGTCAAAAACCTCAGCTTCGTGTTGTTCAGAGAGTGCAAATCTTGGGTATTTAGCTGGCATTAACTTTCCAGTAGAAGCAGCACGAAATTGCATTCCACCTCTACCTCGTCTTCTAACTAGCGGTCTTTTACCCAAAGCAGCAAATGTGGTCTCTCATGGAAATTTTAATCTTCTGATCTAATTGTCCTAGATAAAAGACGACAAAGGTATAAAAATTAGTTTGGGTCTGTTTAACTATGAGCCAGAATACTCTCTCCCTTAAGGTACTTGAAGCATATACACGCGATGTGGGAAGAGGAGTAGCACGTATTGATTATGACTCGATGGATGCTCTTGGTGCTTCTACTGGTGATGTTATTGAAATTAAAGGTAAACGACGAACTGTTGCAAAGTGTCTACCGCTCTACCCTTCTGATGAAGGTAAAGGCATTATCAGAGTTGATGGACTTGTAAGAAATAATGCCGGCATTGCAATAGGTGATACAGTTGCGGTACGCAAGATCAAGGCAGTTGCTGCAGAAAAAGTAGTAGTAGCCCCATTGGAAGCAATTCCCCCGATTGATGAAAGATATCTTGCAGATGCACTAGAAAGTGTTCCTCTGATAAAAGGCGACAACGTCATGGTACCTTACTTTGGAGGAAGGCTTACTTTTCAAGTAATAGGAGTTACACCGGCGGCTGATGCGGTACTTGTAACACAAAAGACTGTATTTCACATAGCTGAAAAGGGAGAGACTTTGCGTGGTGTTCCGCAGGTCACGTATGAAGATATTGGTGGATTAACTGACGAGATTAAGAAAGTTCGCGAAATGATCGAACTTCCTCTAAGACACCCAGAAATTTTCGAAAAACTTGGAATCGAAGCTCCAAAGGGAGTTCTGTTGTATGGTCCTCCTGGTACTGGAAAGACTTTGCTAGCTAAAGCAGTTGCAAATGAAAGTAATGCACACTTCATAAGCATTTCAGGGCCGGAGATAATGAGCAAGTTCTATGGTGAAAGTGAAGCAAGGCTTAGAGAAATTTTCAAGGAGGCTAAAGAAAAATCACCATCAATTATCTTCATTGACGAAATTGATTCTATAGCCCCTAAGAGAGAAGAAGTGACTGGAGAGGTAGAAAGAAGGGTTGTTTCTCAGTTGCTCTCTCTGATGGATGGTCTTGAGGCTAGAGGTAAGGTGATCGTAATATCTGCTACAAACAGACCAAACGCCATAGACCCGGCTTTGAGAAGACCTGGAAGATTCGATAGAGAAATTGAGATTAAAGTACCAGATAAGAAGGGCAGAAAAGACATTCTGATGATACACACACGAAACATGCCACTAAATGATGATGTGAACTTGGACAAGATTGCAGCGATAAGTCATGGTTATGTTGGTGCTGATTTGGAGTATTTGTGTAAAGAGGCTGCTATGAAATGCCTTAGAAGACTACTACCAGAACTCAACCTGGAAGATGAAAAGCTTCCACCTGAAACACTTGACAAGCTTATAGTAACCGAAGATGATTTCCAGAACGCTCTAAAAGAGGTCACTCCATCTGGCATGCGCGAAGTCTTCATAGAGAATCCTGACGTCAGCTGGGACGAAGTTGGTGGACTGGAAGCTGTAAAACGCGAACTTCAAGAAGCTGTGGAATGGCCAATGAAATACCCAACTCTTTATTCAAAGCTTGGTCACAGAATGCCAAGAGGAATATTGTTACATGGCCCTAGTGGAACAGGAAAGACTCTTCTTGCAAAAGCTGTAGCTACTGAAAGTGAGGCTAACTTCATTTCCGTGAGAGGTCCAGAATTATTATCAAAATGGGTTGGAGAGTCGGAGCGTGGAATCAGGGAGATATTTAGGAGAGCAAGACAAGCATCACCTTGTGTTATATTTTTCGACGAGATCGATTCAATAGCACCTGTAAGAGGAATAGGAGGAGAAACTGCTGTAACAGAGAGAGTTGTAAGTCAACTTCTCACTGAACTCGACGGTATTGAGAGTCTATACGGCGTGGTTGTTCTTGCTGCTACAAATAGAGCAGATATGATTGATACTGCCTTGTTAAGACCAGGTAGATTTGACAAGATAGTTCTTGTACCAATGCCTGACAAAGAAGGTAGGAAGAAGATACTGGAAATAACTACAAAGAGCATTCCGGTTGTTAGGGATTCAACGACAAATGGTGTAAAGAACCCCGACTATGTGGATCTGGATAAAATTGCTGAAACAACTGATGGAATGAGTGGCGCCGATGTAGCGGCCATAGCTAATACTGCAGTATCTCTTGTTATACACGAATTCCTCGCAAAATATCCTGATCAAAAGGAAGCTGAGAAACAGGCAACTGAGGCTAAAGTTACCATGAGACATTTTGAAGAGGCGGCAAGAAAAGTAAAGACCCAAAAAGAACTAAAGATAGGCGAGAAAGTAGCGGTTCCTTACTACAGGTAATTTTAATAAAATAACACTTCTAATCCTAACAAATGTCTTACACAGGATACAGGGGAAAAGGACTAGAATTTCTTAAAAAAAGTAAGGTAGAGGTAGGAAATCAGGTAAAAATTCATGCGGATTTACCCTATTCAGGGATCATAATGCCTCGATATGAGTATCTGGATGATAGTCACATTGTCCTCAAATTAGAGGATGGATATAACATAGGATTGGATATTGGTAAAATCAAAAAAATTGAACTAGAACCATCGCCAAAAACAACAAAAGAAAACATTCCAAAACTTGAAACAGACCCAGCACTGCCAAGAATCCTGCTCATATCCACTGGTGGAACTATTGCTAGCAAAATAGATTATAGAACTGGTGCAGTCACACCGGCTCTTACCGCTTCGGAACTTAACGCCACCGTACCAGAGCTTTCTAAAACAGCTAATATAGATACAGAGGTACTTTTTTCAGAGTATTCTGAAAACCTACTACCTGAACATTGGATAAAGATAGCAGAGAAGCTTAATTCTTATGCAAGATCTGAATACCGCGGAATCATAGTAGCACATGGAACAGATACAATGCAGTATACTGCTGCAGCTCTTGCCTTTTCGTTATCAGGATTTCCAAAACCTGTTGCTTTGGTAGGTTCACAAAGATCATCTGACAGGCCTTCGTCTGATGCCGCGTTGAATTTAATTGCGGCAGCTAGATTTTTGGTTGAAACAGATACTTCTGGAATATTTGTTGTAATGCATAATACTTCAAGTGACGACGAGATTGCATGCCATTGGGCTACGCGAGTAAGAAAGAATCATACTAGTAGAAGAAATGCGTTCCAAACAGTTGGAGGATGGCCTGCCTTCATAATAGAAGACAATAGAATTGAGAAAGATAAACTATTCAATCCCCAAAAAGGAGAATACAATCCCAAAATCAAATTCGACAACCGAGTTGTACTAGTAAAATACTATCCTGGATTTGAACCAAAAATAATGGATTACATCATAAGCTCTGGATACAAAGCAATAATTTTCGAAGGAACGGGATTAGGTCATGTAGGAAAAATAATGTATGACACTATAGAAAAGGCAAAGAAAAAGGGTTTGTTTGTGGGTATGACCTCTCAGTGCATAGATGGAATGGTCAGAATGACAGTCTACGATAGTGGAAGGGATCTGTTGAACCTAGGAGTTACCCCTCTTGGAAACATGATACCCGAGACAGCTCTTGTAAAGGCTATGTGGGCATTAGCAAATTCCAAGGATTCTGCTGAAATGACTAAGATTATGAAGGAAAACATAGCTCTCGAATTTTCAGACTAAACTTTAAAGCGAGTACGTCAATAAAATTAGAAGTGTCTGAAATCCAGTTTGACAAAATCGGTCTACGTGTGGGACTGGAAATACATCAACAATTAGCAACTGGTACGAAACTATTTTGCAAATGCCATCCAACCGAATCTGAAGAGTATTCAACCAAATTTACTCGTAAGCTGAGAGTAGCAAGAAGTGAGCTTGGCGAATCTGATCCAAGTGCAGTTTTCGAAAGCGGCAAAGAAAAGACCATAGTATATCATGGAAATCCTGAAAGTAGTTGCTTAGTTGAACAGGATGAAGAACCACCCCACGAACTCAGTCCCGAAGCCAAGGAGACTGTTCTAATTATTGCATCCGCACTAAAATCAAATATTTTCAACGAAATCTACGTAATGAGAAAGCTGGTAATAGATGGTTCTAATACTTCTGGCTTTCAACGAACCATGCGTATAGCACAAGGAGGTAATCTGGAAGTGGACGGAGAAAATTTTCGCGTTGAAACTATCGGTTTGGAGGAGGATGCTGCAAAGCTTATCCGAGATTCATCAGACACAAGAGAATATGGTCTTGATAGACTAGGCATACCATTAGTAGAGATAACATTAGAGCATGTGCCAGGAAAACCTGAAGATTTTAAAAAAATAGCACTAACTCTAGGTCGTCTACTACGTGCAACAAAGAGGGTTCAAAGAGGTCTAGGCTCAATAAGGCAGGATGTTAATGTATCAATAGAGGGAGAACCTAGAGTAAGAGTAGAAGTAAAAGGAGTTCAAAAACTGGATCAGCTTGAAAAGGTCATTGAGTATGAAGCAAAAAGACAGCATGGTCTTAAGATAATATCAGAGAAACTAAACGCGGTGGAAACCGAAAGAATAGCTAGAGAACGTGACGTAAAGGATGTCACAGATGTTTTTAGAAATTGCAAGTCAAAAACGATTCAGAAGGCTTTGAACGAAGGATCAGTAGTAAAAGCCATCAAGGTAAAAGGCTTTGCTGGCATGTTCGGATTCGAGCCCTATCCTGGGATCAGATTGGGAAAACAGCTAGGCGAGCTTGTAAGATTTTATGGACTAGGAGGAGTTTTCCATTCAGATGAACTTCCGAACTATGGAATTGAAGAACAAGAAATCCAACAGGTAAGAAAAATTCTTGATATGCAACAAACCGATGGATTTGTGATTTTAGCTGGAAATAAGAAAAGACTTGAAATTGTAATTGAGTCAATCATAAAAAGAATTGAAGATGCAAAGTTAGGTGTTCCAGCGGAAACAAGAGCAGCTACTATCACGGGTGAAACAGTATACCTGAGGCCTAGACCGGGCGCTTCTAGGATGTATCCAGAAACCGACATCTTACCAGTAATTGTAAGTGCTAATGAGTTAGAGGAGGCCAGAATGAGAGTGCCAAAATCATGGGAAGAAACTTTGTTATCATTACAAAATCAGTATGAGTTGAATTCTCAACTTGCGTTACAGATATTCGATTCAGAATACCTAGACTTATTTGAAACTATATGTAAAGACAAGAGACTTTCTCCTAATTTCATAGCCTCGATTCTTTGTGGAACCATTACAAGCCTTGAGAGAAGGGGCATGGATACAAAATTACTAAGGAATTCTGAGATTCTAGAGACATTCAATTTATTAGCTGAGGGAAAGATTGCAAAAGAGTCACTAGAGATAATTTTTGAAAGTGTAATGAGCGGTAAGTCAAAATCAATCTTTGATGCCATCAAAGAGCACGCCCTAGGAGCAGTAGATGAGGCAGAGTTGAATAAAAAATTGGATGAATTGATTGAATCTAACGTCAAGATAATAGAAGAACAGGGCATTAGATCAATTGGTCCGTTAATGGGCCTCGCTATGAAAATCCTACGTGGAAAAGTTGATGGTCAGAAGATAAATCAATTATTGGAAAATAAAATTAAATCAAGAATCGATAAGAAATAAAAAGCAACTAATATCATATTGATGGGATTCGCTTTTGTCTGCAGCCAATATTGACAACAGTCTCGATAGTATCGACAAAGTTTTCTATTATTAGTGCGGGAGGTGGGATTTGAACCCACGAACTCCTAAGAGATAAGGTTCTGAGCCTTACGCCGTTGACCGGGCTAGGCGACCCCCGCAACGTGAGAATTAGAATTCCACAATAAGTGTCTTTTTTATGACTGGTGTTCTAGTTTTTGTTTACTTGAGAGTATTGATAATTCTATCAATTGCAGGTATCGCATTTTTCAGTTTGTAGATTCTCTCCACCCTCGGATCATCAAATTTGAGATTCCAAGGCTGGTGGTATAGTATTACTGATTTGCCTACTTCTAGTATACTTTTCGCATTTAAGGGTGAATCATCGATAAAAATATCATAATCTAATCTGGCTTTTTCCAGTCCTTCCGATACTCCGACATAATTTTCAAAAGCAATGTTATAAAATTCAAGCCAGTTTTTCACATCATTATGAGTTGATTCTTCTCTAGCAGTTACTATATCAACGGTACCAAGCTTCGAGAGTGTCTCTGTCGCAGACGATATATCGTTTTCAGTGGGCGGAATGTCTTTCCATGATTTCCAACATAAAGAAAGTTCTTTGTAAAAATCAAACCTGTCAATGTTATGATTTTTCCAAAAATCCCATTCTGATATATCTGATTTCATGATAGTGGATCTCATCTTATTATTGTATGACAGCCAAGAATGTATTACGTCAGCAAGAACACCATCTACGTCGAGTGCTATCTTTAACACTTCGCTCACCTATCGAAGCTATACCTTAATTCTTCAAGTAATTTACGTTGGTGCTTGTCAAGTTTCTCGGGTACGTTTACAACTAGCCTAACGTATTCATCTCCTTTTCCCCTTGCCCCTTGATGTGGTAATCCTTTTCCCTTTAGTTTTATTATCATGTTGGGTTGGCTTCCCGGTTCAACAATGATTTTTTCTGTTCCATCCAGAGTAGGAACTGCCAAGGTTTTCCCTAATGCTGCATCAATCATAGAGATATTCGCATCATAGAATATATCGGAACCATCGCGTTTGAATTTATCATGAGGTTTTACATCTATTCTAACGATCAAATCTCCATTAATACCGCTTGAAATCGCTTCTCCCTCTCCCGTGATTCTGTACTCACCACTTTCTATCCCCGGTGGAATTTCAAAAGAAAAGTTCCTTGTAGCCTTTTGCTTTCCAGATCCTTTGCATTTTGAACATGGTCTTTCTATTATCTTTCCCTGACCTCTGCAGGTATTACACGGTTGAACAGTAACAAATGTCGAAAAACCACTGCTACGGGATCTTCTAATCTGACCGTGACCGTTACACACGGTGCATGTCCTCATAGATGTGCCAGGCGCACAGCCAGAACCTTTGCAATTATCGCAATCGATTTCTCTTGGTAGCTCTATTTCTTCCCGTTTGCCTTTCAGAACATCTTCAAGTGTTATCGTTGAATTATAGACCAGATCAGCACCTCTCTCCCGCCCAAATCCTCCGAAATCAAAACCTCCAAATTTAAAACCTCCTCCTCCAAAGATAGACTCGAAAATCGATTCAAAACTACTTCCAAAGACATCTTCAAAATTAACTCTAGATCCTCGAAATATGTCTTCGGCACTATATCTACCATCCACGCCAGCATGACCATATGTGTCATAGACCTTACGCTTTTCAGGATCGGATAAGACGGCATATGCTTCTGATATTTCTTTAAAATGCTCAGGAGCCTCAGGTGACTTGTTCCTGTCTGGGTGGAATTTGAGAGCAAGTTTCCGATACTGAGATTTAATTTCGTCTTGCAAAGCATTCTTCTGCACACCTAGAACTTCGTAGTAGTCACGCTTTGAACTCATAACAACTGATATCGTTAGCTATTCCCTAGTATAAACATCAGTTCGCAGTTCCACCGGCAGCTTGACCCGCAGCACCTGCTCCGCTTTGATCGCTTGCTCCAGGTTGTGGAGTTACGTTCTTGTAAAGTTCTGTACTGATCTCATTTACTAGTTTCTTCAAGGCATCAAGTTTTGGTTTAATTTCAGCTGCCCCCTTTTCTAGAACTTCCTTGAGCTCTTTTACGGCATTACTTACCTTTATTCCCTGTTCTTGAGATATCTTATCCTTCAGATCTTGATTGATTAATTTTTCAGTGGTGTAGATATAATTTTCAGCCTCGTTTTTGATTTCTACCTCATCTTTTTTCTTTTTATCTTGTTCGGCATAGAGCTCAGCATCTTTTTTCATCTTTTCAATGTCATCTTTTGAGAGTTTCGTGCTGGCAGTGATAGTAATCTTTGCTTCTTTTTGTGATGCTAAGTCCTTTGCTGTAACATTTAGAATGCCGTTTGCGTCTATGTCGAATTTGACTTCAATCTGAGGAATTCCTCTTGGCGCTGGAGGAATACCAGATAGGTTAAAACTACCCAGAGAGACGTTATCCGCTGCCATAGGCCTTTCCCCCTGAACTACATGAACAGTAACGGCAGTCTGGTTGTCCGCAGCTGTAGTGAAGATTTTACTCTTAGAAGTAGGGATAGTGGTGTTTCGTTCAATAATCGGTTCCCTTAATCCACCAAGAACCTCTACTCCAAGAGTAAGTGGAGTTACATCAAGTAGAACTATATCACTTGTGACTTCGCCAGCTATGATTCCAGCCTGAATGGCGGCTCCCAATGCTACTGCTTCCATTGGGTCAACGCCAGCTTCTGGTTCTTTTCCCATCACGTTGGCAACAAACTTTCTTACGAGTGGAATTCTTGTAGGTCCGCCAACTAAGATGATTTTACTGATGTCCTTAGGAGAAAGTTTTGCGTCCTCTAATGCCTTCGTCATTGATGGCCCACATTTTTCCACTATGGGGTTAATCAGCTCCTCAAACTTAGCTCTAGTTATTTTTAGTTCCAGATTTTTAGGTCCCGAGGAGGCATCATATGATATGAAGGGGAGGTTGATGTCAGTTTCGAATATGGAAGAAAGCTCTATCTTTGCTTTTTCCGCGGCTTCCCTCACCCTGACCATTGCAGCACTGTCTTTAGTAAGATCTATTCCTGATGTTTTCCTAAAATTATCTACGATATAGTCTACTAGAACCTTATCCATATCAGTTCCGCCCAACTGAGTGTCTCCTGATGTACTCATGACCTCGAAAACTCCACCTCCCATCTCCATTATAGTGACATCAAGTGTGCCCCCACCGAAGTCAAAGACCATGATTTTCATATCTTGTTTAGATTTGTCAAGACCAAATGCTAGTGCTGCTGCCGTAGGTTCATTTATTATTCTCACAACATCAAGACCTGCAATTTGTCCTGCGTCTTTCGTTGCTTGTCGTTGGTTATCGTTAAAGTAAGCTGGTACGGTGATTACTGCCTTCTCGACTTTTTCGCCAATAAACGCTTCAGCATCTCTTTTTATTTTTTGTAAAATGAAGGCTGAGATCTGCTGTGGTTTGTATTCTTTATCATATATTTTGAAAACATGATCGGTTCCCATCTTCCTTTTTGCCGCTACTACAGTACCCTCCGGATTTGTTACTGCTTGTCTTCTCGCCGGTTCGCCAACAATAAGTTGACCGTCTTTTGTAAAAGCTACTACAGATGGAAAGGCCTTTCCTCCTACAGTCGTTCCTTCAGCAGCTGGAATCAGTGTGGGCTTGCCTCCCAACGTAACAGCAGCGGCAGAGTTACTTGTGCCTAAATCAATACCTATAATCTTAGCCATCTTTGTTCGTCTCCTTAATACGTCTCTTGGATATTTCTACTAAACTAGGTCTAATAACTCTGTCCTTCAAAATATATCCCTTACGTAGCTCTGCAGTAACGGTATCCTCGTCAAGGGAAGAATCTTCTTTTATTGATATGGCCTCATGAAGTTTCGGATCAAAAATCTCGCCTAGTGCCTCAATAGGTCTCACTCCTGATTCTGAAAGAAACGAATCCATGTTCTTTAGAATAGCGCCTAGTCCTTCTGTTTTTGCCCCTTGTTTTGATAATGCTTCTTTTGCGCGAACAAAGTCGTCATATATAGAGAGAAATTTTAGAATAATTCCATCAATTATGGAATTAACTCTGTTTTGAATGTCGGTCTCAGTTCTTTTCTTCAAATTTTCAAAATCAGCAAGTAGGTATTGAATTTTTTTTTCATATGATGCAACTTTTTCTGTTTCCTTTTCGAGCCGGGACTTCAATTCTCCTATTTCATCTTGTTCTGGACTTATCGTATTTTCAACGTAGCCTTCTTTTGGTTCTCCCACGGTTTCTAGCTGGTTCTTATCTGTTTCATCATGTGAATTGGACAAATTGGATTGCACTTTTCTTGTATAATTTTACCCTTATTATAATATCTCACACAATGGATTCGTTTTGATTACTATGAGGTCAGAATCTTTACCATTCTTGATTATCTTATCACAATCTGGCTTTGAACATGCAACTACAATGGTGGTTTTATCACTATGAAAGAGATCAAGTCCGGGACCTTGATGTACTTCTACATCTCCTATATAATCACGCAATTTGGTGACAAGGGAGTTTAGCATATCTATCTTGTCTCCGCGCATTTCATATGAATCCTGAGTCCACAAAAGTACTACTCTCGTTCTGCTCGCTTTGAGTTCATTCTTTTTGAGCGTGGAGCGAATCTCATCAATTAATCTCTTGACATAGCCTTCAATCCCCTTTATGCTACCGTTTACTAGATACATCATTGTTCCGGCCCCTTCGACTGATGTTCCCAGTGATCTCAAGTCATAAAGTCCGTTAGTCATATTATCTAGAAAGAGATCCTTATACTCTGTAAACACAAGGTCGTTTCTGGTTGTAGAATCCTGAGCAAATTTGCATACCTCAAGGATGCTGGAAAGACTAGCAAACTGAGTCAAAATTCCTATAGCATGCAAAATTTCAGCCGATGAAATTGATACGAATTTTATTCCTTTTTTATCCGTTTCAAGTAGTTTGGCTAACTTGTCATCTGACTTGCCGTTAAATGAACCAATTATTTGAGGCGTCTGTTTTGAAAGAGGGTAATAGAAATATGATATGCCTTTTCCCATTTCTAGTCCTGTGACATGCTCTAGTAGGGATATAGTTTCATTATTTCCTCCTATTCCGGTTGGGAGATTATATATCACTGAACTTCCTTTTTTCATCGGGGCAGTAGCGTCTTTAAATTTTGAGTGGATTTCCATCTTTGCCTCCTGACCCATCTTTCTTATTCTAGGAGCAAAGAACAGATACTCAGAATGCGAAATTGCAACGTCTATCGGTTCTACACCAAGTAAAGGCTCATCTTCTTTCAGTGACGTTACATTTGGATACGTCTTTGCTATCTCTGATTTAAGTGAAATTGCCATGTGAGCAGATTCGTCAACGATAAAGACATCAGCGCCTTTAATTGCCATTTGACAAGCAATTGAATATCCTTCAGTACTTAGACCATAAACAACAACTTTTGTTGCAACCAAATCATGCGAACTAAGAGTATAGGCTAAGAAAAACTTTTTCCATCCATAGATTCTATCAGAAATGTTTGAAAATTTGGTTTGACATACTCACGCCTAAACAGCTCTTGTTTTTTGCTCCAATGATAAGAAAATTGAGTAAAAACCACACAGTACTCTGTACTTCAAGGAATTATCGAGAAGTTGTTAAACTTGCTAAATTAAAGCATATTAATCTTGTAATTGTTGGAAAACATGGTGGTTCTTCCAAAGAAAGAAAGCTTCTTGCAAGCATAAAACGAATGGAACACCTGTTTGAATCAATAAGAAAGTTCTCTCCTGACATAACGATTAGCTCCTGTTCTCCTGAAGCAGCTAGAATTTCATATGGGTTTGGTATTAAACATGTGGCCTTTTCGGACTCGCCGCATGCTGAAGCAGTAATGAGACTTTGTGTCCCATTGGTACAAAAACTTTTCATCCCCTGGATAATACCAAAGAGCGAATTTGTAAAATATGGGATCTCAATAAAAGACATCATTCAGTATAGGGCAATTGACGCTTCAGTAATAGTAAAAGAAAAATCAAAAATAAAGAAAGTCCCTGTTAACAAGAGCAAGAAAACGATCGTAATTAGACCAGAGGAGACAGAAGCAGCATATGTTTCAAGAAACGCCATTAGTGATAAGATTATACACAGAATCAGCAAAGAATCCACAACATATAACATAATAGTTTTGGCTAGATACTATTCCCAAAAAAACAGACTCAAAGATGAGTTCGGTAAGAAGATAACTATTATGGATAAAGTTGTGGATGGAAAATCCTTGCTCTCAGTTGCAGACGTATTTATTGGTTCAGGCGGAACTATGACTGCAGAGTCAGCCTTGATGGGAATTCCGACGATATCATATAATGCCGTTCCAAACCATATTGAAAAATATCTGGTTAGAATTGGTTTGATAAAAAGAGAAATTAATCCAAAGAAGATTCTACTTTTCGCGAAAAATATTTCACAACATTATCAACAAAACAGAAACAAGACAAAAAGAATATTGGATTCAATGGAAGATCCCTACTCGAAGTTGGTTAATACGATCAATACAATCTAAAATAACATTTGCTGAATTTATTGTCAAGCATTTATCAGTGTCTTATAGAGTACAATGGCAGAATTTTCATCTTTTTCTCCTACGATCACTGCAGAACCACGTTTTAAGAAACTTACATGGACTTCATTAGTCGAAATTGTTAGTCCAAGTTCTCCTTGGTTTTGAATTTTGAAACCTTTCTTTGACGCAATACTTGTAATCTTTGATGCGTCGATTTCCATCATTCTAGTAGGAGTAATAGAGAAGGTTCTCTTACCTCTGTTACGTCCACAAAGTTCCTCAACTATGAGCTCTTGTGTTGGCAATTCTTCGTTTTTGCCAACACCACAGACGGGACATTCTTCAATCTTTTTGAATAGAGCTGAATTGAAATCTAAATTATCCATATCGATATAGAGTAACTTATTTGTCAGTGTTGGAGGGCGACCTATGATAATTTTCACGGCTTCTGCAACCTCTATGCCACCCACTATAGAAAGAATCGATGGATGGACACCTTCTGTGCTACACGTAGGCATTGAATTCTCGTCCAATGATGGAAATATGCAATGATAGCAAGCAGTTTGATGTGGTATTATTGTAAAGACTTGGCCCGAAACACCTACTGCTGCCCCTGTTACAAATGGGATATTCTTCTTCACACAAGCTTTGTTAAGTGAATATCTAGCATTGACACTGTCTAGAGCGTCTATGACAACATCACAGCTTTCAATTATATCTAAAGCTGTGTAATCATTTACGGAAACAGGCAGAGCCTCAATTATTACATCCGGATTCATCTTTTTTAGCTTCTTTGCTGCTACCTCTACCTTTACTTGTCCAATGTCTGATTCATCAAACATAGTTTGCCTGTGTAGGTTCGACAGTTCAATAACGTCTCTATCAACGATTCTAATCTTACCTATACCCATAGCTACAAGCCTTGTGGTTATGGGGTTTCCAAGACCTCCTATTCCAACAACGCATACTTTGGCATTTTTTATTTTGAGCTGACCTTCATAACCAATTTCTTCTAACATTACTTGCCTAGAATATCTTTCAAGGTCTCTGCTTGACAGTTCGGAACCCCCTGCCACTGCAGGAAGGACATAGATTTCATCGCCATCTTTCAATGCAGCTTCCATACCTCCAGAAAATCGCATGTTCTTTCCGTTGATGTATATGTTTATGAGTGATCGTGGAGATCCATCTGGATTTAGGACGCGTCTTTTGAATTCATCACCGAGTTCATTTGAAATTTTAGTAAACGCTTCTGAAAGTGTCGTAGCCGAAAGATCAACCTTTCTTTCACCTCCACCTTTGTTTAGCACAGACGGAATTGTAAATTTGATATTTGCCAACTATCTCACCATTGCTGAAATTTTGGCAATATCAGCCTGCATTGTCTGAGGTTTCGATAGAACTTCCATCATGACCTCTGTTGTCTTAAGTCCATTTCCAGTTACATAACATATGGTACAATCGTTCTTGTCGATCTTTCCTTCATCTACCATTTTCTTTAATACTGCCACAGACACACCACCTGCTGGTTCAGTAAAGATTCCTTCTGTTTTGGCTAGCAGTATAATAGCATCTAGAATTTCTTTATTGTTTGATTCCTCAGCGTAGCCATTATACTGTTTTAAGCGTCTGAGTACGTACTGTCCGTCGCCAGGATCACCAATTGCCAGGCTTTTTGCTATTGTGTCTGGGTTTTCTACTGGAGTTACCTCAGAAAGATGTCTTTTAAATGCATCAACTATTGGTGCACAACCATGCGGTTGAGCTGCAATCATATGTATCTCTGATACTTTGTTTAACAAAGAAAGACTTTCTAATTCTTCAAAACCCTTACAAATAGCATTTAACATAGCGCCACTTCCAACAGGTACAATAAGTTGATCAGGTACTTGCCAATCAAGCTGTTCTGCAACTTCAAATGCTAATGTCTTTGAACCTTCAACGTAATACGAACGCATGTTTATGTTGACGATTCCTATTCCTTTGCTGTCTCCTATTTGCGCTGCAATTCTATTTGCATCATCGTACGTTCCGTCAACTGCTATAAAATTAGCACCATAAGCAAGAGCTTGAGTTATCTTTGCGTGTTCTATGTCACTTGGTGCAAATATATAACATGGAAAGCCTCCCTTTGCTGCATGAGCTGCAGTAGCTGATGCAAGATTTCCTGTAGAAGCACATCCCACTGCAGAAAGACCAAATTCTTTTGCTTTTGACACTGCAACTCCTGCCGGTCTGTCCTTAAATGAAAAAGTAGGATTTACTGAATCATTTTTTATATACAAGTTATTTAGACCAAGCTTCTCGCCTAGTTTATCTGCCTTAATCAGTGGAGTCATGCCAGCGCCTATACTTATAATGTTTGATTTTGATTCAATAGGCAGCAGCTCATAGTATCTCCAGTAAGTGTGCTCCCTATTCGAAAATGTATTCTTGTTTACAGTCGGAAAATCATAACATACATCTAGTGGACCAAAACATTCGTCACAAACATACTTGAATCTAGGCGAATACTCTTTCTTACACTCTCTACATTGTAGAAACTTTATCTTTCCCAAGACAATTCTGACTTTGTAAAATAGTACATAAAAAATCCTAATATGAATTTAAGTAATACTAAATTTCTACTTAGTGTTTATTTAGTAACAATTAATATAAATTTATGCATTATTACCAAAAAGATCGTTCGTCAAACTTGATGTTACATGGAAATTGTTGGGATCTTCAAAATTTATGAATTTTTTACAATTAGAAGAGATATTAATGATACCATAGAAACCTAACACAAAAATTGAAAAAAAAAGGTAAACCGGGAAAGAAAAAATATACCGGCACAATAATTGCTCTAATTATCATAGTCGGAGTCATACCGGCTGGGATTTATTTTTACAATGAACAAAAGGCGCCTCCTCAAAACGCTCAATGGATTATTTCCGGACCATTTGCAATCAACAAAAACCAATACAAGCTAGGAGAAAATGTCTTCATGGTGGTAACTGGCTTGAAACCAGATGATGCTGGAAAGATTGTAGTGACGGATCCGAAAGGAGGCACTTTCACTACGATTCCATTTAATGGTACAATGAAATCTAGTTTTAATTATTATTTCAAGCCCAATACTGAACGTATAGAAAAATTATGCAAGCCAACAGATTTGGTAGGTGAATGGATTATAATCTTCCAAGGTGCCTCATACAAATCAATACCATTCCAAATTGTAAACGACTGGATTCCGGGTTCAGAAGCAGAAATAAAACCAATTGACCCCTGTTAGAATTATTTTTTTTCCAATATGTTATGAAAACAAACTTTTTCTCCGGTATGACATGCAGGTCCAGTTGGTTCCACCAAATATATGATTGCATCAGAATCGCAATCGACAAGAATTTCTTTGACTTTTTGTATGTTTCCTGATTCTTCGCCCTTCATCCATAATTTGTTTCTTGATCTACTCCAAAACCATGAATTTCCTGTTTTTTGGGTAAGTTCAAGAGACTCTTTGTTTGCATATGCAAGCGTTAAAACCTCCTTAGAATTAATGTCCTGAACAATT
>VBPL01000062.1:0-5428 GCA_005877205.1 Nitrososphaerota archaeon
CAGTAGAGTTGGTTGGTACAGAGACAGTAGAGTTGGTTGGTACAGAGACAGTAGAGTTGGTTGGTACAGAGACAGTAGAGTTGGTTGGTACAGAGACAGTAGAGTTGGTCTCTCCTTCCGCGAATGCTTCACCCCAGTAGTGCGATGATATTGATAAAGGTGTTGCAATTGTTGACGCAATAAGAAGAGCAATAAAACAAAAAGAAAGAATTTCTCTTCCTCTAGAAAACTCGAATTTTCCTCCTTCAGCCCGGAAGAGAAGATAACCAGAAAGAGGAACCAACAAAACTAAAATTGTTGGGTTTTTTGGATTGGCAGAGGATTCTGCCAGACTCATTAGAGGATTGGTTAATGATTCAACGTCTTTCGAAAATACCTGAAGAATGTTTGATATACCATATCCTTCAGAATTTGATCCTGTCAGAATTACTTTTCCTAGCATTGATTCAAAATTGCTTGTAAGACCATTAGACAATGTACTCTGATAAGACTCCTTGTAACCTATGAAATTAGATAATTTGTTTGCGGTTGGTTCATTTGCTAATATATTTTGCACAACAAATGTTTTGCCGTTGAATCTTATTCTATCTGCATTTGAAATTCTTTCCATTGTTGCCAACTGATTTGTAGCTTGACCAAGAACTACAACTGTTCCTTTATCTAAATTGCTCATTTCTATCTTGATGCTATCAGACAGATCAACTCTCTTAGAATTGTCAGATTTTGGTTCTGCTGAACTAAATTTATTTCCATCATTTTTTTGGTCATTTGTAGTAATTCCAACATTTTCTGACAGGGAAATTGTTAGATGCTTTGCTTGACTGTTGACATTTGGTTGAACAAATTTTTCGTTTACGGAAATTCCAGGCATCTGTGTGTTATCATGATAATTCATTTCCATGGAATTTACATTCGGAAATGTAAAAAATGAAATTGCAAATATGAAAAAGAGGGAGAAAGAAATTATTTTTGTTTTCATAAAATCTGTTCTCCTCTTAGATTTGCAGTGACAGGTGAGCCGAGGTTCGATTTTACCACGGGATTGTAGGATATGGATGATGGGAAATTTCGACCTACAATTGGGATTGGGTGTGGTAGATCCTCTGCAACCAAAATATCACCTGTCATGCCTAGTTGAGATTAAATCGAGAAATCCCTTAAGAGGAGCGGAATTATTCGTCATTATGTGGCTCCACAATGGCAGAGAGGCGTTCTTTAGGTACCATTCTGGAACAAAAACCGCAATTTTTCGACAAAATACGCTTTTGAAGATATAAAATTTGTAAAAATTCCTGATCGTCAGGAAGGATACAATCAGCTGAGCATTATTCTAATAGACATAGCAGAACAGATTTTCTTCAAATTGCGATGAATGACACATAATGAAATTCTGTTTAAAGAATGGTAGACGAAGGAGACCTCCATTTTCAGCGAGATTTTGCATGGGTTTCTGGCTTTTTATATCCATATAAGATCCCCGATCTTCTGGAATATAATACATCCAATGTGCGGTGTCTGGGTGACATACGTACTATATCTTATATGAATATAAAACAACGTATAACATGGGAATCAGCGTTCCGATTAGTGCCGAATACTATGACAAGTTAAAGATAATTTCTGAAAGACTTGATACTGGATTGAAAAAGACAGTGGAATATCTGGTATCTTACTATTGGCAAAGGGAGATAAAGCAAGGCTTTGTTGAATCAAGAAAGGTCAAGCCAAGAGCTATTGAATCAAGGGAGGTCAAGCCGATCAGGCAATTGTTGGAGGAACTTGGCAGAGAATATGAAATCTTACCCTCTAATGTAATAAAATCAACTTTAGGATCCAAGCCACAAAGTAGAATTTATACCGATTCTGCGATCGGAATGGAATCTTATTCTAGGCAAGCAAAGGCAGCAAGGGGGCCTGCTCCAAACTGCACGCCTAGTGCATCTTTTGCAACCCAAAATGACCACGATGTTATACCATCGATACAAAAATTTTCCATGCCTCCACCACTGGAAATGTCCAAAAATTGTTCAAAGTGCGATTCTCCGAAAAGATCAGGTTCAAAATATTGCTATAACTGTGGAAATTTGTTATGATCCCAGAATATTATAACGTAAAGGATCGTCGTTACAAGAAATAAACAATACTGAGCCAAAAAATAATGAATAATGATCGCTTTTTTGTAGAATTATCTTGATAAATTCTTTTTTGCGACAAAAGATTTCTTTGGTTTTTTAATCATCGAAAGAAAATAGATAAATACTATAAATTCTAAATTGCTAAAAGGGGGATAGTGTTTGAAAAAAATTCACGTTATTCCAATATTCGTTGCTTTGACAATAGTTATATCGATCTTGCCACAAGCAGCATACGCCGCTAGCGTTGTTGGTACCGTCACAGTTCCTGGTGCACCTTTTGCGTTAGGATTTAATCCCTCTAACAATGATATCTATACAGCAAACCAAGGTTCAAACACAGTCTCTGTCATATCAAATACAACCGTAGTTGGTAACGTAGCAGTTAGCCCCGGTCCTAATGCAATTGCATTTAACCCCTCTAACAACTATACTTATGTGTCAAGCCAAGGAGTTTTAAACAAAGTCTCAGTCATATCAGGCACAACCGTAGTTGGTAACGTAACAGTTGGCGTTGGTCCTTACGAACTTGCATTTAACCCCTCTAACAACGATATCTATGTAACAAACAGTGGGGACGGCACAGTCTCTGTCATATCAGGTACAACTCTAGTTGGGACGATAACAGTTGGCAATAACCCTCGTGGACTAGCATTTAACCCCTCTAACAACGATATGTATGTAGCAAACAATATTGACGGCACGGTCTCAGTCATATCAGGTACAACCGTAGTTAATACCGTAAATGTAGGCAGTAGTCCTCGTGCAGTTGCATTTAACCCCTCTAACAACAATATGTATGTGGCAAACTATGGGACAACTACTGTCTCAGTCATATCAAATCAGAATGTTCATACAGTAAGAAATGTTGGCACCTCCCCTGTTGCACTAGTATTTAACCCCTCTAACAACGATATGTATGTGGCAAACGAGGGTTCAAACACAGTCACACTCATATCAGGTACAAAAACAGTTGGCACCGTAACAGTTGGCATCTTACCTCGTGCAATTGCATTTAACCCCTCTACCAACAATATCTATGTAGCAAACGAGAATTCAAACACAGTCTCAGTCATATCAGGTACAAGTCTGATTGATACCGTAACAGTTGGCTCTGGTCCTCATGCACTAGCGTTTAACCCCTCTAACAACGATATCTATGTGGCAAACTATAACAATGGAATGGGCGTTTTGAATACAGTTTCCTTAATTGCCGGCTAGAATAAAACTACAAGCCTTATACTTCGACGATGATTGAATCTAGATTTTTCTTTAACCTTGCTATGTCGGATCCAAGCGAATCGATGAATCGCTTGTCCTCAATATCTTGATGTGATGAAACGTGATGTGGATCACTCTTGTATTCAGACATTGCTTTTCTTAGCAAATCAATATTTTCTTGTTTGGCTTTTTCCGAAATCACGGTATCAAGCTTGTTTTTGTGTTCAGATATTTCTGTCTTGAGTGAGCCTATGGTCTGTCTATTTTGCGCAGTTTCAGACAAGATGGAATCAAGTTTGCTTTTGTATGCAGATATTTCTGTTCTTAGTGAATCAAAGTTCTTTTGCTGAGCCTTATCAAAGATCACTGTATCTAGTTTGCTTTTGTATTCTGCTATCTCTGACCTAAGTGAATCCACAATTTTCTGATTTTGCAGTGCTTCATTTGATTTGACCTGCACTAGTTTGTTCTTGTGTTCAGCAATCTCTGCTTTAAGTGAACTTATAATTTGCTGATACTGGATATTATCAGATAAAGTATTGGCAAGCCTGCTCTTGTATTCGGTGATATCTGTTTTTAACGAGTTTATAGTCTTTTGATATAGAGTAATTTCGGGCAATATGGAACCAAGCTTGTTTTTGTATTGTGCAATCTCAGCCCTAAGTGAATTTATAATCTCTTGATACTGGACTATTTCGTCAAATAGAGCATCAAGCTTGTCCTTGATTGTTTCTTCAGACATGTCCTTAAGTAATTTTAGTGCTGCAAGGTTATCTTACTTGGTATGTTATTTTAATGGACTTACAGATCGATTCAAATCCTACTGGAAAAACAACGCAACATTCTAAGATTAGGATGCTTGCAAATAATTTGGTTTCTTTTCTCACCAACTATGATCACGCCGGTAACGCCACTCATAACCGCTACATATGGTGTTGAAATTGCACTTATTCCAGCGCCTAATGTCCTGTTTAGTACTTCGTCTGGTACATTTGAAGGAATAACAATTTTTACTTGAACCTCTTTTATTTCACTACATTAAGCTTTATTGGCTAGCTGGGAGGTACCACCAATTGATCCAGATAGAAAATCCAGGGTCTTGTGTTTCACTTTGGCGAGCTTCCAACAACCTCATCAAAGTCTAGCGTGGAGAAAGTCCGCTTACTGCCTTTAGATCAAAAGCCGACTCTGTTGGAACTAATTTTATTGATACAGTCTGAGGAGCATTAAAGCCTGGTTTGTAGTTATAGGTCACATTAGCTGTGACCATGGCAGAACTGTTCTTTGTAAGATTTAGTTTTCCTGGTTCAACCTTTATGAAAATGTTAGGTCCGTCTAGGATGAAATGATCGGCTACACTAACATTCATTGTCATTACATTAGCTTCTGCTTTATTTGAAGACAATGCCTTTGTTCCGTTACTTTGTTGGTAAAATTTTCATGTCCGTAACTTAACACTTCAAACCCTTAACTGAACACCTGAGTAAAATTTCTAAAAACTCTAGATGATCAAGTGCCCAAAATATCATGATGATTAATTGAATATCCTATTAAAATTCTTAATTTTTAAATAATAAAATATTAAAAAGGGGTTTCCCATCACCCTTTTTCTTTTTTCAGCTTTGTTCTAGGATGTCTAGTTGATGTTTATTGTCCAAGTAACTGTCAGTGTGTCTGCGGTTCCGACGTTGATTGCACTGAATGTTTGTCTTGCGAACATGTTGACGCTTGTACCGTTAGCTCCCAAGTTGGAACTAGTGTTGTCAAATAGTCCTGCTTCAGTGATTGCTTGTGTAGTGGAGTTTGTGATCTTTCCAGGGTTGAAAGTTGCTGTAAGTTTCACGTTGCCGTGTGTTAGGGTACTTACTATATCGGTGGTTGCAAGAACTTTGTGACCCTTTTGAGTTCCTACATCATTGTCTTGAACAGTAGGACCTCCCGTTCCGATTCCAACTGCTACTGCTGTAAATACACCTACAGTTGGGTTGTTTGTGTTTCTAACTACCCCAAACATCTTGTTTACAGTTGCGTTGTCTCCGTTTTGAACTACGATGTTGTCAGATTGTCTATAAGTC
>VBPL01000062.1:5440-8784 GCA_005877205.1 Nitrososphaerota archaeon
GTAAACGGTCAGCGCAATGTGGCCCATCGTTTTCATACTATCCGCTTGGATTCCTCTTGTAGACTGGTTTCCTTGCATCAGAGCATATGAGCTTCCTACAGATACAATTAATGCCAGTCCTACAAACAAAGCCACGTATTTGTGGGTTGATTTCATTATAATTACGTCGTAGCAAGAGTTAATAAACGTTTGGCAAAAATTGTAAACTATGTAACAAAACAGGACTATTATGGTAAAATTCATCTTTTTTCCACAATGGAATTGTAAAAATCACAAACATGCCATATTGGAATCGTTTTTAGCGATTCATGCTACTACCGGATCCTACTTTGTCTTTATTCCCACAGAATCAGAGAGGTTAAGCTGCAAATGTTTGCCCTCAGGCTGAGGCGGGCTTGAGTTTTGAGTAGAATTTGGCCCTCCAAAAGGTTCAGAGCCATATAAGGTTCCAAGAACTAGAACTAGTCCCACAATAACTGCTATCGCGATTCCTATTGCCAAAACGATCCTGGCCTTCATCGAGAAAGTTTAGCAATTCATCTATAAAAAGATCAGTCGTTATATGATTAAGAATTTTTTTAATCCCAGCTGCTATCCTGATATATCATGATAAAGGGAATAATTGCCATAATTTTGTTGGGTTTTTTTGGGTTTCATCTGGTCTATGCAGACCAGATTCTTACTACATATAGAGATGACGGGAACCAGACAATCTTTGATGGAAAGTGGACTTTTCTGCAAGAATGGAAAAGAACTAGCTACAACACGTCCTACGGTGATACCTTTGTGGTAAGAACCGGCCACGACCACAAGAATCTTTATGTCTTGATAGATTTTACAGCTCAGCAAAAATTTTCCAAGCATTCAGATTTTGGAATAGTTTGCATTGATTCAAAAGATGATAAAGATGATCAACCGCAAAAGGACGACTATTGTTTTATTGTAACACTTGGTTCAAGAAATCCTATTACGTTACAGGGGGGGAGTAGTCTTGAAATTAACAACCACTATACCAGAATTGAAAATAATCCAAATCTTGTAGCTGTTGGTGGCACATCAGACGAAAATGATCGTTATTCACCAATTCCACATACAACATACGAGTTTAAGATACCAGTTGAAATATTTGGCGCATCTGATAGATATGGTTTTTTTGCAGGAGCCTATGTTGCAAATGAAAATAAAATGTATAGTTGGCCACAAGATATCAAAGATGATACCATTTTTCACATCCCTTCAGATTCATCCTGGGGAGAAATGATCTCACCTGACAAGTCCCTTCCAGAGTTTCCTTGGCCTGCCTTGGCGTTGGTATCTTCAGTCGGTTTGATAATTTACCTTACCAGATTCAGAGCAAATCTCTTTTAGTTGCGGTTCAAAATTGTAATACAAGTTGGATGATACCCATTCGTTTGAGAAACTAAACCATAAGATAATTAATTGTAAAAAATGCCTGCGTCTTTATTCCTATATCAAAAAAGTAGCAAAAGAAAAGGTACGGCGATTTAGCGATCAGAAATATTGGGGCAGACCGTTAACTGGCTTTGGCGACTTTAATGCTAGATTGTTACTGATAGGGCTTGCGCCAGCTGCGCATGGCGGGAACAGAACGGGGAGAATGTTTACAGGAGATAGTTCTGGTGACTGGGTAGCCAAAGTCCTTTATGAACATGGATTTGCAACGATACCAGTTAGCAGAGAAATCAATGATGGGTTTACTCTAATTGATACATACATCACCGCTTCAGTTAGATGCGCGCCACCACAAAACAAACCATTACAAGAAGAGCTTGAAAACTGCTTTTCATATCTTGAAAAAGAGTTATTCTTACTTGGGAATGTTAAAGTAATAGTCTGTCTTGGAAAAATTGCGTTTGATTCTTGCTGTAAATTATTACATATCAAAGGCGCCAAGTTTTCCCACGGAAAATCATTTGTTCATGATAAATACGTAATCATATCCACATATCATCCAAGCAAACAAAATACCCAGACAGGCCGACTCACTTGGAAACAGTGGCAAGATATATTTTCCAAGGTAAAAGCTATCCTGGATAAATCAGCATCCGCTAAATGATTCTAACATAAAAAGAAGACGTACTCGCCAGTCTCCCCATCCGAGCTCCCCTACTCGTATGTTGATTGTGACGATACGCCAGAGGGTGATGGAACTGATGGGAATCTGTCGCCTATTTGCTGCTCTGCAACTGCGGATGCTTCTTGGAGAATCTTTTCTGTCTCCTCGCCTGATACATCTGTATCTACGTTAAAGTCTCCACCTGCTAGTGAGTCCATCATCAAGCCATTCAGTGTTTGTGTCATAGAGTTGAGTTCCGAGTCTGCTTCTGGCATGAACCTTCCAAGTGATGATTTGAGTCCCTTCATTGTGGCCATTGCTGGTCCAATTGCTATCATTGCATCACCAAGGTCGTGTATTGTGGTCAGACGTAACTGTACTTGTTCTAATGCCACTCTAGCATTTCCAAGCATCTTTGTGACCTTTCTTATTTCTGCCAGCTCATTTGATAGAACTCGGCTTGATGCGGCATCGTGTTGCTGCATTGCGGCTACGATTCGTTTGAAAAGCTGGGCGTCTCTTTCTCTTAGCTTTCCTAACATAGAATCCATCTTTGATATTTGACCCTGTAATTTGTTCACGGCGCTCTCAATCCTCGGTTTGAGTGCACCCTGTGGTTTTACAGTTTCACGGATTTTTTCGGTCAAGCCTACAGACTCTGGTCGAGTCCAGGACTTATCGAAGCCGGTCATGAGTCGTAGTTTAAGAGTTGGTTCTTAATTGCCGGTGTATATTATGATCGACATTAGGCTAAATTTAGCTCACAAACTGTAAATCAGGCCTTTATTTTTTGAAATCGTGCCAAAGATAGCAGTCTTTGATTCAGGTCTTGGCTCCTTGTCTATAATAGCACCAATACGAAAAAAACTCAAGTCCGAAATCATCTACTTTGCAGATCAGATTCATTATCCCTATGGGAACAAATCGGTTTCCGAGCTTGAAAAGATAATAAAGTCTACAGTTTTGAAATTACAAGAAAAATTCCATCCTGATGTTATAATAATTGGTTCAAACACGCCATCACTATTACTTGATATCACAAAATATACAAAAGTAATTGGCGTATTTCCTCCGCTAAAAGAAGCTTGCAGAAAAACAAAGACTCGAACCATTGCAATACTTGCGACAAAATCTGTTGTAAAAAGCAAAGCTTTGCAATGCTATATCAAAAAAAATGTTCCAGATAAGATCAAAGTTATAAAACTAAATGCTTCTGGTCTAGTTAACCTTGTAGAGGCTGGTATGTTTATGGATAAAAAAGAATCCT
>VBPL01000063.1 GCA_005877205.1 Nitrososphaerota archaeon
TCAACATAAACAAATTTTGGGTCGTGGATAACTTGCCGCTACCAGTAAAGGCCGAGGTATATGATCCGGATGGTAATCTTCAATACACTTACGAGTTGGTATCACTCAAGGCTCCATTAACTCCTGGCTTTAGCTGATAGCAATTAGCTAATAGCCAATCACAAAATTTCGTTATTTTACCATCAAATCTACCCCACACATGCAACGACGCAGGAAGGATATCTAACCTGCAATTATTCCCTAGAAGAACTCGTACTCCTTCCTTTCCTTCATACATGTACGCGTCTTGAACCTGAACATTTCCTAGAATTTCTATGGCTTTTGATTTTATCAAATCCCTCCTGATGACAAATGTCTTGCCGTCTCTTTGAAATACTAGTCCAATATTTTCCGTACCATAAGATTCAAAATCTTCTATCTTACCTCTCTCAGGAAAATTTAATGAGAGTCTGGTATTGTATGCCTTGCCTACTTTTTCTGTGATTTCGTTTATGGCAGTATATGCTAATGCAGGATTTTTTTTCAAAAGGAATCTAATTTGTGCCATATTTGATTTGAGTTCTTTTTGAAGTGTATCGGTAATTGTGGCAAAACTCACAAATCAAAGTCTACAATTTTCTCATATATTTATTGGGTTTTATTTAATTACGAGCAAATTTGAATAGTAATCATGCTTCCGCTTGATAAAGACGGTGTACCATATGACGAAGGCTCAGAGAGAGCTTCTAGTGTTGAAGATTACAAAGTTACATGCATACAGTTTATCAAAGATATCAGCAGTGATTACATCGCTTGGATAGATTATTACAAACTTCCTCCAGAAGAGGACAAACTAAGACGTGGAAGAATCCACGCGATTGTTGAACGAACCAATGATTGGATAGCAAAAATTGCAACTACAATAAAAGCAGTAGATGTTGTTATGAATGACGGCATTCAAAAAATGGCAGAAAACACTGCAGGATATCCATTTCAGATGGGTGTATTTGTTAATAATATCTCAGGTTATACTCTTGCAAAATCCGGTATAATAGATATAATTGTAAAAGCAGTAGGTCGGCAAGGTTGTAAGGTCAAATTGGGATGGCACCAAAAGGAAAAGAGATTTCTAATCAACTCTACTGCTCCAGTTACTATTGAGGAATCAAATATCCCTGATGGAGATTTTGAATTATTAGATCTTCATCTAAAGATGGATGCTCAAAAATGTCAGCAAAGAGATGTCATATCGTTTACAGTTATAGTGACTGAAACAAGGGAAGGCCAAGAGCAGGAACGACGTGGCATGACTACAATTATTCACATAGGGTAACTTCGAGAACCACTCTGGATTCCTCTGAGCGCTTGTCGGCATATTTTAATTGGGATATCTTATTGCAGAGTTTTTTATCTTTTACTAGTGACGCAGTACCTGAAAAGAGACCTCCATCATATTTTATTTTGACATGCGGGTTGGAGAGTGCATTCTTTAACCAGTCACTATTTGGATTTCTTCTTGAAAAATAGACTTTGTCATTGTAATAAACTGCTTTTAGCTCCACATCATGTTCCTTACCAGTTTTCCTGCCAACAGTAATTAGGATAACATTGAAGGTACCATTTTGTAATTTCACAAGTCTGATTTTGTTTTAAACAATTTAACCCATTGGATTGAAAACTCTGATATCGGATTCAATAAACTAGCTTGACAAGCAGCACTCATGGCTACAAGAATTGAATTTGATCGAAAACAAGTCAAGGCAGATGAATTCAAAGGAAAAAAGGTTATTGACAGAGAAGGAATAGAATATGGAAAGGTAAGACACGTCCACATAAACTCAGACACCCTCGAAGTTGTAGGAATCACTGTTCATGAAGGGTTGAACAAGGACTATTTCCTATCACGTGATTATCTGGATAGATTTACTGAAGAATCAGTTCTACTTTCTTCTGCTCCAATAAGGACAGAGATACCAGTAGTTGACATTGATGGTCGTAAAATAGGTAAGGTAAAGCGGCTTCATATAAGCAAAGAAACTACCGAGTTAGAATCAATAGAGGTATCAGAAGGACTTACTGGTTCAAGGATCTTTCATACATCGGAAATCTGGGGAGTGGGGGAAAAGATAATTCTCAGACAAACAAGGGATGAATACAAAAACCCTTGATCATTTTTATTTTACAATAATTTTGGTCTCAATTACATCTGTCACTGGGCTTGATACGAGATAACCATTCAATAGGACTGTTTGTACTGTATACGTTCCAGATTCCTTGGGCGTCCACGATTGTGCTACAGTAAAAGATTGATCAGATCCAATGGATGCTGAAAGGCCTTCCTGTAATTCGATTTGTTTAGCTTGGTTTAGCACCAGTACAACATAGGTGAATCTCTTCTCTGTCGTGCCATGATTTGTTATAACTGATGAAAATCCAACTGGCTCTCCTACGATTATTTCACTTTTTTGATGGCCGCTCATATCTACCGTCGTAGGCAAGCTCAGTGTAAGGTCGCCTGACGTTGCATACGCGTTTACAAAAATGCAAATGGTTGCAATCAAGAAGCTAAAGACTAGAGCAGGTCTGAGCACAGAAAAAACTCTGATCTTTCCTTATTAATGATTTACTACACTTTGTTCCGTTAGAAATATGTATGAGTTTTTGTGGTAGCAATTTATAATCCAGAAATTGCTTGTTCTTTGTTGAATGCGGTAGAAACACAGTCCCTTTCCAAAATTTATCCTAATAGACTAAAAGCAGTGGATGAAATATCAATAAAGATTGAAAATGGTGAAATCTTTGGATTCCTGGGACCTAATGGGGCTGGTAAAAGCACTACGATTATGATACTTACAACATTACTAAAACCAACATCAGGTAAAGCGTTTGTTGCAGGTTTTGATGTTGTAACACAAGCAAAGAATGTCAGGCATAATATTGGATATGTACAACAGGATTCTACAGTAGATGAATACCTGACCGGAAGGGAAAACCTGGAACTACAGGCAAAGTTAAACCACATTCCAAAAGATATAATGGAAAAAAGAATTGGCGATATACTGGGAATAGTCGAGCTAGCAGACAGACAGGATGAGCCTGCTGTAACGTATTCTGGAGGCATGAGAAAAAGACTGGACATAGCAGGAGGATTGCTGCACAGACCCAAAGTTTTGTTCTTAGACGAGCCAACTTTGGGTCTTGATATACAAACCAGGTACAAGATTTGGGACTATATCAAGAAAATCCACGATGAGTTTGGCATGTCAATTTTCCTTACTACTCATTATATGGAAGAAGCAGACAAACTATGTGATAACATCTCTATAATTGATCATGGTAGAATCAAGGTTACAGGATCCCCCAAAAACCTGAAAAGCTCACTAGGAAATGAAGTCGTTCTTTTTGAAATAGATTCCGAGATAAAATTAGACAAGCTAGTTTTTGAAATACGAAAAATCTTGACAGTGAAGGAAATTTCAACTGATGGATTGGCAGTTACTGTCTTTACAACTAGTGGAGACCAACTTATTCCACAAATATTCCAACACGCAAGCAACCTTGGCGTAAAAATAGAAACCATTTCCCTTACAAAACCAACACTTGATGATGTATTTCTGTCATATACTGGCCGTGAACTCAGAGAAGATAACGGTAAATATGACAGAAAGAAGGAACGGGAAAGGATTCGGAAAATCAGGGCATGATGTTGTCAGATACTTATACAATTTTCTGGCGAGAGATGAAACGATACAGAAAGTCTCGAAGTGGAGTACTGATTCGGCTAATTCAACCTGCTATATGGATAATAGTAATTGGAAATACATTTGCAAGTACTAAACCGCTAATCCAATCTGTAGGTTTTAGCGGTTCGTATATTGAATTTATGGCACCTGGTGTGATAATGCTTACTGCAATATTCACAAGTATTTTTGGTGGCGTCAATACATTGTGGGACAGGAGATATGGTTTTATGAACAAAGCCCTTACCTCCCCAATTTCTCGGTCTTCTATAGCATTAGGCAAAATGCTTGCGATCTCATTAATATCTGCGATGCAATCAAGTTTGATCTTAGGAATTGCACTTGCCCTGGGAGTCAGTATTACAAACTTGCTGATGGTTATACCGATCATGTTAATTGTCATAGCATTTTCTCTTGGATTTTCTGGTATATCGGTGGTAGTAGCAGCAACATCCAAATCTCAAGAAACTTTCTGGGGAGTGATCAACTTTCTTGGCATGCCATTATTTATGCTCAGCCCAGCACTTTTTCCTCTTGAATTGTTACCAAACTGGCTTGCATTTGTTGCAAAATTGAACCCTGTCACATATTCAGTATTGTTAATTAGAGAAATGATGAGTGGCAAAATCCAGGCCTTCTCTGTTGCTCTTGACATAGCAGTAATCTGCGGTTTTGTTGTAGTCATGGTGGCTTTGGCAAGCTATGTCTTTACCCGCGAAGTCAACAAGCCCTTCTAATTTACCTTAATTGACTAAAATTACAATAATTCCTCACTTATGAGATCTTTTTCATATTTTGTGATTCCCAGCCGTTGAAGGCTGCGCTTACGCTAATTGGAATTATGACCCTTGTACTATCTAGTATTATTGGATATTCTTGGGCAACAACTAGTCTGCCATTCTCGCTACAATGGGGGTCATATGGACTGCAGACTACGGGATTATTTGCATTTCCTCAGGGCATAACGGTTGACTCGTCAGGAAATGTCTATGTAACTGATCTTGGAAACAGGAGAATTGAGAAATTCGATAACAACGGCAACTTTTTGTTTACCTGGGGCACAAAGGGTTCTGGAAACGGTCAATTTGAAACTCCGATGGGAATAGCCACTGGTGACAATGCAATCTATGTTATTGATAATGGATTAAACAAGGTTCAAAAATTCGATATGACGGGGAAATTTGTAACACAATGGGGAAGTCAAGGTAAAGACAACGGTCAATTTTTACTTCCGCAGGGAATTACAGTAGATCCTAGCGGTGATGTTTACGTTGTTGATACTGGAAATAG
>VBPL01000064.1 GCA_005877205.1 Nitrososphaerota archaeon
CCTCCTTGTTTAATTTCCAACAATCTTTGTGGAACCATTTATCCCCAAATATGATATCGCCTTCAACTAGAGGCATTTCTTTATTGCACAGACCACAAGTCTGTACTAAAAAACCCGCCTCTTGCATATTTACATGCATAAAATTTACAAATATATCATTATGGAAAGAATTCCATATGTTAATTCTATGTTACAATTCTATAGAAAATAGTTCGCTAATGCAGCTAAGAGTTAATAGATTTGATTCAAAACCTACCGTTTGTAATTTTGGTTTTGAAAAATTCTGAACAACGAGTGTTATTACGCATAAAAACAAAAACTACGAGTCTTCAAGCGTACTACACATGAATTTAACATCTTTGCAAAATTGAAAATGAAATTAGTTGTAAATAAAACCTTCCAAAAGTGGAAATGAGATTAAGTTTATTATTTAGTGTGAAGTTAATATACATTTAGTAGTTCCTTGATGGAAAAGATGATTAGCGATGAATCACATGACTTAAATTTCAAATTAAACGGAGACTATGTAATGCAAACTATGCACAAGCCAACTTACGTAGATAGATCAAATAGGAAGCTCAAACTAGCTGGTGGCTTTGTAATTTCTGCATTTTTCATATTATTATCTGTGAAAATTTTTCTCTTAATATTTGTGATAGACCCTTTCGTAGGTATGTACGGATTCATATCTACTTTCCTGATAGCTATGGGGTTTTTCTTTACTTTCACAAGGTACAAAGACCCATCTTTAAGATATTCAGGCCAGACTGGATATTCCCCTCTAGTTTCAATTATCATACCAGCAAAAAATGATGGCATTCTAATTAGGGATTCCATTGAAGGGGCCATTCGATCTAGCTATCGAAAGATCAATATTATTCTAGTAAATGACGGATCAACTGACGACACCGGTAGCGTTATGGCTGAATTTCAAAGACAACATCCAGAAACAATAAAGGTCGTTCAGCTTTCTCAAAATGTGGGAAAACGAAAAGCCATTCTGACTGCAATAAAAAGCGAGAAAGCAATAGGAGATATAATAGTCCTAATAGATTCTGACAGTGTTGTAGAGAGCGACGCTATTGAAAGAATAGTCCAATGCTTTAACGACCCTGATATTGGAGCCGTAACCGCGCATGGTAACGCGCTGAATCGTGACGAAAATGTTCTTACCAAAATGCAAGATACATGGTATGATGGTTCATTTTTTGTTATCAAGGGCATGGAAAGTTCCTTTAACAGTGTAACATGTTGTTCTGGCATATTATCAGCGTATAGAAAAGAAGCCATATGGCCATGTTTGGAACACTGGGCCAACGATAAGTTCCTTGGAAAAGAATTCAGACCGGGAGATGACAGACACCTTACGGCCTATGTCTTTGGTGGAACCAAACATCACATAGACAATAATGCAAGGAAGTGGAAAGTTGTGTATTGTGAGAGCGCACGTGTTAAAACCAGAGTACCGTCAAATCTCAAAGGTTTTGTCTTACAACAAATTAGATGGAAGAAAAGTTGGGTTCGAGTCTTCTTGTTTGTGGCTCCCTTTTTCTTCAAAGATAGATCTCCGATTATGAGTCTGGTGTATTATTTGCAGATGACTCTCTCAATGGCATCACCATTTGTCAGCTTTAGGGCAATCATTCTTATGCCTCTTAATGGCCACTGGGAGTTCTCAATTGTCTATATCATGGGACTAACATTCATCTCATTGATGTATGCATTTACCTACAAAGTAAGACATCCCGAAACCAAAAACCTATGGTTGTATAGGATCTTAGTCACACCAATGGGTATAGGTATGAGCTGGCTTCTTTACTATGCTATATTAACCATAAGAAAAACCTCTTGGCTTACAAGGTAAAAAATGAGTCCAACTCTACTGTTTGTAATATTAGCCATAGTAGCGTTTGTCGTTTTAATTTGGAATTTACTTTTGCCAATCCAGGGCCAACAGAATAAACAATTTATAGGATTTCTTCTGGATGTTTTTAGACATGGCTACGAAAACAGCACTGTTGTGCAACGCTATATCGACAAGCCAATAGTAACTCCAATAAAAGAGGAGATAGATGCAATGATTAACAAAACAGATCAAGGACTTCAAACATATTCCATCGGTCCTCAAATTCTTGATTCTTCAAAAGAATCCAGCGTCACCTTGACATTCTATGTGGAATATGGCAATAATCGATATCTTCCTGATTTACTTGATCTACTATACAAATACAAAATTGACAAGGCAGTCTTTTTCTTGGATAAAAAGTACTCTCATGAAAATCCGTTCATGGTTAAGAGAATCCAATACAATGGCTATATTGTTCATGGCTGGCAGACAATAGGTAAATACGACAAAGATTATCCTCCCACAACCTTCGATGGAACAATTCTTGCGGATAAAGAGATCCTAGCTAGAGCCAAGAATGATCGCGACGCATCCTCGTTCCTGCAGACTGCCATCTCGTATCATGACTCGATAGTTGCATTCACGCCAAAAATTATGTTACACAAGTTTCTACTTGAGACGTTGTTGAATCACAATGGTAAAGATATTACTTTTACTGAGAGTAATAATACCTCTACCGAGAATAGTGTTATTGGATCGGATCTCTCAGTATATACTTTTAACAAAAACGTTGATCCAGTCCTACAATATCTGCAAGTAGGAGATATTAAAGAGACTGAGATCAGGGCAGGAGAATGGACCATGCATTCTCTTGCTGACAAATTTCCAAACACGGTACAATTTCTCTCTGATAAAAATGCATTTCTAATTATGAGACCAATCCTAGTTGATAAGAATGCAAGCTTAAACTTGATTAATCAAAACATCATGTTTTTGTCCAATCAGAAAGAAATTGATTTTCCTTCGACGTTTTTAGAGGTCAAAGGTACAGCAAAGACTGGAAATACTAACATCTCATCTTACGATCCTATCTTGAATAAGCCTGATCCAAATGGCTATCATCCAAGACCATTTGTACTTGTGCGCGATGGCGCAGTAATGAACTTATCTAATTCAACTATAACCCATCTTGGATATTCACCCGGAGGATTTGAGAATACTAAGGTCAGCAAGCCCGCTATCACATATTATAATACAACCAACGTAGACATTGAAAATTCAATCCTGAAATACAATTATTATGGATTTTATTCGACCAACACTAACAACATAAGGATAGTGAATAGTCAAGTATTTGGGAATACAAAGAATGGTTTTGACGCTCATGGTACTACCAATCTGTATGTCTCTAGGAACCATATTTACAATAATGGTGATCAAGGATTTATTTGCTCAGTGCATTGCCTTAATGTGACAATAATAAACAATACAATTGAACACAACGGTGCAGGTATAGGACTACATTGGCTTAACACTCACAGTGTGATTAAAGATAACATCGTCCGTTACAATGCAAAGTTTGGAATTTTTATAGAGAAGAACAGTTCTCACAACCTCGTCATTAACAATACAATAATTGGCAATCAATACGGTATAGGGTTGATCCAGAATTCTAACGGGAATAACTTGACACAGAACATACTTGTAGATAATATCTCTGGGCAGATAATAGTGGAGCCAGATTCACAATCAAACATTGAAAACGATAATAAAGTTTATTCCTCAAAAGATCCTTCCAGTATCCCTCAGAGAGTCAAATCTCAAATGACAGAAATTTTTGCTGGAGAGCAGAAATGATTAAAGTTGATAGATGCGCCAAAGGAATATCAATTACACTTGTTGTGATTCTATGTTCCAGTACTGTTGCTCAATATTTCTCTTCTTATGGTATTGAACAAACGGGTAGCATCCAAGTAAATGTATTGTTTAACAGCGGCCAACGCCTATCGGGATATGGTGTGGTTTTAAATGTATATCAGGACACCAATCAGACAGCCTTAAGGGTCATTCACCCAGCCTCTTTTCCTGTAACAATCGATTCATTGCCAATAGGTCACAAATACAAAATCGATGTTTACAGGTTTAGCATGTATGGTGCCAGTGGATATGTTGATTTGACGGATGCCTTTGAGAAGATTGACGTATCTATTCCTTTGGATGGCGGGATAACGTTCAACGTTTTCTACAATGATGGTATGACTCCAATTGAGGGCATAAATATTTCTTTAAAATCTCCTGACGGAAAGGAGTGGGCTCATGGTACTACTGACGACCAAGGAAGATCAAACCAATTTTGGTTACAAACGACCAATAAAGTAGGTGACTATTATACTGCAAGTTTTTCTATTGGTAAGAATCTTACATACACATACGATCAAGAAATCCACATATTTTTGGGATCGTACGAAAACAAAATCGTTACACCTTGGCCACCTACAGTAGATAGTGTGCTACTCTCAGTGTACAAATCTGATACTCAAAAAATTGGGCCTTCAGATGGTGATTTCTTTGTAACATTAAATGATGAGAGTGGAGAGCAAGTTTCAAAGTCAGATATAAATCATGGCGATGCTCACTTTACAAAAATCAACGTTGGTAGCTATAGCTTTCATGTGATAAGAGTATCTCAAAATCAAAACGGAACAGATCTTGGTTCAATATTTGTTCTAATAGATGGCAAACAAACACAATTCAGCCTCATTTTACAAAATCTAACTAGCGGGATACCAGTAAATCTTCAAAATGGCACAGTAGTATTTTTTCCTACGTATATTCGCGGGTTAGGAGTTCAGGAAAATTGCCAATGCGTCATTTTTAGGTTCGATGATGTCCAAGATTATTTTGTTCAATCAACTACTACAGGTGTACTAAATTATTTCATGTTAAATAATAAGCCATTGAATCTTGGTATAATTACTAATTCTACAGGACGAAACCCCATAATTGTGAACACTATCAAGGAAGGAATAAAGAAAGATCTATTCACTCCTGCTTTGCACGGCTACACTCACGTAGATTATACCAAACTTGACCACTTTAGTCAATATCAATCTCTTTTAGCAGCACAGGACAAGATGAAGCAACTGTTTGGAAATACATCTAATATTTTTATCCCGCCGTATAATGCATTCAACAATGTTACAGCAGAGGTGCTGCCAAAGGTGGGGGTACAATTAATCAGTGCCGGTCCAAACATAGATCGGGATATTTATCATTATTCAGCAAAGAACGAATGGAATTCATCCGAGCTTTACCACGTTCCCGCGCAAACGGAATTCCCTGAAACACATTACCGTGAATTATCTCCCTCACCGATTACAGCAACACAGGAAATGAGAAATATAAACGCCAGCCTCACGAATTTTGGTTTTGCCGTGGTTACAATACATCCACAGGATTTTGCCAAGAAAGATAAGAATGGAAAGTTTTTCCGTAGTATTAACGCGATAAACGCAAGTCAGTTTCACGAACTTTCCGAGCTGTTCGATGATCTAGACGCCAAGAACATCCGCATCACCACTTTTAATGAAATCACGGGTATACCAAATAAAGTATTCCCAGACCTTGGCAATTCAAGTCTTGGGGTTCCTGACGATCCTTCTGTTACCAATATCTTCACCTTTGGCAAGGTGCCAGCAGGGGTTGCGGTCAATCCTACTACAAACATGATTTATGTCACCCACTCAAAATCAGATACAGTCTCTGTTATTGATGGTTCCATTGGGGCAGTAGTTGATTCCATAGGAGTAGAAGATATCCCAGTAGGTGTTTCTCTTAACCCCAGCACAAATATGATTTATGTAGTTAATTCTTACGGAGGTACAGTATCGGTCATCAATGGCTCGACAAATACCGCATCAGACCTATCTAGCGTAAGAACTCTTCCTTATGGAATAGCTGTCAATCAAAAGACGAACACTGTTTATGTCATAGATCCTTACAAATCAGAAGTTGATTTTGTGGATGGTGCCACAAACAAAATAGTAAATGCTGTCAAAGTAATTGGAAGCCCGCAAAGAGTAGCAGTTAATCCCAACACAAACATGATTTATGTAACTGACTCAAAATCACCTACTGTTTCGGTAATTGACGGTTCGCGATATGAGGTTGTAAAGACAATTCAGTTGGGTAATAACAGTACAACCGTGGCCATAGCTGTTAATCCTAGTACAAACATGATTTATGTTACCCACTCAAAATCACCTACTGTTTCGGTAATTGACGGTTCACGATATAAGGTTGTAAAGACAATTCAGTTGGGCCCAGACATTTCCCCGCTTGACGCGGCTGTAAACCCAACTACAAATACAGTTTACATGACAGACCCATCAGGTTTAGTATTGGCCATAAACGGCACGACTAATACAGTCTTCAAGAAAATCGAACTAGGAAATGGTTCCGTGCCAATTGGAATTGCTGTTGATAATAAAACAAATATGATATATGTTGCAAATTCTAAGTCAAATACATTAGGTGTAATAAGCGGCAATTCTCAGTCAAGTACACCAAATATAGTAAGTTACAAATCTCAGTCTTTCTCAAAAACGACTGTGCCTGAGTTTAACACTGTTAGTTTCATGATTTTAGCATTAGCGGTAGTCATTGCCATGTTTTTTTCTCGTTTTAAAATTGAGCCACTGCTGCCACACAAATCAATCTGAAAACTGGATATATAACGACAGAAAACAAGCGGTCTGAATCGTAATACAGGTGGACTAGTCTTCAGTCACTCTTGGTGTGGCCGGACTTGATTGTCCTATCTGTATCCTTTTGCCCTTGAAGTAACAAATGCTAAAGGTTCAGGAAAGGTAGTGTTCTACTTGAAATATATTGTCTATGACACACAAAACGCGAAAAACCCGTTGCCTGCTTAAGACAATTCAATAACCTAAAATTGATTAAATTATCCATGATACACCTTTGTGAAAGTATGTTATGAGTCATTTTGTAAACGCACACCATCTCCAAAATTAGCCAAATCTTCATGGTAGCGAGTCAATTTCTCTAACACTGAAATATTTGTATTGTGCAGAACTAATGTCGGTATTGCGTATAAAGATAGAAGGATTTGCTTCAAATATTATTTTGTTTAGTTCCGTGGTAGCACATCCAGGAGTTTCAGAAACAAACCAGTTTCCAGTATCAGTGTAGCTTACCATTAATTTCCAATCCCCGCCGTTTAGACCATTGGTGAGATCCCTCCACATCTCTAACTTGACATGTGTCTCACCATCTATATTTCTTAGAA
>VBPL01000065.1 GCA_005877205.1 Nitrososphaerota archaeon
GTGGATATTCTGGCATATCAAATGGTGAAGTCTTTGCTGTAGTATTGTTAAAAGGATCTGTCTTAATCCATGCATCAAAAGCAGCTCTCATTTCAGGACGAAAACCGTCCTTGTAATAATCAGCTAGTTTTTGATTATGGTTTGATACTGCATCAAGATATCCCGTAAATGCAATTGCGTCAATTACTGTTGATTGCCCTTCTTTTAATTGAGTCGTTGTAAATTCTCTGTGCGCAGTGTTTGCCTGTTTTAATTCAAATGTTAGCGCACTACTCCATAATTCATGTTGATAGCCGCACCAAGCTGTTATCACAACTGCCAATCCAAGTATGGCCGCATAAGCGAGGTCCATTTTGTCTAATTTGGAGTTTTTGTCATTTGATGACACCATTGTTTCAAAAAGAGTATTTGGAGTTAAGGATTGCTAATTTGATTTATGCTTATCGCAAAAACTGATTTACTGCAATTTTTCACAATGAAATTTTGTGAATTAATGTACTGATTTTGAATTATCTTACAAAAATGGGCCCAAAATAAGACCATGATGATACCCTAGTCCCATCGGGCCCATGGATTTTTTATAAAAAAAATAGGTCTGAATTATTTCTTGTAAATTTTACCTCTATGATCAGTCTCTACAACAAAGATTATCATCTTTCTTTGCTGTAAATCCAATATTACCCTGTAATTTCCCACACGTAGTCTATAAAATGGCGAGTTGGTTAATCTTATCAATGCTCTAAACGGATCTTCAATACAATCTAACACTGAATCATAAATCTTCTTTGCGTTTTTCTTGTCTATTTTTTCTAATTGTTTAACGGATTTCTCAGACCAAATAACTTCCCATCTCATCTATAGTCCTAATTTCCTTTTCACTTGAGCTGATGTATATACACGTCCTGCTTTGATGTCTGCAACACCCTCTTCAATATTTCTGATTACCTCATCACTTAGTACATCATCTTCCTGAGTAATTTTTAGAAGTCGAGCAATCACAGTCTCGTAAGTTTCGCTAGGGTGGATCATTTGTTTTCTGAGATCATTTTTGAGCTTTTTAGAAAGCTTTATCGTGCTTTGTTCCATGGTATAATATATTATACCATAGTATACTGTAGTATAAAAATAGATCGTCACTCAAAATAAGAACGAAGGTTCCAATTCTTGTCTGTTCGTTGTGATATGGATAAAGTGGGTTTAAAATGAGACCGTTATGGTACCCTAGTCCCATCGAAATTAGTAATATCATTACCTAATTTTATAATACCAAATAATTGTAAAGAGATCAATTAGAATAAAGACAAGGCTATGATCCATTTATAAAAAAAGACTGCAAAAAACTAAACCCTGTATCCTGCATTTGTTGTTATTAGTATGTGATTCTGGCAGGTTTTGAAACCTATTATTGGATCATTTTTTGAACTTTACGACCATTCTTATTGATCATTGATGTACTGGATACATGCAAGCGCAGTGCAAGGTTAGATTCAGTTTTACTACACTAGATTCGCGCTATTATGCAGGCGGAAGAACCGACCCTTTGAATATTCTCTCAGATATAGAAAAAAAGCTGCCTCCCCATATCAAAAAATTGCAGCATAACAAAGACAAAAGATCGCCAAAGGTATCTGTGGAATATTCTATCAGTTATGATGATTCCGATCTTCCAAAACAAAAAGAGGATTCTTTTGCAAGATTCATGGCCAAAGACCCACACGAAGAGTTGCTTGAAGATGACATTGAACTAGTAAGAGACCTCATAAAAAAGACATACGGTGTATCAAAGGATGAGAATGATAAAATCGAATACAAAATAATTTTAAAAGATCCTAATTTAATCACAGTTTAGCTTATCAAGTAAGAAAAAGATAACGAAAAATAACTCAGAATTTGAGAACAAGGTGGGTCTAAAATAAGACCATGATAATCCAAATCCTTTGGTGTAGTTACGAACAGTGACAAATGTGCCAACTAGTTACCAAAGCGCCCAATCAAAACTATGCATGTCTTCTTACTTCCTCGATCATTTTCTCCCATTCAATCTTACTTGCGCGATAATCATACAGCCTTGCTAAGAGAATCTTTGCAAGTATGACATATTCATCTATGACATTATCTTCTATCCTGAAATTATCTTTGGTATGAAATTCAACTAGAATCTTGTGGTATTTTGTGATGTCCTTTTTTTCATAGTTGACAATCTTGTTTTGATTTTCAATTATATCCAGAATGGAAACAAAGGCTTCCTGTGAGTTAATCTCGCTTCCTTTTAGCAGACCATGAGAAGCAGCGTAGAATTTGAGAATGATTTCTACTGTATTATTTAGGATAGTTAAAGCAAATCTGTTGGTTGGATCACGATTACTGCCCCTTAAGGCTAGGCTGAGACATACCTGCTCTACCATTTCTTTTATCAGAAGATCTCTATCAGATTTCTATATTTCACATTTCCAAGATTTGGATAAAATCACTACTACCCAGAGAAAATTAAACAAGGATTTCATCCAATGGCTGTGCCAAACTTTGGGGGTCCTTGTTGAATTTACTTACTACGTATAGCACCTTATCATCACCTTCTGGTATGGGATTTGCACATCTGTCACACATAGGCAAAGTAACTCTTGCATCAACATCAATCTCCCCAATGAATCTGTCACACTTGTAACAACGAATTGATTTTTTATCATATATGTTCAAACTTGGCCACTTTTCTGGACAGTGGATTCTTGGTTAAAATTCTGGAAATTTCTTAACGCTGTCTTAATTTTCCCAATCACCGCAATATGGTCTTTACTTTTTTTCATTATAGCTAATACGATATATGGAAAGTTTAGTATTGAAACAAACTTTGATTTTCCTCTCTCTGTTACGTTATAGCTAACAGGTCCCAACTCGGAATCAAAATCGCTTTGCATTGAGCTTTGCAATCTAAGCTCCATCATATACATCTCCTTTCTTTCCCCTGTCAGGTTGATGTCATTATTGAATATGGCACCTTCCATCCTTCCCCGTTTGTTAATTAATCCGATAAACTCAATTCCGTGCTCTAATATTGATTTGTCGCAGAAGAAACCAGGTTCGATGTTTTTAGGAACTTCTAACAACGATTCTTCTAGTACATTTCCCCAATTATAACAATATGGAAAGGTTTCTTTTGACAAATACAATCAAAGATTTGCATGATCTCTACTATTTTACAAGAAATTGGTCTAATTGCAAGCAAAAAGAGGACCCATGATCGTACCCTAGTCCTTTGATGTGGTACAAAAATATCGCTATGAATATCTACTAAAAATGAAATTTCAGGTCAACTATGAGAAGATTTTGCCTTCTTACCCAATGCAATCATGAACATGGTATCTTTGTTTTTTGCATGTGGAGAGAAGAAATCTGTTACCATGTCATCATAAAAGGTAAGACCAGTTGCTCCAAGATTAAAAGCATATGCGGCAAGATACATTTTTCCACCAGCTATTGCTGCATCAAGCTGAGCAATGCGGTAACCGCGATTTCCAAAACTCTCCAAAACCTTTTGAAGATTTACCGTGAAGAAGATGGTTACGCTCGCATCATGAGGTAAATCTTGGCCTAATCCCAAATTTCCTGAGATCTCTCTAAAATCCCCCCTACGTAACAATTCCAGAGAATCTCTTTGCCTTACATAATAATAGGAACCCGATGGTAATCCATCAACGTTATTTACAATCATATACAGGTCGTTGAGGATATCATACTTGGAAAGAAAATCTGTATCAATGCCATTTGTGGACCTTTTGAGAATTGTAGATAGCTGTTCAAAATTTATTGAATCGTGAGAAAATACACGTGTCGAACCACGCCTAAGAATGACTTTTTCTATAGTATCTTTTGTAAGAGTTTCCGCTCTTAGAGGAATCAAGTCTGTGGTAGTATATTGAGGTCTGACAAAATGTTTTCTCCAAGATTTTACTTCAATGATATCACAAAGTGAAGATGCGTCATGCATTGAGTTGATTTCCGGATAATCTATATTGTTATCGGAATTTTCTGATTCAATATTTATTGGTACAAGAGGAGGTGACTTGGGTATTGGTTTGTCTGTACGCCCTATTGATATCATGACAAGTGATGCTTCCTTCTTAGAATCCAAATCAAGTAGATTATTTATCTGGGAATCAACAAAACCAGAAATTAATCTTGATGAAAATTTGTGGGCTGATGTAATTGATAATGTATTGGCAATTATAGTACCACAGTCCCAAAACGCATGACGATATTCTCTTGCTTGATATTTTATGGAATTTCTGGAAAAAATATCAGTAAAAATCAGCGTAATTGGAGCTTGCTTGACAAACTCTTCATCTGCTGTGGCATCGACTATGACCTGTCGGAAATCTCCTTTTCGCAGGACGTTTAATTTCAGCTCCTTTGGGTCAAAATGATATATTCCTGCAGAAAGCCCTGGAATATCAGAGCAAACAACATAGATCTCTATGTGATATAACGCTCCAGTGCATGAGGCAGCCCTGAATTCAAATGCACCAATAGGAGGAGGAAATTTTATCCTTCTAGTAATTCCATCTGAGAAGTAGAGTATTCTTGTTAGTACGTTTAGGTCAGGAATCATCTCTGCTTTAGAATCATAAATAGTCGAAATTGCATCAAGGGCAGAAATTCCGGTGGGTTCTTTATCTAAAAGGAGGCTGATTTTTTGGATGTTCTTGTAAATCTTGTATGGTATAGGCCTGAGTGCAGGATGATATGTGTGAGATCTGCTAAGAAGAGTTCCATTTGGATGCTTGGTGCCATTATGATAATGCCATGTATCTTGTATATCATAATTTTTCATACGTCTGGTATATCTGTGTTGGTTGTAAAAGTATCGTGAAATTAAAACTAAAGATTTTTACAGGTTTGGCAAATCAAAC
>VBPL01000048.1 GCA_005877205.1 Nitrososphaerota archaeon
TTTGCTAGTTATTTCGTCATATGCATTTGCCATCTGGTACTGGTAATTTGTGCATCCACTGTATGGTGAGAGGAATATGAGTTGCCACCTCATCTTTTCTGATTTGTCCATTGCGTAAGAGTTAGCTGGTACCCATAGTGTTAAAACTAACACAGCTAAGAACGCAAATACAGCGATTCGCATCATTCCGGCAGATGCGACATTCTTCATATGCACCAACCCCTCATCTAATAGAGGTGACAAAAATATTAAAGGATATTCTTCCAACTTTGGAAATATTATAAGAAGAACTACTTTTCTCTAGCTTTTAATGAAAAAATGCACTTACTATAAAGATAACTCGTCGAGGGTCCAAAAGTCCCTTACTTGAATGTCAATACAAGATATTGCAATTATTGAAAGATGTAGAGTTTTCACATCAGAAACTTCCGTTCTCTTAATCCGTAGAACCTAGTTGTAATTGAACGACAAATTGTTTTGTAGTGCTCCACCATATTCAACTTTAACAGTATAAGTTCCCTTTACTTTAAAGAGCGGACCACCTGCCTGAATTGTTTTGGAGAAGTTACCATCGCTTGCGACATTTGCTTGTGCAATTTGGACAAATTACGTAGTGTCCCAACCCACCCCCAGTAGTTCTTCGTCGACATTAAGATATGGTATGAATACGTAACTTGAAACTATAATTCTGCGAATCCTGTAAGATTCGATACAATTTTGACCGACTAAAGCTAATCATAAAAAAAATCATGGGCCCTTGAGGGGAATCGAACCCCTGTCCGGGGATCCACAGTCCCCTATACTCGCCACTGTACTACAAGGGCCACAAGGAAAAATCGTTTCCAATCCAGTATTAATCTTAACTATGCACCTTTGAGATTAGGAATTATTCGGATTTCGCTCGAATTTTTGACCAAGAACCACGATTAGGGATTGATAACTCCCCTGCCAATTATTTTTCCTTCTTTCAACATGGTGAGCGCTTCTGTAGCTTGATTTAACTTGAATCTGTTTGAAATTACTGGTTTTATTACACCTCGGCGTGTAAGAGAGACTAGCTCTAACATATCGTTCATCGAACCAGTGTATGAGCCGATTAGCTTGTACGCTCTAGTAGGCATGGTTACCAAATTTAGCTGTAATGCGCCTCCAAACAGTCCTACTAAAACAACTCGTGCCCTGCGTCGAAGTATTTGCATGTCAGTCTCTGCTGTTTTGCTTGCATTAACGAAATCTATTACGGCATCGGCTCCAAGGTTGCCAGTTATTTCCATAATAGCTTTCACTGGGTCTTCGTTCTTGGAATTAATAGTAACGTCCGCTCCACTTTGTTTTGCAATCTTTAGCTTGTTATCGTCAAGATCCATGGAAATTATTCTTGCTCCACTAACAGCTTTTGCCAATTGTATTCCCATCAGACCAAGTCCACCTGCACCGACAATCACAACATTGTCATTAGGTTTCAATTGAGCATTTTTCACAGCACCGTATGCAGTTAGAGCAGAGCATGACAGGGGTGCACTCACATCTGGATCCATCTCATGAATCTTTGCAAGGTATTTGTAACTTGGAACTAGTACATATTCAGCATAGCCGCCATCGTTGTACACACCTAAAGATCTTGGTTTATCACATAGATTTTCTTCCCCGATCCTACAAGCAGGACAAAGCCCTTCGCCTATCCAAGGGAATACCAGAACTTTTTCATTCTTGGCAAATCCTTCTACCTCTTCTCCCATGTTTTCGACAACACCAGCCACCTCGTGTCCAGGAGTCAAAGGATACTTTACTCCCCTATCGGTTGCTTTCATAAATTGACCTGCTGGTCCTTCATATCCCCCATCCCACAAGTGTATATCACTATGACAAACTCCTGCAGATTGCACCTTTACTAGAACTTGAGAGCCTCGGGGTTTTGGAGTTTCAAGTGTTTGCACCTCAAGAGGTTCTTTTACTCTAACAATTCTTGCAGCTTGCATGTTGGACATACTATCATGCCATATAAGATAGTTTTGTGAGAATTTCGTGTCAGAACAAAAAATTTGTTTTGTTGTTTAGAAATTATCTAAATTTTTATCCATATTGCGATCGAATAGAAAAATTTCACCCCCATTTTATTTTGCATATTTTATTTTCTGACCTGACAATTAGGCGTAGGTTTATTACTATGAAAAAAAATATTCGGAATCATGAAATGGAGAAACTGGTATCTTTCAATGGGAATCACCGCTGTTGTGATCTTCGCCAGCATGTTGTATCTAGGTACATTTCTCTGCGTCCCGATGGAAAACGCTTCATGCGTGTCATTTTGGAAATAGTTTATAGATTTAATTAAAACCTACGCGGAAAATGGGCATGAGTTGCTCTGGGGAAACCATAGAAGTTTCAAGTGAGTTTCTCCAGATCAAACCCATGATTTTAAATCAACTCAAGAAGGCAAAGTACGGAGTTTCAGATCACGGTACTGTTGAATTATGTCACTGGACAAAAAAATCATTCAAAAACGACGGAGATTGCTATAAGCATAAATTTTATGGAATTTCAACTCATAGATGTATGGAGTTTTCTCCAGCAGGTATGTTTTGTGAAAACAGGTGCGTTTACTGTTGGCGTCCTATGGAATTCTATAGCGCTATGAAGATGCCTCCTGACAAAGTTGCACCCCCTGACGTTATCGTTACGAATCTAATGGAAGAAAGAAGGAAACTCATAATGGGTCATTATGGTGATGCAAGAAGCGATAAGAAGAAACTTGATGAATCGTTGTTTCCTAGTCATTATGCAGTATCTCTTTCGGGGGAACCAACTATGTATCCGCAACTTCCTGAATTAATAAAATATCTTAAGAAACTTCCTACAACAAAGTCAGTTTTTCTTGTAACAAACGGACAGGAACCTGATATGCTGCAGAGGCTACAAGACGAAGATGCGCTACCTACACAACTTTACCTTTCAACCAATGCTCCCAATGAGGAGATTTTTCAATTGGTTAACCGACCAAAATTCAAAGATGCGTGGGAAAGATGGAATACAAGTCTCGAGATGCTCTCAAAACTTGATACCAGAACAGTGCTTAGAATAACACTAATAAGAAATTACAACTGTGACGATAAATTGATACCTGAATACGCTAAGATGTTAAAAAGATCAAACGTACATTTCATAGAGGCCAAGTCCTACATGCATATAGGCCGCTCAATTAATAGACTTGAGCGTTCTGACATGCTGGAAATGTCAGAGGTGAGACATTTTGCATCCACGTTGGCAATGCAAACGGAAATCTTTTCTGCGATGGACGAAAGCGAGATTTCAAGGATTGTCGTCTTACAGAATCAGAGACGATTTATTGACCGCTGGATAGCGGCTTACGCAAATACCAATTAGCAAGTTTTCTCAGAGCAAGATATCTGTGTGACGTGGTATTCTTTTCATGTAGTTGTGAATATGTTTGTCTTTGGCCTCTTGGAATGAAGATGGGATCAAATCCCCATTTTTTACCATACTCCTCCTTAGATATCTTACCAAGTACTTCGGCACTAAACAATCTAACATCTCCATTCTTTTCGCAGTATGCTATTACTGACCTGAATCTAGCACTCCTTTGTCTTGATACCAGTTTTAAAATGCCCCGGTTTCCTATTGTTTTAAGTATAAATGAGGAGTATGGTCCTGGAAAGCCGTTCAATGAATTTATGAATAGACCATCATCTTCTACTACTACGGGTCTTGAACAAAGCAAAAAAGCTTGAATGACCTTGTCTCTTGCAATTTGCTCTATATCATCTGCCTGAATTTCCTGAAGATGGCAGCTCAGAAACTTTAGTTTTATACCAAATTTTGATAAAATGCTCCTAGCCTCACGAAACTTGTTTTTATTTGATGATGCAAAAAGTATTTCAGACAACGTTTGCATACCTTCCCCTTTTTTCTATAACCGACACCTGTGAGATAACCCTCTCCATTCTAGTTCTGCCAACAATCTTCTGATATCCTAGTAGAAATGATTCCCATGATTTGCTTACAATGTTAACATGTGCACTGTTTAATACTTCTTTAAATAACCTAAGATCAATAGCGTGATCTTCTACTTTCTCAGTCTTTTGCGCAAGCCCAAAATCCATAATCACCAATCTTTCTCTTGCAAGGATAAAATTTGAGGTAGTAAGATCCCCATGCATAATTCCGTTTTTGTGTAAAGTACCAACTATTCTGCCAATTTCTTTGCATATCTTTATTATAGTTCCATTAGGAAGGTCTCTTGCGAGTTTTCCTGGCACAAACTGCAGGAATATTTCACATTTCTTTTGATCAACAAAATATACCAATGGTGTGCTTACCCCAAAGGATTTTACTTCAGAGATCATCTTTGCTTCTCTAATAGTTCTCAGTGTACGTATTCTATTATCAAGAAGCTCGTTGCGATAATCCTTCCTCTTTCTAATTTTTAATATTGATTTCCTACCATTCCAAGTTGTAAGGTAGATATCTGCTTCTGCACCTCTTTTCACTAGTTTCAATAGTATTGAAAATGCCACTATACATAATTTAAGTTAGTCATCAACATTTTGAAAAAATTGTCAAATGCTGATTCTGAATATACAGTTATAACACAGAGTAAAAACCTGAACTTCATGGAGTCTAACGAAAAAAAGATCATGCAGGAAGACTGCTCTGAGGATTCATTAGGTCCTGGCGTTCTGACACTAACGAATATGAGGATAGCCTTTGATAAAACTGAGGGAAGGATTATTGATTTTTCTAGAAAAATTGGCAAAACAGTCCTAGATGTAAAGTTGAATGAAATAGTAGAGGTTGCTAAGGAAGGTAGATTAATTAAAAAAGTTCTAATAAAAATCAAATCTGAAGGAGAAAATACCTACAAGTTTGGTGTTTTTAATACAGGCAAGTGGGAAAAGGAAATAAAAGAAGCCGTCTCCAAGTTTGCTGGCTAATAGGTAACTTCCACGGTATCGATCCTCCACGATTGTCTCACAAATGTGTCTTCTAATTCAACACCATCTTTTTTAGAAGACTCTAACAATCCTAGCCAAGATATTTGTGACCCACAGTCTCCTGCGTATTCTTTTGGAGCAACAAAAAAAGTACAGTTATGTCTCTTGCATATGCTAGTTAGGATATCTGAAAGTCTCTTGTTAGCTGCTACTCCGCCTACTACTAGAAGCTCCTTCTTTCCTGTAAATGAAAGAGCTCTTTCGGTAGCTTCTCCTATCATGGAAAATGCTGTTTCCTGCAATGAAAAACATGCGCTTTCAAGACCTTGTGGAATTATCCTTTTTGTAGCAGACAGAAGACCTGAAAATGACACATCGTTCCCTTTCACCACGTATGGTAGTTGAACATAGGTGGATGATTTTGATGCGAGCTCTTCTATCTTTGGGCCACAAGGTGATGCAAATCCTGTGTGTCTTCCAATTTGGTCTATGAGCTGTCCTAACGTTATGTCCAATGTCTCTCCAAAGACTCTCCATTTCTTGGACAAAAATGCCAGAATCATGGTATGACCTCCTGATACAAGCAAAACCAAAGGATCCTTGGCCCCAGTTAGCATCTTTCCTAGTTCAATATGTCCAAGTGCATGATTTACTGGATATATCGGCATACCGTAATACGAAGCCAGAGATCTTGCAACAACGGCACCAATCCTCAAACATGGTCCTAAACCAGGGCCTGCAGCATAGGATACTAGATCAAGGTCGTTAATCTTAATGCCTGACTTTTGCAAACATTCTGCTAGAACCTGAGGGGAATTTTCAGCATGGTGACGAGAGGCCTCTCTTGGATGTATTCCCTCTCCTTCCGGCGGTCTATAGATTTTTCTTATGTCAGAAAGGATTCTACCTTGCTTCCCCTTCTTCTCAATAATTGCACATGAAAAGGTATGAGCTGTACTTTCAATCCCAAGGGAGAGCATCTTATCCTCTACTAAGAGTAGATACTATTTTTAAAACATCTCCATTTTTCAGTTGGTGTTCTGCTCCTACTCTTTGTTTCGTTTTTGCATCAACCGCGTGAAGAAAGCCCTTGGAAAGATCTTCATGTATTACTCTTGCAAGGTCTCGTGCAGTTGAACCTAGCGGCAAGAGTCTTGCATCAGGTAATACTTCACCGTTCTTATTAGATAGCTTTGTTTCATCTTCTACGGGAAAGACTACAATTAATTTTAAAAGATCAAAACATGCCGAGTTCAGAGTTTTTTGAACCCCAGTACCATCTAATTTCGATAACACTTTGTCTGCCAGATCGAGTGCTTTTTTTTGTTGCGGATTGAGGTCCACTCCTTCCTTTATTGTGAACTTCTTGTCACCAGATAAATAATCTATAAGACCATTTTTTGCAGCCTTCCGTAGAAGAAGTTCTGTTTCTGCGCTACATGCAGTAGTAGGATGTATTTTCGTAAATTCGTTTAAGACGCTTAAATCATGACACAGATCTGCTTTATTGGCAGCAATTATCATTGGTCTAGTTCTCTTCCTAAGCTCTTTGACGAACGAAAAGATATCGTTCTCTGTCCAGTCCAGAGGTTTTTTTGTTTGTAAATTCAAACCATGCAATACTGATTCTACGTCATATTCGTCTATTCCAAGACCACTGAATCTTTGTGTAATTGCATGAATAATTTTTCCACTCTTACTTTCTAGTTCCCTTGTTAACTTGTGCCATTCACGTTGAAGTATCTGCTTCATCCATTGATCAAATTCTTCTTCAACAAATTTTACATCTTCTATTGGATTATGTGTATCGACTGGAACTGGCTGGCCCTGAATGTCAGTAGAACCTGATATATCCACAACATGAATAAGGACTTCGGCTTGTCTTGCGTCATCTAAGAATTTATTTCCAAGGCCTTTACCTTCATGAGCTCCTGGAACAAGACCCGCAACGTCGATTAATTTAACTGGAATATACCTAGTTCCCTTCACACATAATTGATGTACATGATTTATAGAGAAATATTTGCAAGCGCACTCAGCTTTCACATACGCGATTCCTACATTAGGCTCAATGGTAGTAAACGGGTAGTTTCCTATCTGTGCTGTTGTTTGGGTAGCAGCAGAAAAGAAGGTGGATTTTCCTACATTGGTCTTCCCTAGAAGGCCGATTTGCATGCAAATCAGTCCAAGATTTGCTCTTATTAGTATTCCAGAAGTGTTTAATTTAATTCAACATTCAACCTATTCGTTGAAGATAATAACAGGTAATCCTGGAACCGGAAAGCATATAGTAGCAAGAATAATTGCAAAGAAACTAAAACTTGAGCTAATTGACATAAACAAGGTCGCAATAGGCCATGGAGTATTCGAAAAAGGAGATGGAACTTTAGATGTGGATTTAAGTGAATTAAAGAAGATAATTACCAAGAAAGCTTCAAAAAATTCTTTGCTTGTTGGACATTTAGCTCCTTATGTGGTGTCAAGAAACAATGTTGAATCTGCAGTTGTATTGAGAAGAAACCCCTACAAGCTTCAGTCTGTGTACAAGAAAAGAAAATATAGTTACAAAAAGGCAATTGAAAACTTAGGTAGTGAAGTATTAGGAATAACATATTATGACATGGTAAAAAAAATTGGTCGTAACAAGACTTTCCAGATAGATGCAAGTGACAAAACAGTCTCAACGGTAGTAAAGAAAATTGAGACTCTTTTCCTTAAAGGTAGAACCCGGGAAGATGGCGTTGATTGGTTGGGATTGATTCTAAAAAAAGGAGATATGAAGAGATTTTTCCTGTACTAGGTTCAAATAGTGTTGATTCAGATCACAATATGAAATGTTTGAGATAAAAAAATCTGATCTTGCAGGTAGGATAGGGGTATTGTATACAAACCATGCAAAAGTTGAAACACCAGCATACGTACCGGTTGTACATCCGCTAAGACAATCAATACCTCCCAAAAAAATGAAAGAGATTGGTTTTGATCTAGTTATAACCAATGCCTTTATCACACTGAAACAATTTGGCGACGATGCAGTAAGAAAGGGCATTCATAGGATACTTGACTATGATGGTGCAGTTATGACTGATTCTGGAGGTTATCAAGTGTTGGAGTATGGAACTATAGATGTAGATCATAGAGCAATTGCATCTTTTGAAAAAGGAATTGGGGCAGACATTGCAATTCCCTTGGACAAGCCAACAGGATTCGGCCTGTCAAAAAAGAAAGCAAAAGAGTATGTTGAGCACACACTAAGAGTTTCCAAGGAAACTCTAGACACTCGTAATAACAATGGACAGATATGGGTAGGTCCGATACAAGGAAGCGAATACTCGGATTTAGTTAGAAAATCGACAAAGTCTCTTGTCGAATTTGGTTTTAAAATGTTAGCATTGGGAAGTCCAGTTGAATTCATGGAATCGTACGAGTACAAACTGTTAGCTGGTATGATAATTACCGCTAAAAATGAAATGCCTGAGTCTATTCCTCTGCATCTTTTTGGGGCAGGACATCCCTTGACTATTCCACTAGCTGTTGCGCTAGGATGTGATACTTTTGATTCCGCGTCTTACATGCTCTATGCAAAACATGATAGGTACATAATGGAAAATGGTACAATTCATCTTAATGACATATCTTATTTTTCTTGTAATTGCGAGGTTTGTAGTAATTTTAGGCCAAAAGAGATTCAATTATTAAGTAAGGAAGATAGGATAAACAAGATAGCGCTTCATAATCTTTGTTCGATAAAAGCTGAAGTTGACAGGGTAAAAGAGGCTATTCACGAAGGACGATTGTGGGAATGTGTCATGAGGAAGGCCCATTCACACCCCAAACTATTTGAAGCCATATCTGTGTTTACCAAAAATACTTCCTTCTTTATTGAAACGACACCACGTTTCAAAGAGAATGCAGTTTTCCTTTTTTCAAGGGAGGACCAGTTTAGACCCGAGATCTCCAGATTTCATGACATAGTGCGCAGATTCAAGACAGATAAGCATACTCTTGTTATAGTTCCAGACGGAGGTATTAGGCCATTTTATTTATCTGGAGAATACAATAAATTGAAAAAGAAATTTGCTGCGAAGATTATTGACATACAATTTTGCCAATACAATCCATTCCTAGGTATAATTCCACTAGAGCTCTCTGATATTTATCCGGCTGCGCATTATCTGGTTTCTAATAACAACTTTTTCAAAGAGGAGTTTCCCGAATTTATGAAGACCTGGAAAATATTTCTTAAAAACAATAGATTCAAAACAATATACGCGGCGGATGATGAATTCCTAAGGTATTATGCAAAAGTGCCAAAAATAAAAACAAAATTTTTCAATTTTAAAAAATAATAAAAAAGTGAAGAACGATTTTCGCTTAAAGTGCGGCGTCTTCTGCCCAGCCTTTGACGAATACACCGTTCTTGTGGAGAGGAACTGGTTGACCAGCTGTGTAAGTCATAGGTCTCATCCAGAATATTGACTTTGTTGGGCAAACACCGATACATGCACCGTCTGAGATACATCTTTCTGGATAAAAGACAAATGCTTTACCTCTCTTCCAACCTTCTACTGGTTTGACACGAAGAACGTCTGGGCCTAGAGAAGTACAGATCTCTACGCAAAGCGCACAACCTATACATCTTTGTTCATCTATGTCCGGAATGATTGCTATTGGCATTCTAATTTTGATTATTCACCATTTGCTATTTAAACCATCTGTAAAATTCATAACGGAGTTATAGAATTATTTCACATTTGTAGAACAAAAGAAAAACAAAAAGAGAGTATAATTGATTATTTTTACTTCTTTGATTGGCGCATTGCATCTATCTGGCCTGATGTTACCCAGTTAAGCAATTCTGCTGCGCTAGGATTTAGATCTCCTTTCTGATTCATCATATTGTGAACCCAAATCCAATTTATTTGGTTCAATAATGGTTTGTTTCCCTCATCGCCTTTTCGAACTTTATCTCGAAGGTCTTTTGGGATTGTGCTCCACCATTGTTCAAAGGTTCTACCCATGCACAGATCAATTTTGGTTGATATAATTAAGTCTTTTGTAGATTATACTAACAGTATAATGACTTTTTTCTACAGAACACTAAAGGTTTAAAGGTACTTTGGAAAGATTTTGAATTCTTGCAGGTAAAAGTTCTAGGTGCAGCCAAAGAGGTGGGCCGCTCTGCCTTTCAAGTCAATTGCGATGGCACCGGTTTCCTCTTAGATTACGGGGTCGAGTTGGGTGATGAACCCGCCTATCCTATGGAGGTAAATCCACATGACATTAATGCTGCAATCATAACTCATGCACACCTAGATCATTCAGGTAACATTCCCTTGCTTTTTACAGGAGGGAGTACAGATGTATACGCAACTCCTCCAACTTTTGATCTGTCGAGACTCTTGATAGAAGACATGATAAAAATTGAAAAAAGTCATCTTCGGTTTGATATGTCTGACGTTACAAAAATGATAATGCATTCAAAGGAAATCGGGTATAGGGAGAAAGTTATTCGCGGTAATGCCTCCTTTGAACTTCGTGAGTCTGGTCATGTTTTGGGTGGAGCCTCAGTCTTAGTAGAATCTGAGGATAAAAGGTTGTTTTACACAGCCGACATTAATCCTAAAGGATCTCGCATGTTAAGAGAAGCTGATCTTGATTTTGGTGAAATAGACCTCATAATCACGGAAAGCACATATTCGCAGACTGATCAGATGCCTCGTGATGAAGCAGAAGAAAAGTTTATCGAGTTCGCATACGAGGTATTAGACAGAAAAGGCTTTCTTTTTGTTCCTGCCTTTTCCGTCGAAAGATCTCAAGAGATAGCTTGCGTTCTGAAGAATGCAAATTTCAAGCACAAAGTTATCATGGATGGTATGGCTGTCAAAGTAAATGAAATAATGTTAAGATATCCAGATTATCTACGCGACCCTAAAGTCTTTGCAGATTCTGTTCATCAAGCCATTTGGATAAAGGGCGAAAAAGAAAGAAAAGGCGCGTTAAGCGAACCCTCGGTTGTAATTTCTCCAGCTGGTATGCTGGTAGGTGGATCAGCGGTCTTTTACTTGCAACAACTAGCTCTTGATAAGAAAAATGGCATCGCATTAGTTTCATACCAAGGGCAGGGAACACCTGGAAGAAAACTTTTGGATGCTGGACGCGTAAGCATACGCGGAAAAGAAATGAGGGCAGAAGCAGAAGTTAGACAGTTTGAATTTTCAGGACATGCTGACAGAACCGCACTTTTTGAGCTAATTGGAAAAATAAGAGGTAGCCCTAAGGTTCTTACAGTTCATGGAGACAACGAATCGTGTACAAGGTTTGCCGCAGAAATCCATGAGAAGTTTGGCCTTGAAGCCCATGCTCCAAATGCTGGAGAGATAATCACTATTTGAGATGCAAAAAATCTCCACAATAAATCTAGATTTTACAATAAACAGTGGTCAAGTATTCCTCTGGGATAAAATTGGAAATGAATGGATAGGTGTAAACGGCCAAGACCTACTGATTGCATCACAGAAGCCATTCAGGTTCATTTCTTCTTTGACAAAAACAACAAATTTTTTCAGAGAAGATGACGACGTGGAGAAAATCTTGTTAAATATCAGTAAAGACGAGCTTGTCAGGAGAACTGTGAAGCGTTTCAGGGGTTTGAGACTAATAAGACAGGATCCCTTCCAGTGCTACATTTCATTCATTTGCTCTTCTAATTCCTCGATACGAAATATCAAATTAATGCTACAAAATCTGTGTAAAAAATTCGGAAGGCAGATCGAGTTTAAAAAACGGAATTTTTTCACCTTTCCAGAAGTCAAAACATTAGCTAATGCTTCCATGAAAGAGCTATTATCCTGTGGTCTTGGGTTTAGGGCAAAATATGTAAGAGACGCAGCCAAAGCGGTGGATTCGGGAAGAATAGATTTCCACCTACTAAGAAGAGATGACTATAAATCTGCATTAGAAAATCTTAAAGCAGTTAGTGGAATTGGTAACAAAGTAGCTGATTGTATACTTCTGTTCTCTCTAGACAAACTAGAAGCCTTTCCAATAGACAGATGGACACAAAGAATTTTACTAAAATATTACTCAAAAATATTTCACGATATTACAGAAAAATCTCTGACGGAAAACAAATACAATTACCTCCATGAAAAAATTTTGGAGTATTTTGGACCTAATGCAGGATACGCGCAACAATTTCTCTTCAAAATGGAAAGAGATGTCAATAAAAAAAGTTGGTTGTAAAAACCCTTAATATGGTTACATATTGCCCGATATTTGGGCCTGTAGCTCAGCATGGACAGAGTGCTGGACTTCTAATCCAGTGGTCAAGGGATCGAAGCCCTTCGGGCCCGCTTTCAATTATACACAGTCGAAGATTCTCTGTGTACTTGACATTCCTCATAATTTATTTATCTTCAACCCAAGACGCATATAATATGAAAGACATTGAACTGAGATTGGAAAGTCTAAACATAAAACCTCACGAGATAATCAAGGGAAAGATCCAAGTAAACTATTCTGGCAGATATGACGGGATAGTAGTCAATACTCAGATATTGAATTCAAATCAGCTTATTGTATATCGCTCCTACAGCAATAAGGCAATATCCCAGAATCTTTCAAGGTTATTTATCAACCGAAACGACATACCTAAGAATATGGTTGAGTTCACGGCGTCGATTGAATTTGAACCCAAAGAAACACATGAGGTAAAATTTCGTGTTTCTATAATACAAGAGCACAAAGAGATAGAAAGTGACGTTCTCTTTGCAAAACTAGTTCCTTAAAACAGCTAAATTGTTCTTGTTATTCTGCTACGAGGTAAGAGCTCCGTGAACCACATTGATCTCTCCTTTCATCCATGGATGTGGTTCACAATGATATGTTATCTGTGCTTCCTGAGTAAATAGGAATTGGTATTCCTTGCCGGGTTGAATTATTGCCGGTGAACCAAACTCTCCGCTGTACAAATCTTTAAACGGTTTATCAGGGGTGACAGTATGACCAATATCTCCCGTATTTTTCCAAATGATTAGATTACTTACTCCAAGTTGGGATTCAATTTTCTTTGGTACAAAGTTCTGCTCTTGTGCTTGGTTTTCAGCTCCAGGTACGATGATTATGGTTGTGGTCTGACCCGGATGCAGCACCTTATCTGAAATAATTGGCTTGGCGTTTAGTTCCGGAATAAAGTAAAGTTGATAGTAAGAGATTCCTACTGCAGCCCCGATTATAACAGCAATTAGTCCAATTCCATATGCATGACTTGATGATGGAATGCTCAACTAGCTCTTGATCTTTTTATTTCTCTTATAAAGCTATACAAAGACACTTCTGTTGTCTATGTTTTTTTCACATCAAATTTTCCTATTGTAGGATCTTTGATATCTTCAACTGACACGGTCTTGATTTGAGGGGTTGGGGCTGCCGGTGGAGAGGATGATTTTGAAGATTATTCTTGAGGAGGCAATTTACCCGATGACTCCGGTCCGCCCAATGGTTTTGGAGGTTCTGCTTGTTCTTGCGGTGGCGGAGTTGGGATCTTTTTTGCTTCGTTGAGTCCATGTCGGTAGAGATGGAACATGCCAGCAAATACCATTAAAATCAATCCTGTCAAGAAAAGGTTAAAGTTCTTCATGCCTGCTAGTGCAGCGTTGTAAGCAGCTATGTTGAGAAATACTTGGAACAATAGGAGAGCAACTATCAACCAGTTTATCCACTTGCCTGAGAAATTTATCTGAGCTACCTTGTGAGGGCCCTTTGAAGCAGCTAACTTCGCTTTTCGCTCTGCTTCTTTTGCTAATAATATCATCATGTACGAGAATCCAAACCCTATAGGAATTAGTAGCAGCATTATAGTGTAAAAGAATATAGGATCGATTACAAGTCTAGCAACCAAAGGCTTTGTAACATCAGGTGTGATGTAAAAACCCCAATAAGTTGTTACCATAACCTGAGTAATTCCCGTAATGCCAAAGGCAGTGACAAGTGGCCTGTCTTTCCACGAGAATTTCTTGTATCTATCTAGAAATGGTGTCACGGCTAATGCGATGATGAACAGGGCAGGCCACAAAACTCCGGTTACGTATTTGTCATACTGTGTTCTAAGGAAAGCATAGATTCCTGTGAGGTACCATTCTGGTACAGTGATACCTGGAGGTACAGTGGGTTGAAACTTTGAACCCAAGTCAACTGGGAATACTCCTCCAGTGATAAGGACGGCTCCTGAAATCGCCATTACCATTGGCACATCAAAGACCAAAAATCTGGGCATATGAACTGCCATCAATCCAAGCATTACTATAGGCAGAACAAAGACATGCAAGGTATAAAACCTCAGAATAAAGTCGAAAAATCCTGAACCAAACATAGCATCACGGATAGTCGGTCCAACTACTGGCATAGAATTAGTAAGGGAGGCAGCAATACTAATGGCGAGTTCAGCGCGTTCGCTGAATATAATGTCATATCCGGTGAATGCCTCCAAAATAGTAACAGTACCAAGTATAACTCCAGCTACCCAAATGATTTCGTTTCTTATCTTATATCTACCACTAAAGTACTGATAATACATGTGAAGTACGGCAAGCAGAACCATTGCATTAGATGCGTGATAATGAATATTCCTAATAGCAAAGCCAAATGGTACGACGTCATTGATTTTTGCTACGCTATCCCAGGATCTATCCAATATTGGCTGATAGTAAAACATCAATAAGGCACCGGTGATTCCTAAGATAATGAACATAACAAACGTTAGCATACCAAGAAATCCAAAAGGACTCACAAATCTAGCTGGAAAAGAAAATTTTGTACCTATTAGTATGGTTCTCTCTAATCCGTCCCATATCCAGTAGAAGAAATCTACCAGACCGTTTCTACGCTTTAAGGAAACGACCATATCCTACTATTCCATTTTCGTTGACGTTCCACACGGCTGGCTTTATCCATATATAGCCATCATTATCAGTCTCAAGATAAAGGGTTGCTAAAACATTTGAAGGAGGAGCTTGGAGTGAAGCCGGACCCACAAATGCCTTTCCAGTTAGAGGATTGTACATGCTTCCGTGACACGGGCATTCTCCTCTTTTTCTTCCCTCTTGCGGCCAATATTTCCACAAACACCAGAGGTGTAGACAAACCATACTATACACGCGAAAAGCACTAACATCGTCTTTATCGCCACCAAGCTCCTCAGGCAATCTGATAAATTGCCATTTTTTAAATGCCTCTTGATCAATAACGGGATCTCCTGACGATGGATAAGTTATAACCTCTGAATGATTCTTTGGAAATGTTTTAACGTTAGCTTGAGTTCCGTCTGGCAGAACTACCTTCGCTCTTGTCAGGGAAATATTTGAAGGATTTGGCATGAATTTTCCCCAAGGAACAAATGGTGTAAATGTCAATGCCACACCAGCGGCTCCCAGTAATTTTAGAAAATCACGTCTAGAAAGAGTGCCCTTGGCAGAATCTTGCTCAGACATCCAAAGCTTCGTTCTTGGAAAATTGCATATAAATCTTGTCTAACTTCTCTTTGAAATTCTAAATTTTTTAAAAGTAATGACAGATATTGAAGATGCTATTGCGGTTCCTATCAGTATTTCAATCAAAGTTATAAAATTCTGAGAGCCCAGATTTTGAGTAAAAATTGCGTTATGGCCAGAGTTGTCAACGTTTATTGTTATTTTCTCCTCTCCAGCATTTCCCGCTCTATCCTTAGCAATTGCTTCGATTGTATGCTGACCGTCTTCAAGTAGTCCTGTGTAAAATTGGAATGTCTTGTTATCGTAGAGTGTTTGTTTTGGAAGCTTCACTATCAACCAATCCTTTTGTGCGGGGTTTAGTTCATCTATATCAAAGTTCATGTTAATCATGCCTGAGACGGTTGAGCCGTTTGTAAGGGATTTCAATGTAATTTTAGGTGGAGTATTGTCAACTATGAATCTGTATTCGCTTGAGACTGTATGTCCGACGGTGTCAGTTACAACAACTTTCATTGTATGTTCACCTTCAGAAAGATTCTCAGTTATCGCTGTCGGGTTTGTCTTGTTTATTATCTGTGGTGACCCTGAATCCAGATAATATGTTGCTGCTTCGGTATTTTTTCCCAATGCCTCTGGGGGGATCTTGTATGTGCTGTTTACGAATTGTGGAATATCTAATTTTATTGGGGGCGCAGCTTCATTTGGAAGAATTGTTGAAAATTTGGTAGTTATTGTCACAGGTTCAGACAGAGAGCGTCCTCCAAATAATGTTGTGTGAATTAAAACAGAGTATGCGCCTGTCTGGTTTATCGGTGCATACAACACTGTTGAGGTTGCGTCTTTGTTTTTAATTGGGTAAAAACCTCCTCCCTCACTAAATACTGGACTAGGTCCAAGCCAATCCCCAGTAGGCCATCCCTGAAACTGTCCAAGCACACCGGGTGGGACATTTGTTTGAATAATTCTTCCTTGAGGATCTACTACAAAAACTGAAAGATTAGTATCTGGATCCTTCCAAGAAATGTTCATTGCAAGAGAGTTCACTGTACTGTCTCTTACATCAAAAAAGTATTCACGCCAATCCCCAGCATTATATCTATTAGACATATCGAATCCGCCTCCAACATAACCATTACCAAAAAGTGTGCCGCCTGTTGTGCCTTGTATTACTGTGGGTAAATCTTTTGGTTCCAGTTTTTTCATCACAGCGTATGAAACAGGCACATTAACAGTGTGTGATTTCCCTTTGAAGCTGACGAAACCCTCGTATAAACCGGGATTCTTCTCTTGTGATACAAGTAAAGTTGCATCCACAGTAGATGTGCTGTGAGGTTTTATCTCTATGCTGTTAGAATCGAGCCACACTTCAGACCATTTTACCTTCTTGTAGTAGCTTGCTGTAATAGTAAAATTAAGTGATGTCGAGTTTTGTTTTGTGTCACCTGACCAATATGAGTATCTAGTTGGTACTGGATAAACTCCAACAAGTGGGACGTGTTTGATCTTAGAGTTTGGATCAGAAACTCTAAGCTCCTGAACTGTTCCCCATGAACCTCCCCTATTAACTAGAGAAAGATCTTGATAAGTTGGCTTTGTATCATTATTTTTGTTGTTCCAATCGTAAAGATATAGTGATGAGATCTTCATGTCGTCGGCATACGTTTTAGCAGAAGAGTTCATGAATTGTGAGAACGGAAAGGATAGATCGAGGACCATTAATGAAGCGTCATTTGGAATAGATTTTGTCTTTTCAAAGAATGATATTAAACTAGTGTGATTTTTAATTTCAACTAGTGGAATGTAATTTGGTCTATAAACACCTGATTTATTTATCAGAGGATCTTTCAAGCGAGGTTCTGTTGTACTATTATATTGAGAAAATTTACTTAACTTCAGTTCTTCCGGTAGTATTTCTACGTTAATGGTATGGTTGGTAGGATTTGCGATCGTAAATGTGGTGGATGTTCTATCTCCTGATAATAATCGTCCTCCAAACCACGATGTTTGAGGCATTGAAGAATTAGTAAGCTGAAGCCTTTGTAGGCCAACGGAAGAAGAGTTCATAGATTTCAGAGATGAGTCTAAAACCTTCTTTATGTTCGAATAGGAAGCATTGTTGTAAACCACAAAAACATCATCGTTGCCTGTCACATAATTAATCGCGTTTGTTACGTTGACTAGACCAGAACCTTGTGTAAACGGATCGTTATAAATATCAGTTGCCGTTGACATCAGTATATTCTTGATCGTGAAAGGATCATATGGAATATCTTTGTCCTTCAAACCTTGCATTAAGATTGCTGCCGAGCCTGCAACAAGAGGTGCTGCAAGGCTAGTTCCTCCAAATAACGCAAATGATCCTGTTGCATCTTTACTAAATTTCGTAACCGATGTAGGAATGAAGCTGTACTCACCAACTGCCATCAAATCTGGTTTTGGATCTCCTATCACTGATGGTCCTTTGCTTGAAAAACCTGATACTTCACCATAGTTAGAAGTACTGTTACCAAATCTGGGTTGATTCTTGAATGGCCCATAGCCTACGTAGACATTGTCAGTGACGGCTCCAACTGTAAGACCAAATGGCGCAGCATCTGGAGTTGCCAGAGTACCGTATC
>VBPL01000066.1 GCA_005877205.1 Nitrososphaerota archaeon
CAAGTCTGGTTTGATCTTTTGCAGTGATTACAATGCGCGCACCTTCTTTTGCAAAAAGTGCAGCGGTGGCCTTGCCAATTCCTCTGCTGCCGCCAGTTACAATGGCAATTTTTCCAGGGAGCTTGCGAAACTCCTCGTTTTTCACTAGTCCTATTTTCATCTCTGTTTTATCTTATATTACAAATATGATATGTCTGTTTAGCTTGAGTTTTTTGAAAAAATTAGATAATCAGTTTCTTGCGTTTGTATATTATTTCAAATTTTTATCAAAATTTTGATTAAAAACGATAAAAAAAACTGAAAAATATATATCAAATAATAAATAGGATAAAGTTCTATACAAGGTGATGCAGAAAGATGCAAAATCTACTGCTTGAGGAGCGTGGCTCCGCGGACTTTCATATGTAATCCCCTTGGTGGGATTGTAAGAGGTAATCTCTGCCTGTCCGCGAACAAGGGCCACGCCAACATTTTATTATGATTTAAATTCTATTTTGTCATAAATCGCAAAGTGCAAAAGATTTGGATGGAAGAATTAATTTACAAAAATAAGTTTTATAGTTACAAAAAATTTAGAGTTTTAGGGACTCTTTCAATCCCTTGTATCTATTTCGAATTGTTACTTCGGTTACTCCGGCTGCCTGGGCTACGTCCTTTTGTGTCTTGTTCTCTCCGTTCATAACACATGAAAGATACAATGCAGCTGCTGCAAGTCCCATGGGATCTTTGCCAGCAGAAATTTCAATCTCTGCCGCATCTTTTAGAATTTGCAGAGCTTTTCGCTTTGTCTTTTCACTCAAACCCGCTTTGCTTGCAATTCTTGCAACACATTTTATCGGATCCACAACTGGCATCTTCAGATCAAGTTCTCTGAGTAAAAGTCTGTAGCATCGCGCAACATCTTTTCGTTTGATGTTGATGCCATTTGCCACGTCAGTCAGAGTTCTCGGGGTTTCAGTGTCTCTGCACGCAGCATATAGTGCTGCAGCAACAAGTCCTGGGATTGATCTTCCTCTAACAAGACCTTTGTCAAGTGCCTTTCTGTATATGTAGGCGGTCTTTTCAATTACCGCATCAGACAAAGCAAGTTTATCTTTTAGTCTATCAAGTTCGCTAAAGGCTTGTCTGAAGTTTCTGTCTACCGGCTCATGAACCTGACTTCTACTGTCCCATGTTCTAAGTCGCTCAATTGTACTTTTCATCGATGCAGAAAGTGGTTTTCCAGATGCATCTTTGTCAGCCGGACCAATTATGGTTGCAAGTCCCATGTCATGCATCGCAAGTGATGTTGGAGTTCCTGTTCTACTTCGATCTTCGTGCTCCTCTTTGGAAAATGATCTCCATTCTGGACCAGATTCCTCCACACGTTCTGTGAGAACAAATCCACAACCACCGCAGAACATTTCACCAGTAGTGCTATCAGTAACCATTGGACCCTTCCCACAACGGGGGCAACGTCCACCAGAGCCGAAAGCTTCACGAGTCATAATATCTTATAACAATTTCGGTTAGCAGCAATAAAAAGGTTTAACTACAAGTGATTTTGTTGGAAATCGTAAAAAAAGCTACAAAATATGTATATTTCACAGTGATGTCAGCAAAAAGCCGCAATTTTTTAAATTAGTACGTCTTAATATGATTCAAATCTTGTTTTATTGTGAAAATCACGTAGGTTGTTTTTCTATAAATCAAATTCTAAATTGTCTCACGAGTGTTTTTCAAATAATCTTTACTGACGTTTCGTTTTCAAAAAAGACTTTTGTCTCAGCTAAATAAAAAAGAAAGTTTCTTACGAAAAACTATTTTGATCAAACTTTTTTTCTTGTCAAAACGGAGCAGAAGTAAAACTTAAATACATTCATTCAGGATCACAGGCATTAAATAAAATGGAACAATGTCCACTTTGCTGTGAATCCCAGCCGTCAACAGGCGCACTGGCGGTTCACATAAAGAAGATCCATCCGCAGAGAAACATTGCGTTACAGATAGCGCGATAGTCCTTTGCTAGGAAGGATTGAACGTAGGATTATATCCAAGTTAGGTTATCCACAAAAATTGATTTTTTAGTTAGATTCGGCTACAAGCGTAGACTGTTGAGTTTTGTTAGCTAAATTTAGCACACTGTGAACCACATTTCACACCTGAAATTAATAAGATTTTTTTTCAGTCGTATCCATGACAACGTTTGCAAAGAATTGGCAAAGACCACAAACACCAAGTCTTGGCGAAAGAATTAACGACGCAATAAAACCAAAAGGTGCTCTAAAACCAAGAATGGAGAACGCAATAAAAAGGCTCCAGACCCAAATATCAAAACTTGACGGAATGGTTACAAAATTAAAGCAAAGAGATGAAAAGTTATTCAAAAGAATCGTCACTGCAACACAGCAACACGATCTTACTACAAGTAAAGTATTATCAAAAGAATTAGCTGAAGTTAGAAAAGTCACAAAGCTTCTAGGAAATGCTAGAATTGCTCTTGAACAAATCGAACTTAGACTAAGCACATTCCATGATCTGGGAGACACTGTCATAACCATCATGCCGACAATCGGCTTGATGAAGAACCTGAGATCATCGCTCATCAAGTTCATGCCAGAAGCAGATCGTGAGCTAACCGGCATGACAGAGATGCTCGGCGGTCTTATGACTGATACATTCCACAATGGCGACTTTGGACTCGACTCCGAAGCTACAACCGAAGAATCAGAGAAAATCCTACAAGAGGCTGCAGCAGTCGCAGAGGCAGAGGTCAACAGCAAACTGCCTTCAATGCCTGCCAGCCAATCCTCTTCTGCCAGATACATCTAGACTATCTTATTTGATAGTTTATAGCGGAAATAGATCTGAAATAAAATTAGAGAACAAACTAGTATAGTGGAAGAAGAGAGAAACAAAGTAGTGTAGCCAAAGAATTTGGTAAGCTCACCTGTCACAAGCGAGCCCACAAAGACACCTATTCCTGTGATAGCACTGTTTACCCCTAGATACTTACCTTCAAATCCTTGGGGAATGCTTTTGAAAAAGATGACAGAACTTGATGTGCTGAAGATAGAAAATCCAATTACCATCAAGCATGAAGAGACAATAGCCAAGACAAAGCCCATTGTACCTACCATTAATGGCACCAAAACTCCAGGGATGACTACAGCTAGCACTCTTGGTATGTATGCTGTAATTGTGGCTCGTTCTTCTCCAATTTTTGCAATCACTTTTGGAGCAATGAAAAATACACCTAACATAGTTGCAGTCTGAATTAGGTAATTTAAGAACACACCAGAATTTGAAAAATCATGACTTTTCAAAAACGGCGTCCAGGCGGTAAAGTACATGGTACTACCAAGATAGAAGAAGAAAATAGCAAAGTAAAAGATCCCAATTTCGTTGCTTATCTTTCCTTTGAATATTGTAATAATGTGCTTAAAGTCGTACAGTTCAGGAATTTTCTGGAAAACAAAGTGGTATTGACTTATTGCGTATTGCAGTCCGTGCAATGAATGAGCAATACTACTTCTTTCAAGATGAAAACCACCTCCCTTGACGGTAGTACTTAGTACCATTGCAATTCCACCTGAGGCTGCACATATCAGAAAATATGGTCTTAGATCAAAATAAAAACTTCCGACAGTTCCAATTATCATTGCGACTACCATGCCAAATGTGCTGATGATCGATGTTCTTGCAAATAGCCAGCTCCACAAATTCTTTTGAACTGATTCCATGACAAGCAACTGTGTTACTGGGTTTTTGCCAACCATGAAAAACCCAAGTATGGGCGCAATTCCATAAAGGACTATTATGGAATTCGTAAAATACATGCCAAGACTACAAAGAAGGGCAACAAAGAATGAAAGAAGAAGTATAGGTCTTCTTGTATGAAATCTATCTATTACTTTACCCCAGAAGATGGATCCTATCGCAACAGCTCCATTTTGAAGCGCGGTTATTATTGCTACTTCGCCTATTCCGCCGCCAAGAAATATTACGTATAGGGGGATTACTGTACTCAATCCCTGGGCAGTAACTTGGGACGGAACTAGATACCATATCCATCTCTTGTGCGGAAGTTGCATTGTTTTAGATAATCACTATGGAGTAATTATTGTATAATCCATTTGAATAATTTCCATAGTTTTGTCTACCTTTGTTATAGGTGAGAAAAATTCTATCATGCAGTTGCGTGTGGATAGCACGCCATGCGCGAGTGCATTACACTCAAAGCCATGATGACCATTGTCATCATCTCCTTGGGATTTCCCTTGGTTGCTTATGCAGAAGGGATTTTCCTTAACCGCATCACATGCTTTCTGCATGATCCCTATCTTGGGAGGATGTCCTTTGATAGGGATACATAATACGTTACCAAATTATTTAAATTTTGTGAAGGGCTTTACATTTGAAATTTTGAATTTTTCTGTAGTTGTTACATCATATTTGAAATTTTTTTGAAATTTATTGACAAAGGCTTTTATGATACAATCACGTAGTAGGTCCGTGACAAAAGACGGAGACATCTACCAACTTATTTATGAATCAAATCTAGAAAGCAAGTTAGAGCAGATTCTTATCGGATTGATGAAAGACAATCCTTCTCCGAAGATTGAAGGGATGATTCGAAAGTTCTTGCTTTATGTGCTACACTCAACAGAAAATTTCTGGACCACGTACTACAACGCAAAAACATATCAAGAAAAATTAGATTGCTACTTCCAGTATTCAAAGAACCAATGCCTTGCAAGCGAGGTACTCATAAGAGACCTCAACTCCTTGTCATCAGACGATGAACTGAAAGAAAACTTGAGTTCACTATTAAAAGAAAGCTTCACGTTCTAAGTTAGTGAAG
>VBPL01000049.1 GCA_005877205.1 Nitrososphaerota archaeon
AGTCAAAGACTTGGACATTGTTGTTGATAGCATCGACAACATAGATGTTGCCTGAGCTGTCAAGAGCTATACCACTTGGAGCTTTAAACTGTCCATCGCCATAACCAGTACCTCCAAAGTTTGATAGATAGGAGATTGGTTGAGCCGCATATATTGTGGGTAGTAACATGACAAACGATAATATCAGAAGATATGTTGAAGCTGTTAGTATGCGTCCCGAGTCCGCGTGTAATCTATTGTAGATTGATGCATCTTGTTTTAGTTCCTTTTTGCATTCGTTTTCTTTCATGGTACACCCACGAAGTTTGGTAAGATATACTTTGTTTAGCTGGAATTACAATTAATTAGCTATATGAAATAGCAGTTAATCCGGCAAGACCAGAACAATTTTGTTTTAATTTAGTTAGTGATTAAAATAAGAATTAATCCCAAAATCCTCTGGTCGTAACGTATTGCCGTTCTGCTTCGTATATCTGCTTATAGAGTTCCTCTTCTCCTATCATATTTCTTAAGATTCGAGCAGCTGTATCGGCTCCCACGCCATATCCAGAAAGGACAACAAGTGCTGTCTTTCCAAAGTTCTCCAAAAGTGAGGATACTTTCCACGCACGATTAAATTTGTGATTTTCTTCAGCGCTGATTTTTTTTCCTGTCATCTTTTTTTGCACTATTTTTGACAAATCATAATCAGAATAGAAGGTAGCACCTATCTGCCTGGATCTACAATGTGGGCATGCCAGATGGTCTTTCATTTCATTTGCTTCCAAAACCCTTTCCCATTTTCCGCATCGCATGCAGACAAGTCTATGCCTTGTCTTCATTAGGCGGGACTTGACTAGGTCAAGAATTCCCTTGTCCATATTTGCAGGTGACGCATAGTATTTTGTGGTATGATCCAAAATGGGTTCTGCAAGCTTTGAAAAGCTATCAACTTCAGTCCATCTTATCGTGATTTTACCAGATCGTATTTTCGTAAGAAGTCTCGAGGTATTTTCTAAATCATATTTGTCATGAAATAATTCACGAAGAGCTTCCTGCGTTAGTGCTGTCCCAGAGTACTTTTCATAGATGAATCTGGCAGATTTTCTGTCATAGACTGCTTCTCTTCCTACTACGCCAAACTTTTTTGCGACGCACCAGGTCCTCCAGTTCATGTTGTGAGTTCCCACAAGTGATGCATGTACTATTGTGGTCAGGTCATATTCGTCAGTTAAAACATCAAGTACCCCCTTTTCTGGTATTCTACCGTTTGATGATATCATTATTCGGTATGCGTCAGATCTGGAATCTGCCAGATAACCACTTTTCGCAGATAACATTGCAGAAAGTAGTGTTGATATGGTAGCGTTGATCCGTGTTCCAAAGCAGGCATGAATTACTATCGCATTTCTGGTTTTCTGTGATTCTATTACAATAGTCTTCTCGTCTGGAATTGCGCCAAGATTCAGACTCTGGATTATCTTATTGGTAAGAGGCTTGACAGTTGTCTTTGTTCTGAACATTCCAACTTTTCTTGCCGTTGAAAAATCAACGGGAATATTTTCACCTTCCCAATATGGAACGTTGATTCCGCCAGATCTAACAGGTTCTACGTTTATCCTAAGTGATTTATCATCTACATTGAGGATTCTCCATTGCAATCCGCGTAAGACAAAAACATTTCCTTGGTCTCCATAATCTCCAACAAACCTCTGATCTAGGCTTCCAATAATTTTTTTGCTTGCGGTATCAAAGACTTTGAACTTTAAGATATCAGGTATTGTTGAGAGGTTTTCAAAGTAATACCTAAATGAGCGTCCTTTCTTTTTGAAGACCATCTCCTCCTTGTCAAAGTGAAGAATTGACCCATTGTGCAACATTTCAAGAGTGTTGAAGAGATCTTCAATTGTAATGTCCCTAAAGGAATAGGCTTGCCTTATCATATTTAATGCTGAATCAACTGATACTGTACCAAATTGCATAGTCATACCAACTAGATGATGAGCAAGAACATCTAGTGGGTTATCATGTATTACCTGGTCTTCGATTGATCTTTCCTTTACACGTTCAAGTATCGCTAGCGCTTCAAACTCGTCATCAGGATTATTTGTTACGATTAGACCTTTTGCAGACGAACCCCTTCTATGTTTACTTCGTCCTATTCGTTGCATCAATTTTGATACTTGCCGTGGGGAACCATAATGAATGACTAATTCAACCGAACCAATATCCAATCCGAGCTCAAGTGAAGAAGTACATACAACAATTCCAGGCGTTCCCTCTCTTAGTGTTGCCTCAGTCTCTTCGCGTACCTGTTGTGACAACGAACCATGGTGTAGTTCAATTGGAATAGTGGTTCTCTCTTTAAGAACAGATGCAATGTATTCCGACTCTCCTCTTGTATTTGTAAACAATAGAACTGGCGAATCTGAATAGCTCTTCGTTACATAATCAATGATAAAATCCACGACATCTGTTATAGTTCCATCTATAAACTTGACCTCAACGTCATATTTTCTAATGGATTTGTCCTCGGTAATCTTGCATTTTCTCTTGGTACCTACAACGAACTTGGCTGATTCTGTCGTATTTCCTACGGTGGCAGAAAGACCTATCCTTGTTAGGGGGTGTTTTGTATTTACTTGAAGCCTTTCAAGACTTAGTGAAAGTTGTGCACCGCGTTCGTTGGCTAGTAGCTCATGTACTTCATCTATTACTATCCATTCAAGTTCATTCATGGCTTGTAACATGGCTGATTGACTCAACAAGATTATGATGGTTTCAGGAGTTGTGATCAAAACATCAGGTGGCTCAAGTGTAATCTTACGCCTAACTGATTGCGGAGTATCTCCATGTCTAATCTGTATGGTCAACCCTTCATTTTCTGCGTACCTGATAATTCTCCTAAATACATCGCGATTGAGTGCGCGCAGTGGAGTAACATACAGTGCTTTTATTTTTCCAGGCTTTTTTGATCTCGCAATTCTTGCAAAGATTGGCACTACTGCAGTTTCTGTCTTGCCAGATCCGGTTGGTGCAACTACCAGTGAATCTATCTTTTGATATATTATTGGAACTGCCTTTCTCTGAATCTCAGTAAGGTTTTCAAAGCCAAGTTGACGGAATTTCTCTTCTAACTCAAGTAGTGGCTTCTGGTTCTTTGCTTTGTTTTGTTCTAGCTCGCTCGTATACCATCGCACCAACTAAACCAGTCCCAAATAAAATTACGGTGATAATTGGTATATAATCGAAAATTCCTGACATAGAACCATTTGTTATCACAGTGATAAATAGCTTAAGATATCTCTACCAACCCATCCTTTGTTATCTTATAGGATATCTCCTCTCTTGTACCAAACGAGGGAAATGTCTGGGCCGTAAATTTCTGTCCGATTTTTACTAGTCTTATTTTTTTGTGTGTGAACATGCTAATTGATTTATCCAGATTCTCCCTCTCTTCCTCACCAGATCTTCTCACAATGTTTGTTACTACTACAGGAATCTTTTTCTGGATTGCTGCCAGTGATAACATGTGCATATATTGCATGAATCTAAGGTGTTTTTCAAGCGTATTTGATTCTCTGGAATACTCGAATGAAAAAAGACTTGATATGTCATCAATTACAACCAGGCTAGGGTTTATCTCAACTATCTTATTTACATAGTTTGCTTGTTCTGCAGTGTTTGTGGTTCGTGCCACTATTATTTTATCCAAGAGTTTGTCGTTCTTACCTCTAGATTTGATAAGGTCAAGCATTCTCTCAGGTCTGAATCCACCACTAGTATCTTCGTAGATCACATTACCAGTGTCAAGCAAATTTGCACAAATTTGCATTGCAAGCTGTGTTTTACCACTACCAGCTGGACCAAAAATATCTGTTATTGTTCCAGCTGCCACCCCACCCCGTAATAGCTTGTCAAGCCCCAAGAGACCAGTCGAAATCAAATCTTTAATCTAGAAAATACCAGAAATTAAACAGTATAAGTAATGATCGGGAAGGCTTTTATTCCCGAATTCAAGCACTGGTTCACAAGTGATTTGTGATTGTCGCAGCCAGTTCCGAAAAGACCATTGACTACCTTACAAAAAGGCGTTAACAAGAAAGTAACAGTCCGACTCAAAAGCGAAATAGAATACAAAGGCAAGATGAACAACGTTGATTCTTACATGAATCTTATCATGACGGATGCTGAAGAAATAAGCAATGGCAAAGTGGTTGCAAATTATGGCAGGGTTATAGTAAGAGGTAACAACGTACTTTTTATCAAGTTAGAAAATGAGCTGTAATGACACAGGTCACAGATATGGGTAGAAGTTATCTTTTTACCTCGGAATCAGTTACTGAAGGTCACCCAGACAAGGTTTGCGACCAGATCTCGGATGCAATTTTAGATGAATTTCTGAGGCTCGATCCGGAATCAAGAGTAGCGATAGAAACTATGACAACCACTGGAATTGTTGTAGTTGCGGGGGAAGTTACCTCGAAGGCAAAATTCGATGTACAGGAGATAGTAAGAAAAACAATTCGCGAAATAGGTTATGATAATCCACAATATGGTTTTGATGCCGACTCTTGCAGTGTCCTAATCTCTCTGCATTCACAAAGTCCAGACATATCAAGAGGTGTTTCTGCAAACGCGGAGAAGGAGCAAGGGGCCGGAGATCAAGGTTTGATGTTTGGTTATGCCACAAATGAAACAGACGAGTTTATGCCAATGCCAATCATGCTTGCTCATAAGTTAACTAGTAGACTGGCCGAAGCAAGAAAGAAGAAAGAACTTCCTTGGGCAAGGCCAGATGGGAAATCTCAGGTAACAGTAGAATATGAGAATGGGAAACCAAAGAGAATAGAAGCTATTGTAATTTCAACTCAGCATTCCCCTGAAGTGAGTAATGAGCAAATTAAGAAGGAAGTGATTGAAAAAGTCATAAAGCCTGTTTGTGGGAGCATGTGGAACGACAAGATAAGGATTCATGTCAATCCTACTGGTAGATTCGTGATAGGTGGTCCACCAGGCGATGCAGGTCTTACGGGTAGAAAGATAATCGTAGACACTTATGGTGGAATGGGAAGACATGGTGGTGGTGCATTTTCAGGCAAAGACCCTTCAAAGGTAGATCGATCGGCATGTTATATGTGCAGATATATTGCGAAAAATATAGTAGCAGCTGGTCTTGCCGATAGGTGCGAAGTTCAGGTAGCTTATGCCATTGGTGTTGCAGAGCCTGTCTCTCTCATGGTGAGCACCTTTGATACCGGTAATATCCCCGAAGAACAGATTGAGAATCTAGTAAGAAAACACTTTGACATGAGACCTGCTGTAATAATATCTCAGTTGACACTGAAAAATCCGATTTACAGAAAAACTGCTGCATATGGTCACTTTGGAAGAAGCGAACCTGAATTTACATGGGAGAGAACAGATAAGGCTGAGATACTAAGAAAGGCCGCTGGATTTTAAGACTTTCTGATATCTTGTGAATTTAATTCCTGAAATTTTTGCGAGTTTCTTGTGATTGCCAACATAGTCGCCTACTAATATACTTAGATCATCTACTCCGAATTGACCTCTGTTGTGCATGGCATTACGGTAAGCATCCTCAAAGTTGATATTTCTGATTGTGATCTTTCTTCCTTGAACAAAGTCCTTCACAAAATGATTGTATGTTATTGTTTCAGCTCCGACCAAATCTAGGGTCATTTTGGAAAATTTCTTGTCAGTTATGGATTTCATGATAATGCTTGCCACATCTTCTATGAAAATTGGTTGTATACGATAATTTCCTGAACCTGGAATAATAATCAGTCTTCTTCGGATTTGAGTGTTAAGAGTTTTCGATAACGGATCACCCTTGCCTATGATATATGATGCTCGTAGGATTGTATAGTCTAATCCTGATTTTATTATCTCTTGTTCAGCTTTATACTTTGAAATAAAATAGCCAAGTGTACTTTTTTGATCAACACCAAGACCGCTGATGTAGATTATTTTTTTGATTGAGGCTCGTTTACATAACCGAATTGTATCTCTTGTTGTATCGACATTTACATTTTCATACTCGGAATAGACTGTCTGCCTACCTTTACCGATAAAATGCAATAGTGCCTTCGAATCTTTTATGCTAGATACAAGGCTGTCTTCTGAAAGATTTTTGGAAACTATAGCTCTTCCGAAAGTGATTGTCCTCTTCTTGCCCTTTCGCACTATTCCTAGTACGTCAAAGCCATTTTTTGACACGAGCTTTCCTACGTTTCTCCCGATGAATCCATTTGCACCAGTTATAACTACCTGCTTTAGTCTTTCCACACAGAGCCAAGAAATCTCCCGACAAATTAATTTTGGTGCTAGTGTATTGTTATTATCAATTGAATATAGCTGATTGCTATCATATACTAGGCGTGCAAAAGGACGCTTCTCAAAAGGAAATAAAAAGTGCCTATAGAAGACTTTCCCTAAGATACCATCCAGACAGAAATACGAACGAAAAAGATGGTGAAAAATTCAAGAAAATCATAGAAGCTTATCAGCTTCTAAGAAGTGAAGAAAAGAAAAAGAACAAGACGGTTGAGACGGATGTAGCCGCTAAATATGCAGAGTTTTGGAAAAAATATGAAAGTAAGGTAAGTGAACCGTTTCATTTCGATTCAGGCATTGGTGAATTTACAAATCCCTTTGGTGCAAATGTCACAGAAAATTATAACCATAACCAAGAGAAACAACCCTCCCCTGTGAGGACACATATGATCCTATTTGGTGGGCTAGGATTGATAGCACTTTGGATAATTTTATCAATGATTCTGAAATAATCTGATAAGGATTAATACGTAAGATAATAATTCCTTTCGTGGAAGCCGATTCAAAACCAAAGGGAAAACTTAGGACTGGTTTTACAACTGGAACTTCTGCAGCCGCAGGCGCTAAAGCATGCGTTTTATCAATTCTAAATCAAAAGAAGATAGACTTGGTTGAAGTAACCCTGCCGAAAAAATCTAAGGTTCAAATAAAGATCGAAAGGTGTGAGTTCAATTCCGATGCGGCCAGATGTTCTGTGATAAAGGATGGCGGGGATGATCCCGACGTAACTCATGGTGCTGAAATTTGTACCGAAGTATCACTTACAGACAGGCTAGGAAAAATAGAAATTGATGGTGGACAAGGAGTAGGCAAGGTCACAAAACCTGGCCTTGGACTTGAGGTTGGTTCTGCCGCGATAAATCCGACCCCAAAGAAGATGATAACAGAAAACATCTTGGAAGTTGCAAAGGATATACTGCAAAGAAATGGAATCAAGGTGGTTATTTCCGTTCCCAAAGGCAAAGAGCTTGCTATAAAGACAGATAATCCAAGATTAGGGATTTTGGGTGGTATCTCAATTTTGGGAACAAGTGGCATTGTGATTCCATACTCGACTGCGTCTTTTGCAGCTGCCATAAGGCAAAGTATTGACGTTACAATTGCTATGGGAGATAATAGTGTCGTCCTAACAACAGGTGGAAGGAGTGAGGATTTTTCAAAGAAAATAATCAATTTACCTGATCATTGTTTTATTCAAATGGGAGATTTTTCAGGCTATACTATACAGGAATGTGCCAAGAAAGGAATCAAAAAAGCTCATGTTGCAGGGTTCATTGGTAAGCTAACAAAGATGGGCATGGGAGTAAGACAGACACATGTAAAAGGATCGAAGGTTGACATGCAATTTCTCGCAGATATTGCAAGAAAATGTAACGCACCAATCGAAGTCACACAAGAAATCAAGCATGCTAACACAGCAAGGCATGTTTTTGAGATAGTCATAGGCAGGAACGTAAACGGATATTTTGACCTGATTTGCTCAGAGGTGCATAATCACCTCCGAAAACATTCTGAAAACAAAGTAGAGATTGAAGTGATAATGTTTGACTTTGATGGAAATATCATCGGTAGATTTCCAAAACAGTAACAGATATCTTAAGATATAGAAAAGCAAAATTGTGGAAAATGTAGTAATACTTGCGATAACTAGGAATGGTATAGAAATAGCATCTATTTTAAAGAAACATTTTCCTCAATGGAAGATATTTGCTCCTTCAAAGTTTTCTAATAATAACAGCGCCATAAATTGGTTCGAGGATTCCACAACGTCCAAAGTCGGTGAACTTTTCAACAGGAGTAATGCTTTGGTATGCATTTTCTCATTGGGGGCTGTAATACGATTAATAACACCCCATTTGAAGGACAAAAAGACTGACCCTGCAGTTGTAGTAATTGATGACACTGCTAAATTTGTCATAAGTGCTCTTTCTGGTCATCTTGGCGGTGCAAATAGACTCACAGAAGAAATTGCATCAGCTCTTAACGCCATATCAGTCATTACTACCGCTGCTGACGTAAACAAAACTATTGCCGTAGATCTTGTCGGAAAAGAATTTGGATGGCAGATAGATGATGATTCCACTGTCACTAAAATAAGTGCATTGATGGTAAATGAAGAAAAGATTGGTGTGTTTCAGGAAGCGGGCGAAAAGAACTGGTGGCAACCAAACAGAGAGCTCCCAAAAAATGTCCACATGTACAAGACTTTAGAAGAGCTTAGGAAATCAGAATGCAAAGGATTTCTTATCATTTCAGATAGAATAATTGATGATAAAGAGATCTTGCAACGCTCTGTGATCTACAGGTCCAAAACTCTGGTTGTGGGAGTCGGATTACATTGGGATACTACAAAAGAGACAATAAAGGAGGGACTAGATTTTTGCTTTACCAATTTCAAGCTTAGTACCAAGTCTATTGCCAAATTTGCGTCAATAAAAAAAGAATCTGGTGCACAAGGCTTGAAACAATTAGCGGAGGAAATGAAGATCCCAGTAGAATATTTTGAAAAGGATGAGCTTGCTAGGATAAGTACACCAAATCCCTCACAAGTCGTTCAAAGTTACGAGGGTACCTCCAGTGTTTCCGAGGCAGCCGCAATTAAAGGCTCAAGAGGCTTTCTGGTAGTTGAAAAACAAAAATTTCCACCAAATCTTACTATTGCAATAGCAAGGATCGAAAAATGAGAAGGGGACTTTTGTTAATAGATAGAGGGAGTCGTGAGGAGGAGGTTAAGGAAGAACTTCAGTATATATGTGAAAAAGTGAAATCAAGGGGGAACTACCATTTTTCTGATTATTGTTTTTTGGAGGTGATACCACCTTATATCGAGGATGGTGTAAACAGGTGCATTTCCCAGAACATAGATTCTCTTACTATAGTCCCTTATTTTTTGTATCCCGGAAGGAAGGTCAAAGCAGCTGTAAACACTGCAATTAAGCTACAGTCACAAACCAAAGTCAAATTTACGATTTCAAGACCAATGAGTCTTCATAAATCCTTGATAAAAATTGTGGATGAAAAAATAGATGCGGTTCTCAAGAAAAATAATATCTCCATACCAAAGAACCAGGTAGATGTTCTATTGATAGGCCATGGAAGCAAGGATCCTAATGCAAGAATGTCTTTGAGGTATATCTCAGATGGATTAGAAGAACGGTATCGTGCAGTCAAGTATTGTTTCCTTGAAATTGAGGAACCTAATATCAAACAAGGAATAGAAATGAGCGTAGATAACACTCCAAACGTTTTAGTTGTAATGCCATATTTTTTGCACAGAGGAGCACATGTAAAAAGAGATATTCATCAAGATCTTGATCCCGCTATTGCAAGTTCTGGAATAAAGAATGTTCTAATTTCCGAACATTTGGGAACAGACGACAAGATAATAGATCTTGTGTTAGAGAGAGCAAAAGAAGTGGAAATGTGATTACCGAAAAAGGTCAGTCAATAGAGGATAGAAGTATGGGAATAATCGAGAGTGAGATTGGTTCTCATCCGTATTCATCTGATGAGTGGACAATAGTAAAAAGAGTCATTCATTCTACAGCCGATTTTGATTTTGCGCGAGAGAATAAGATGATCTTTCACAAAGATGCGATAAAAGAAGGGATGAAGGCTCTCCAAAGTGGTTGCCCAATAGTAGTCGACGTAAATGGAGTAGTTGGCGGTCTTAACAAGGATAATCTTGAAAAGTTTGGAAACCGCGTGATATGCAACATATCTGAACCTTTGATAGTAAGTGAGGCCAAAAAGCTAAACAAAACTCGCGCACAGACCTCTATGAGAATGGCAAGTAAAGACATGAGTGGAGGAATCGTGGCCATAGGAAATGCTCCTACTGCTCTTCTTGAAGTAATACGGATGATAAAAGAAGATGTCATGCTACCTTCCCTTGTAATTGGGATTCCAGTTGGTTTTGTTTGCGCATCTGAATCAAAAGATGAGCTCCGTACCCTTGACATTCCTTATATCACAAATTTGGGTAGAAAGGGAGGAAGTCCATGCGCTTCTGCGATCATAAATGCACTCTATATAATCCTGAAGGCAAAATTATCTTCTTGAATATTTAGCACAGTTTTCAACAAAGTTTTTAGCTACATTTGGAAGAGCAAAATGTAGGTGCGTGTAGGAAGCCAGTGTGTTGTATTGAATGAGCCCATCTTTTTTCTTGTTTATTCCAACGCCTATTTCCATATCGTAAGCAAACTTGGAATCTTTAGCTATAGATTCAAGATCGGAGAAGTGAAATTCATGGCCTCTGATTGTATTGTTGATACCAGAGATAATGCAATTTCGGGAAATTCTGGCCTTGGTATAATTTAGCTTGAGGTTTTTTTGCATCACAGTTTCTGCATCAAAAAGCCCAACCATTCTAAATTTTTTGTCTTTATACCTGATGGATTTGCTTAGATACATCAAGCCACCACATTCAGCGTAGATTGGAGTTCCATCCTCTCCTGATTTTTTAACAAGTTTTTCCATTGAACGGTTCTGTTCAAGTAGTTCCCCCCTAACCTCTGGAAAACCACCCCCTAGGTATAATCCATCACAAGATGGAATTTTCTTGTCTGAGATAGGACTAAAGAACTCCAGTTCAGCTCCCTCTCTTTGTAAAGCATCCAAGTTGTCTTGATAGTAAAAGTTGAAAGACTCATCTAAAGCAACAGCAATTCTGACTTTTTTCTCTCTTTTTCTTTCTGTTAAAATAACTGGTAAGCTGGAAGTTCTTTTGCTTATTTCAATGATTTTATCCATATCAATAAAATCAGAAAATAATTTTGCAATAGTGGTGAGTTTTCCTTGAAGAGATTTCTGTTCCTTTACAGGGATTAAACCAAGATGTCTTGATTCTAGATGAAGGTTCGCTTCTCTTGGAATGACTCCTACGATTGGTATTCCTAATCTTTTCAAAGCCTGTCTACACAAGTCTTCGTGTTTCTTGCTTCCTATCTTGTTTAGGATAAATCCTGAGATCCTTGAATTTTTCTGAAACATAGTGAAGCCCAAAGCAGTAGCAGCGATAGAACGAGCAGTCTTGCTTGCATCAAGGACAAGAATTACAGGAGATTTTGTGATATTTGCAACGTGATATGTACTTGAAAAATTTGAATTTCCAGAAAATCCATCAAAATAGCCCATTACCCCTTCAGTAACAGAAATATCTGCTTTTGAGTTTGAAATGAAACTTTTCAAAACACCTCGACTACTCATAAGCCAAGGATCTAAGTTACGGGATGGCCGTTCGGAAATAGCTGCAAGATAACTTGGATCTATAAAATCTGGGCCTACTTTGAAGGGTTGTACGGAGTATCCACGCTTTTTTAGACCGTATATGATGGACATGGTGATTGAGGTCTTTCCAACCCCGCTAGTAGTTCCCGCCAGCAAGACTCTTGGTATTTTCAATTCTCATTAGTTCGAGATTTTATTGAGATGTTTAAGCCTATCACTTTTCCATTATCTGCTTCAGTTCTCCTTACCATGAATCTTTATCTTTTTACCTATCATTTCAAAATGATATACGATAATGACACAAAAAGGTCTAGTAATAGTTTACACTGGCAAAGGAAAAGGGAAGACAACGGCTGCGCTTGGTATGGCACTTCGTGCAGTAGGATATAACCACAAAGTTTGCATGATTCAATTCATCAAAGGTTCATGGCATTATGGAGAAATGACATCGTCAAAAAGGCTAGAGCCTGAGTTTGAGCTTGCCGCAGTTGGGAAAGGATTTGTTGGAATAATGGATGACAAGAGTCCGATCGAAGATCATAAAAAGATTGCACTAGAAGCCCTTCGTATGGCTCAAGAGAAAATCAATTCTAAGAAATACGACACCATAATACTGGACGAAATAAATTATGCCGTAAATCTTGGCCTGATAAATCTTCAGGATGTATTAGATTTGATAGTGAAAAAACCTGGTCCTCTTAACCTTGTATTCACAGGAAACTACGCTAGAAAAGAGGTAATTGATTTGGCAGATCTAGTAACCGAAATGAGAGAAGTAAAACATCCATTCAAATTGGGAATAAGAGCGAGAAAAGGAATCGACTTTTAATCAACAACATTAAATTATGTACTAAAAACTTGAAGGTTATGACAACAACTATTCAAGATTTCCCTGAGGTGGGTGAGATTGTAGTTGCCACTATTACAAGAATAATGGATCAGGGAGCTTACGTTGCTCTTGACGAATATAACAATATACAGGGATTCTTACATGTGTCTGAGATTGCTACAGGTTGGATAAGAAACGTGGAGAAATTTCTCAAGGTTGGCGAGAAGAAGGTATTACTTGTAAAGCGTGTAGATCCTGCCAGATCTGAAATCGATTTATCATTAAAACAAATATCTACTGATCAGAAGAAGAAGAAGCTATTAGAGCTAAAACGTAGAGAAAAGGAAAATGCGTTGATAGAGAATTTAAAATCAAGATCAAATCTATCTAAATCGGAGCTCGACAAGCTCGAAAGCGTGTTGGTTGAAAAATTTGGTTCTATATATGATGCGTTTTCTGAAGTTTCTGCAAAAGGTGTTTCTGTATTGGAGAATCTCAGTGTATCACCAAAAGCATTGACGGTGATTGAGGAATTAAGCTCTAAAATCCAGATTCCTCATGTAGAAATACGTGGAATATTAGAATTAACTTGTACCAAACCTAATGGTATAGAAATAATCAAAAACGCTCTGATCGAAGCTACAACTAACAAAAAAGTGGATATATCAATAACCTACGTTGGTGCTCCAAAATATCGTATTACCATTACCGCACAAAATTTTAAGGAAGCTGAAAAGGAGTTGAAGCCACTACTTTTATCAATTCAAGATACTATCGAGAAGAAGGGAGGCACCTTCAAATTCACGAGGGAAGAATCGAAGAAAACTCGTGAAGGTTAAGCATGAAATTTCAGATGCGGAAATGTTCTACATGCAAAAGGTACACTTTGAAAGAAGAGTGTGTAAGATGTGGAAATAAAACGATAACCGTTCATCCAGGAAAATATTCCCCTGATGACAAGTATGCAAGATATCGCATATCAGATAGGTACAAATAGTTTCAAAGTTATTTGGCAGTATTATTTGAAGCAGGTACGATAGTAATTTTACTTATTCTAGCAGCATCAGCATCTTCTGGTTGATTGTAGGAGTTGGTTTTCAGTGATGCTATTTTATCGACAACATCTTGCCCCGATGTTACCTGACCAAATAGCGTATAGTTCCCGTTAAGCCATGATGCCTCTCCCAAAGTGATGAAAAACTGAGAACTGCCACTATTCACGTCAGAACCCCTAGCCATTCCCACCGTGTACTTTGTGAATTTCATATCACTAAACTCAGGAGGAATAGTATATCCAGCATTTCCTGCACCCCATGTATCGCTTGATCCATTAATTGTATTAGGATCTCCGCCTTGAATAACAAATCCAGGCATTATTCTGTGAAATATTGTTCCGGCATAAAATCCAGAGTTTGCCAGCCTTTCAAAACTTGATACGGTTTTAGGAGCAACGTTATCTAACAATCTAATTGATATTTGGCCGAATTTGGTGTCTATTACTGCAGTATCACCGGTGGCACTAGAACTACTAGTCGGTTTAACCACTGATTTTGTTTGTCCGGAACTGTTTGTTTGTTCCATGTAATCCGGATTCACTTGGTATAGTAAAACTTCAGAAAAGATACCAGTGTCCTTTCTGTCTAGGCTAGGTGAAGAATATACCAACCGCAAAGGTCCGTTTCCATTTTCAGGGTATTTGATTGTTTTAGCGTATATTGCAGTATAGCCAAGTGTATAGTTGGCCGATTCCGTGTGAGTATTTGGATCGTAGTATGTTAAAGGTGTAAACGGAAACATTTGGCCAAGCATCGTGCTTTGCCAAAAATAGTTGGTGGGCGTAAATTGATCTTCTTGAAGGAATTTGGATAAATCTTCACCCGCTATTCTGATAAACCATTGCTTCTTACTTTCGTCTCCTCCCCCACCAAGAATATACAATTCTTGTCCATTTGATACAAATTTTTGACCAACCACGTATACAAGAACATAGTTTGCGCCCATTTCTCTTAACGTTTTCCACGCATCATTAGGAGAACTAAGGAACATACGGGCAATGGAAGCTATTCGCTCAGTATCAATAGTAGCGTTATCGGCAAGAGTTTTCCTGTCTCCTAACGTCTGAATCCAATATCCATAATCCCACCACGATGCAATTACAGAATCTTTTGGAGTGTTACTCTTAATCCAGTTCAATGTTGCAGGCCAGTCATCAGTTGAGATGGCATAATTTGAACCTCCATTAAGAATTGTGGGAGGAGACTTTGTTATTGATATCCAATTAGCGCCTACAGGAAATATTGTTGGTATCAGTAATAGAGCTACTATAACTACCACAAATGAAATCTTTGGTATTCTCCCAAGCAGATCTATGGTTTTCTTCTTTTGTGACGTTGTCTTTTTAGAAGATTCGACAAGTTTAACCTGCCTTTCTCCCTTTTTCAAAATATCAGATGTGATGATGGCTAACCCGACTGCCGAAAGCACGATAACAGATGTTGCTGTCAATAGTTCTAACCTTGAAAATGTTGAGCCTGAATATGCACCCACTATACCTAGAATTAGAGCAAAAACTGTCATCTCGTTCCTAAGAGAAATCTGCTGAGAGGAGTTATCTTCTGTTTTCTTCTTTCTAAATATTAGCCAAATTCCCAGACCAGCAAATAGCATTAGGATAGAAAAGTAAGCGAAGTTTTGTGCAAGTGTGGGTGTGGCATGTTCAGCAATAGAATCTACAAGAGGATCTTGTGATGTGAGGAATGGATTCACTGCGTTTAGGTAACGGAAGCTGGCCGTGTGAAGAATTCCCGAGGAAAAAATCACCATCCCAATCACCGCCAATGCTGCAAGAGCTATTAGGCTATTTCGTAGACGAACCGGCTCTCTGCTAAATTTCTGAATAAGAATTATTATGACTAGCAATATCGTGGGCCCAATAAGAGTAAACCCTCGTATTCCAATTACGAAACTTGGCCCTGGTCTTGCAAACATTCCTCCAGCTACTGCCATTGTGACAGCTACAAAAAGCGGAATCGTCCAAATCAAGAACTTATGATCTTTCTTTACGAAAGGCAATACAATAAAAAATAGCCCAAGGGGAATAAGGAAAAATTCTACGCCTCCCCACGCCGCAAAACCTATCCCTAAAAAGAGTCCAGCACCAACCATCTTTGCAGCGGCAATTTTATGATTATCCGATTTAAGTCCGCTCAGAAATAGATAGACCCCCAATAGACCATAGAACAGCCCAAGTGGTTCCGATTTGAACCAACCTATGGTTCCTCTCACTATAATTGGAGGTGATATGGCAAAGAAAAGTGAGGCAAAAAGACCTGCTGTTGTACCACCTATAACACGTACAAGAGCAAATACGATAATTGCAGTAAGTGAACCAAAGACAACTGGAAAGACTATTGTAAAATCATACAAGCTAGTACCACCTCCAAAAATTTTGTACAAAATTGCATCTGTAAAATGAAGTGGAACTTGGGCTGTAGCAAAGACATCTCTGCCTTGTGGGTACCAACTCATATCATCATGCCAGTGAACGTATGCATCTATTCCGTGGTCTAGAAGGTATTGAGTAGCTCTATAATTAAAATAGGGATCAAATTCATTTAGTTGAAAACCATAATCAGCGGCCTGCGACCTAACCATAGCTGATATAGAAAATGAAATTGCTAGTATTCCGATAATAAGCAAGTGTCGCAAATGAAAATCAAAATTTCTTACTTTGAATAACTTGGCATCTTGAATCAAACTAGGTTTGATGCAATTTCTTCTGTTTATTACTCTTTTGTAAGAATCTGTACTTCACATGATTTTACTAGATTTTTGAATTCTATTGCATCACGTTCGCTACCA
>VBPL01000067.1 GCA_005877205.1 Nitrososphaerota archaeon
GTTATGCGATCAATTACCCATCCGTACACAGAAGTTCTTCTTTCGTAATGACTTCGGAAGATCCAAGCACCGCATTCATCCTTTCTCCACAATGATGGATCATTTCCATCTACAACTGTCCCCTTAGCCCAGACCGACAATATGCTATCATGCGAAAATGCCATGGACACAACCTCTTATTCTTGTGTGATATTGATTTACTTAAGTGAGTATGGTAAAATCTTCTATTTTTTTTTCTAACTTGAGCAAGGATTTCAATCTTGTTCTGTTCCCGTTCCAGCTTTATTCCAACTCGTGTAATTTCATTCCAAGTTTATGGCACGATAATAATTTAAGAAATTGTCGGTCTAATGATTATGCAATTCAAAGAGATGCTAAAAAGATTTTGAAGAATTTGTTAGAATTATGTTTGAGATCATGATATATAAGGTTGAAAGAATCTAAATCATTTTTCTATCAAAATTTAAAATTAAAAAGATTTCATGAACTAAAGTTATTTAAGATGTGTATAGAAGAATCAGACGTTACTAATATATCCTCCAAATCTGGTTAAGATGTGTGGGATACGAGCATTCAAGAAAGGAGGGCTCTAGTCATAAGCAGACTCCAGGTCTCATAGATATGCTAAGAGCAAGAGAGACTACAAGAAAATTTCTTCAGCAACTTCATTCTACTGTGATATTCAAAGACGCAGTTCTAAAAAAAAATGTTTGGGAAGTAACTATGGATGTCGGGTTGATAGAAGAACAACTTCTACATGTAAAAGTTGATGCCTACACTGGCCGTATACTTGAATGTGTCTAAAATAGTCATAAACATGGATCAGTATTATGTAATGTGACTTCATATCTCTTTTATATTACATTTCCATATAACAATGGTATATGAAATACCGCAGTCGAATGGAGATAATTAGAATAATTTTAGAGATAACTAGTAACGGAGCTACAAAAACAAAAATCATGTACAATGCATACTTGTCCTATGCACAACTATGTGAATACATATCGTTTCTGGTTGAAAACAAACTTATCAATCGTGCAGCAGGGTCAGAACTTTATAGACTTACAGAAAAAGGTCAAAAAGTTTATCTCAAGTGCAAAGAACTCGATCAACTTATCGGCTCAAAGGAAATAGAAATGATTCCTTTTGGTACAAAAGACTCCTCATATCTCAATGAGGCACCTAGACATGACAATTATCATGGCTGAAAAAAATCTTGCATCGAACATAGATGAAGAAAAAGCTAAAGAGCTGACTAGAAGATTTCTTGGTCAACATCACACTGTAGTTGACACAAAGGCAGTTTTGGATAATCAAATATGGCAAGTTACGGCATATTTAGGATTTGCAAATACCCAAACTAGGGTAGTTCGAGTAGATGCCAACTCTGGAAAAATATTGGGTTATACGTAATTATTTACAATAAATTCATGTGAATTGAGATTAATGACAATTAATTATCCACTAGTGGAATAATCAATTAGTGTAGATCCCTTAATTTTGGGTAGAATCCGTAAAAAGATTTTTTAGAGTATTTCATATGGTTCTAGTGGCTTTTTCGTAGTCTCATTGTGCCGTAGCCATTCAAGTGTCTTTGCAAAAGAATCAGCAAGCTCTGTTGTCGTCAAAACAGGAACTCCAAGCTCTACAGCCTTTCTTCTAATTTGGTATTCATCCAATAACATTCCTACGTATTTTTCAAGCGTTGATGTACTTGGCACGTTGATAATGAAGTTTATTTTGCGCTCATACAGAAGGTCTGCGATGTTTGGTTTCCTTTCAGGTTCACTAATTTTGTATACGACATCAACATTACCTATCCTTTTGTCCGAAAGAAATTCCGCAGTGTGCTCTGTTGCAAGCAGTTTGTATCCCAGGCTTTTGAGTAAAAGAGCAGTCTGGAGCAGTTTTTCTTTGTTTTCTGAACCTCCAGCTGTTATCAATCCAGTGCCTTCCTTTGGAAGTGAGTACCCTACAGAAACTAGCCCTTTTGATAGTGCATCATAGAAACTATCTCCAAAACAGGCAGCCTCACCTGTTGACTGCATCTCGACTCCAAGTATGATATCAGCACCCTCTAGCTGCATAAATGAAAACTGCGGTACCTTGATACCATACGAGTGAATCTTGCGCCACCTGTCCTTTGGAATCTTTGGTAGTTCCCTTCCCAGCACAGCACCTGCTGCCAGATTAATTAGATTCATCTTGACAAATTTTGATACAAATGGCATGGAACGCGATGCCCGTATGTTGAGTTCAATTACATAGACCCTGTCAGAGTTTATCAGAAACTGCAGATTAAATGGTCCTTTTATCTTAAAGGCAGTTGCAATTTTATTAGTGTAATCAAGTATGGTCTCTGTAACTTTGTTGCCAAGACTCCATGGGGGTATGCACATCATGGAATCGCCAGAGTGAATCCCAGCCCCTTCGATATGTTCTACAATTGCCCCAATTATGACATGCTTTCCGTCGCATACACCATCTACTTCGGCCTCAAGAGAATTTAGCATGAATTTAGTGATAACGACCGGAAAGTCAGGCGAGACTCTGGCTGCTTGTTCAAGATATTTTTTGAGTTGCTCTTCTGACCAGACTACTTTCATTGCGGCACCGCTTAAGACATAAGACGGCCTTACTAGTACCGGATAGCCTACTTTGGCTGCAAATTTTCTGGCGTCAGTTAAACTAGAAAATGCTTGCCATGGAGGTTGCAATATGTGTAACTCGTCCAAGACTTTGCTAAATGTAGAACGATTCTCGGCTCTGTCTATATCTTCATACGCAGTTCCAATTATCTTGATGCCATTTTTTGCAAGTTTTGGAGTAAGATTGTTTGCAGTCTGGCCACCAACTGCAGTTACTATACCAGTTAATTTTTCAAATTCTGCGATATCAAGTATCCTCTCAAGGGTTAGCTCCTCGAAATACAGCCTGTCACAGATATCATAGTCTGTTGAAACTGTCTCTGGGTTGCAGTTTATTACAGAGACTTCTTTTACGCCGTTTGATTTCAAACCCCAAACCATGTTTACAGTACCCCAGTCAAACTCTACACTGCTGCCTATGCGGTAGGGTCCAGCGCCCAGCACCGCTATCTTTTCATTTTGCTGGGATACCTCAAAGTCATTTACGTCTCCACCATAAGTCAGGTATAGATAGTTGGTTTTTGCAGGCCATTCTGCTGCAAGGGTATCTACTTGTTTTACAACTGGCACAATTCCAGCTTCTTTTCTTATCTTACGGATTTCAAGATCATCTTTTGATACCAGCCTTCCGATCTGCTTGTCTGAGAATCCAAGTTTCTTTGCTTCAAGTAAAAGCTTGGTGTCAAGACTTGATTCTTTAAGCTTCTTTTCTGTTTCCACTATGTTTCGGATTTTTTCTATAAACCAGGGATCTATTGATGAGAGTTTGTAGATTTGTTCTACTGAAATTCCATGTCGTAACGCTGCTGCCACATGATACAGTATCAAATCATCAGGATTCTGTAATTTGTTTTCCAATTCTTCGACATCATAGGTTTTGTCAGGAATCCTGTTTGCCACAAGACCATCGTTTCCGATTTCAAGCATCCTGATTGACTTTTGCAAGGACTCTTCAAAACGTCGTCCTATTCCCATTACCTCGCCCACTGATTTCATAGTAGGACCCAAGCCCCGATTTGCAAGCTCAAACTTGCTAAAATCCCACCTTGGGTGCTTGCACACTATATAATCAAGGGACGGTTCAAAGCAAGCAGTTGTGGTTTTTGTTATACGGTTTACAAGCTCTGGCAAAGTGAAACCCATCGCGATTTTTGCTGCCATGTATGCTATAGGATAGCCAGTAGCTTTGCTAGCTAGTGCTGAAGAGCGTGAGAGTCTTGGATTTATCTCAATTGCCACGTACTTGTTAGAATTGGGATCAAGTGCAAACTGTATGTTACATTCGCCAACAATTCCCACGTGCTTTGCTGCGCGCAGCGCTGCAGACCTTAACATTTGATATTCATAGTTGTCAAGTGTCTGAGATGGAGCAACTACAATGTTGTCTCCAGTATGCACGCGCATCGAAAGAACGTTTTCCATGTTACAAATGATGACGTTATTTCCATGGTAGTCTGCCATTACCTCGTATTCGATTTGCTTCCAGTGACCTACGTATTCTTCAATTAGGACCTGGCCAACAAGACTTGCTGTAAGACCTCTAGCAACAATCTCGTGAAGTTCGATTTCATTGTGTGCCACCCCACCGCCTTTTCCGCCCAGAGTATAGGCAACACGTATTATTACAGGATAGCCTAGTTCATTTGCAACCTTTTTGGCTTCCTCAAAGTTGTAAACAGTCTTGCTTTTCAGTACAGGTATTTCGCATTCTATCATGGCATCTTTGAATCGCTGCCTGTCTTCTGTTGCCTCAATTCCTTTGATCTGGGTTCCTAGTACTCGAACTCCATATTTTTTGAGTATACCAAGTTCTTCTAGTTTTACGCCACAATTGAGTGCTGTCTGTCCACCAAAGCCTAGCATCAGCCCATCTGGTTTTTCTGTTTCTATGATAGACTCGACATATTCTGGGTTTACTGGAATGGAATAAACCTTGTCTGCAAACCTCGTATCAGTTTGAATTGTTGCAATGTTTGGGTTTACAAGTACGCTTTTTATTCCCTCTTCCCTGATAGCTTTGAGACATTGAGAACCGGAGTAGTCAAATTGGCGGTCAGTTTACTGACTTTCGCCTGCTTCTCCGATTTTAATTGCCCCGCTACCAAGAACTAGAATCTTCTTTAGTGACTCATCTTTTGGCATTTTCCTCCCCTATGAGTTTCCTGAGCTCTTCAAAAACAAACATACAATCAAAAGGCCCTGGCGATGCTTCTGGATGAAATTGAACTGCTATTATCTTTTTTTTCTTGTATCTTATTCATTCAACTGTTTTGTCATCCATATTTGTAGACCATAGTTTGCTTAAGTGAATCCGGGTCGATACAGTACCCGTGATTTTGGCTGGTAACATAGACTTGGTTATTATCTAAATCAATACATGATTTGTTCTGTCCCCTGTGGCCATACTTTAGTTTGTAAGTATTTGCACCTCCTGCAAGTCCCAAGATTTGTGCTCCCAAACAGATTCCAAGTGTTGGAATATTTTTCTCAATTAGTGCCTTTGCTGTTTTCATCGTATCAGCACATTTTGTTGGATCACCCGGACCGTTTGACAATACCACCCCTCTTGGATTGTATGAGAGAATTTTTTCAATAGAATAGTTCCATGGGACCCGTATGACTTTGTAACCTAAATTTCGAACATTTCGCAATATTGCATTTTTGACTCCCGTATCGACTACAACTATAGACTCGTTTCCTGTACCATAAGTTTCAGGTTCCTTTGTAGAGACCACACTCATAAATTCCTCATCATTATATTTTTTAGATGACACAAGTTTCTTTTTCAGGTCTTTTTCATCGATTTCCTTTTCTGAGACGGCAAGTGCTGACATCATTACACCTTTTGTTCTAAGTTTCGTTGTCAACGCGCGTGTGTCTATTCCTGAGATTCCTGGAATTTTTTCATTGTAAAGCCATTCATCAAGTGTCATGGACAAATTCCAGTGGCTTGCCATTAGAGAAAGTTCGTGTACGGCAAGACCTCGTACCTGGATTCTGTCTGACTCAAAATATTTTTTGATTCCATCTGTGTCCTTCGCTGATTGGTCTGGAACGCCGTAATTTCCGACAAGTGGATACGTTAGTGCAAGTATTTGTCCGCTGTATGACGGATCAGTCAATGCTTCAGTATAGCCTACCATTCCTGTATTGAATACTGCCTCACCAAAAACACTAGTAGAGTAACCAAAACCCATTCCGTCAAAAACAGTCCCATCTTCCAAAACGAGTTTACCAAACTTGTTTACATGTTTGGCCTTTTTTGTTGGAATTTCTGTGACCCTCACCAACTGGCTAGTAAATACAATTTAAGTTTTATGATGATGTAGATGCTTGCGATCTTTTCAAGATGATACAAAATAAAAAAACGATTTAGGGTGTATTCACTTGTACCGCTAAATCGTTAAATGGAGTATTTGCTACTGGGCCACATCCTGGATGTGATACTACAGTAAATCCTACTACAGCAAGATTAGTAACAGTTTGTGGATTGAAGGGCACATCAGAAGCTCTCGCATTTACATTCATAGTACTTCCCTGAATTTGTATTCCTGCTTCAGGAGTCGAGTCGATGGACTTCAGACAAAACCCATCATCAGGAACTGTTCCTATCGGTGTAAGACTTGCCGTATGAGCATGCCACGCTGAAGGATTTTGATTTGAATCTCTACCTATAGCTGGATGAATCGTTGTTACAAAAGCTTTGCCGGTGTCAAGATTTGCCCATCCAAAACCAACCACAGCTTGAGATTGGTAATATGGATCACTTGCAAATCGCTGTATAGGTGCATTGGCCGTTACTGACAATTTTACCATATTGCCATTTTGCGCTACTGCTGAACCAGTGTTTGCAACTACATATGCTGGTGCACCAGACATGAATGCATTGACTAGCTGGATGCCAACCATAGATGCTGCAATTACAGAGGCCAATGAGACGGCCAAAATCATTTTCCTAGTCATTACTCCTGCTCACTGGGAACCACTATAAAAATATGGTATTTTCATAAATGAAAATTAGTGTATTTTTAGTTTCTTAAGAAAGGATTTTCTGTAATATTTTTAATTTTTCTTGTACAACTAAAAATTAAAGAGCTCTAAACTGTTCGCTCCACTTGTAATAGGCGCGGATCATCTC
>VBPL01000068.1 GCA_005877205.1 Nitrososphaerota archaeon
GAGTTTGGGCAGGAAATGGTACAGGAACAAGTACAAACGCATCTCCTACTAGTGCTACATATACAACACAAAATCCAACTGTATCAGCATCACCAGTATCAGGCACATACAATTCTATACAGTCAGTAACACTTACTGCATCAGAACCTAGTACCATATACTATACAACAGATGGTACAACACCTACTATATCCAGTACCAGTAGTCCATCACCGATTTCAGGAATTTCAATCAGTACCAGTACTACACTAAAATACTTTGCAAAAGATACAGCTGGAAACATCGGAAATACAGTAACAGCAAGCTATATCATATTTATACCTGATACTGTTCCACCTGTTATTACTCTAAAGGGAACAAGTCCTGTATCAGTACAGCTTGGCTCAATATACGTAGATGCTGGTGCAACTGCAACAGACAATATTGATGGCGACATTACTTCATCTATTATAACATCAAACCCAGTAAATACATCAGTTCCTGGAACCTATACGATAACCTATGATGTATCAGATAAAGCAGGAAATGCTGCAACACAGATTACAAGGACAGTTAATGTGGTTGATACTACACCTCCAACTGTATCAGCATCACCAGTATCAGGTATCTATACCTCAGCACAATCTGTTACACTTACTGCATCAGAGCCTAGTACCATATACTATACAACAGATGGTTCCACACCTACTGTATCCAGTCCAGTATATTCTAGTCCGATATCAATATCAAGTACTACTACACTAAAGTTCTTTGCAAAGGATACAGCTGGTAATTCCGGAAATGTAGTGTCCCAGCCCTATACCATTAACATATCAACATCCACATCAACAACTACATCATCTTCTAGTTGTCAGAATTCTCCTATTACAGCTGTGACTGCCATAGGAGATGATGGAAACGTACCACAGAATGCAATAGACGGAAATCTTGCTACACGGTGGTCAAATCTTGCAGTAGGGTCCTGGATTAAGCTTGATCTTGGTGCCCAGCAGACTGTCTGTAGTGCCGATATAGCCTGGTATCAGGGAGACCAGCGTTCCAGCAGCTTTGTCATATTAACTTCTATAGACGGTACCACTTTCACCAATGTCTATTCAGGAACAAGCAGCGGAACGACTGCATCTTTTGAGAGCTATGATTTTGCTGATACACCTGCAAGATATGTCATGATAACTGTTAACGGCAACACCGCAAATAATTGGGCAAGTATCAGCGAGATAAACGTCAAGACTTTGGGTGGTACAACTGCTACCACTAGTACAACACCTACTGATACTACACCTCCAACGGTATCAGCATCACCAGTATCAGGTATCTATACCTCAGCACAATCTGTTACACTTACTGCATCAGAACCTAGTACCATATACTATACCACAGACGGTTCCACGCCAACAACATCCAGTACAAGTGGTATATCACCAGTCTCAGGAATTTCAATCAGTACCAGTACTACACTAAAGTTCTTTGCAAAGGATACAGCTGGTAATTCCGGAAATGTAGTGTCCCAGCCCTATACCATTAACATATCAACATCCACATCAACAACTACATCATCTTCTAGTTGTCAGAATTCTCCTATTACAGCTGTGACTGCCATAGGAGATGATGGAAACGTACCACAGAATGCAATAGACGGAAATCTTGCTACACGGTGGTCAAATCTTGCAGTAGGGTCCTGGATTAAGCTTGATCTTGGTGCCCAGCAGACTGTCTGTAGTGCCGATATAGCCTGGTATCAGGGAGACCAGCGTTCCAGCAGCTTTGTCATATTAACTTCTATAGACGGTACCACTTTCACCAATGTCTATTCAGGAACAAGCAGCGGAACGACTGCATCTTTTGAGAGCTATGATTTTGCTGATACACCTGCAAGATATGTCATGATAACTGTTAACGGCAACACCGCAAATAATTGGGCAAGTATCAGCGAGATAAACGTCAAGACTTTGGGTGGTACAACTGCTACCACTAGTACAATTGCTACCACTAGCAGTTATAATCAAGTTATATTAAACGACCATCCGATAATGTTCCTTGCTATGGATACACCAAGCACCGGAACCCAATTAGATCTGAGTGGCAATGGCCACAACGGTGTGTATAAAGGTGGAACGCCGCTCTTGGCTCAGCTACCTAACGGAGAAAACATAGTAGATTTTGATGGTGCTACTCAATATGTCTCAGTACCAAGCTCGCCAGCGCTTTCTGTGCCGACAACTGGAATAATAACGATAGAATCATGGATTCGACCTGATACATTACAATTTCCATATTATACCGCTGAAGGTTATGTTTACTTTCTTGGCAAAGGCGACCCAACTAATGGTTACGAGTACGCCAATCGCATGTACAGCTTGGATAATACTGCAAACAGACCAAACCGCATCTCTGATTATGCATGGAACACATCAGGTGGTCTAGGATCAGGGGCCTATTTCCAAGATAATGTCCAAGTTTCCCAGTGGATTCATGTTACTGATGTCATTGACATGCGAGATACATCATCGACATATCCAACTGGATACATCTCAATTTACAAAAACGGTGTTCTTCGCGGAACCGTCCCCTTGGACCAGTACAATGTGATTCCGCAGGCAACATCTGCGCCATTTAACATCGGAACCCGTGATGGCAACAGTTGGTTTGAAGGTGCGATAGGCAAAGTGGCTGTTTACAACTATGCACTAAGTGCTTCGCAGATCTCAAACCATTACGCTGCCATGACAACGTCATCTACAACAATTGATACTACACCTCCAACGGTATCAGCATCACCAGTATCAGGTATCTATACCTCCGCACAATCTATTACACTTACCGCATCAGAGCCTAGTACCATATACTATACCAAAGACGGTTCCACACCTACTATATCCAGTCCAGTATATTCTAGTCCTGTATCAATATCAACTACTACTACACTAAAGTTCTTTGCAAAAGATACAGCTGGTAATTTCGGAAATGTAGTGTCTGCAAGCTATACCATCAATATACCAACATCGACAACTAACAGCTATACTCAAACCATATTAAATGACGGTCCTGTAATGTTTCTTGCCATGGACACG
>VBPL01000069.1 GCA_005877205.1 Nitrososphaerota archaeon
CAGTACCCAGACAGATCTGACAGGAAATGGCCACAATGCCGCATACAAAGGCGGAACACCGACCTTAGCCTTACTCCCTAATGGAGACATAGCCTCAGACTTTAATGGCAACTCTCAATACGCCACAGTACCCTCTAGTCCAGCATTTTCTATTCCCACTACAGGCAGTCTGACGTATGAAGCATGGATTCGACCAGATGTGCTCCAGATGCCAAACGTTGCTAACAGTGATCAATATGTAGATTGGATGGGAAAATGCCAAAACTATTCTCCTTCATGTGAATGGGAGGCACGTATGTACAACGCACAGACTCCACAAAACCGTTTTGACAGGATTTCAGGATACGTGTTTAACCCAACTGCAGGGCTTGGCTCAGCAGCAGATTGGCAGCCTAGTGCCACAGGTGTTATACAGGCAGTACATTGGTACCATGTGGTTGTAGAGTATACCACAAAGAGCCAGCCATCCGACTGCATAAATTATGGCCCAGAGCCTGGCAGTATTAACATATGGGTCGATGGTGTGTTATGGGATCACGCTGCACACGGTTCAACTGGCTGCATGAGTCAGTATAGTATAGTACCAAAGGCAGGCAGTTCCCCTCTAAATATAGGAACTATGGCACTAG
>VBPL01000070.1 GCA_005877205.1 Nitrososphaerota archaeon
GCGATGACACGGATAATGGCGGCCGAGCGGTGCACTGGTATATATAAGAAAATGAGCGTAAGATAAGTAAACCCAGCGCCGCAAAATGCTAAACCCGCATATCTTATTCAAATGATACATGCTCTATTGCGAGGATAAGAGATTGATTACTAGTATAATAGAGCATAAAACGCCATATTTTTTCAATCTGAATTATTACAATGAGTATGGGTGTATGTACTGTAAAATGACACAGTGTTCAATATCTTCTGGTTGTAAGAGTGTTGAGATAAGCAAATGTCGCAAATAACAAAAGAAAAAATGATAGAAGCGATGGAGCAGGCATACACAAAACGCGACTTTCATGTGTTTATCACAGTTATGACTCATGCTCAAACATGTGAAGAATGCTCAAAGTTATTTTTCGAGTCTATGAGAAAGGCTCAAGATCATTTAGAAAGCGAATTGAAATAATAAACTATGTGACTTTGTCTCAAGTAGAGTTCATAAATAACTTAGCCTGTGATTGAGTGAGAAAAATATTCTATTAAATTGTTTAATTATTGCACAATTTTATTGGTAAAAAAATTTTCCAAAAGTGAAAATAAGAATCAATAATTTGAAAATACTTATTATAGGATCGTGACCTATGAAAGTTAAATTATGATTAAATTCTACGGTCATGCTTGTCTTTATATCGAGACACAAAACGTTTCATTGGTTACTGACCTATGGTTTTCGAAAGAGGGAGCACACTATTAAGTTATGACTATAACGCGAGTAATTTCCAAATCTGGCAATATGCCATTTAGTTTCATACCTACAGATAATTTTCCTTTCGTATACCACGTAATATTATCCATATATTTAATTAATACAAATATTCAAAACACCGCACATGAATAAGGTGTATACCATTTTAGTTCTAAATATTATCCTAACAGTTGGATTTGTGGTCGTTAATGCATTGCAATCATCCTCATCGAATTCTATCGCAACTGCAAACCCAACAACTGTCCCAGACTTTGACAAATGGGGCATAAAAGAACTTAATCCCACAAAAACAAACGGTAACGTATGGTTTAGCACATGGGATAATGGAATTTCAAGAACAGTAAACTCAGGAAATCACGATCCTTACGATCCGACTAATTGGTTTATAGTAAGAGGGAATGGTTCAGGAACTACAAGTCCAGCAGTCTATGTTGACGGTAAGGGAGTCGCAACGATGTCTGGTAATCAACCAAGAATGTATGTTTATGATCCAACTATGAAAAAGAAGTGGTTGAATTCAGAGATTACAGTCTATGGAAAACGTGTTAGTGAAACTGATCTTGATAGC
>VBPL01000071.1 GCA_005877205.1 Nitrososphaerota archaeon
AGTATTCGATATCAAAACAAAAGCCAATCCTGCAGCAAAGTGCCCAATGCCAGCAGAATCATACATTTTTCTTCAGAAAAACATTGGCCAATTAGGGTTTGGTGCTTACAATATCAAATTATTGATAAATGGAACCAAAAAAGCTACAACCAAATTGTATGTGAGTCAAGAAGATGTTGAAATTATCGCAACTGGAAAATACACGGACAAACAAGGGGACATTCACATAGTTGGTGATGTAAAAAACACTGCCTCATATCCTCTCAAATTGGTGACACTTGATGTAAGTTTTGTAAATGGCGATCAAGTCATAGCAGAGAAAAAATTGTATACTACAATGGCAGTATTGATGCCACAGACAAGTTCAGGTTTTGATCTGCTAATAGACCAGAAGAATCTTGAAGATGTGAAATACTTTGTTAGGGTAAGCTCGTCCCTTAAAGATGCTAATGAAATAAAACAAGGATTGAGACTAATATTGGATTCTACAACGCAGTCTCCCTATGAATTTGGAATGATAAACGGTACTGTTTTAAACAGGTCAAAGTAGTCTGTGTATTATATGATCAGACTGGAACTAGAGTGCTAGATTCCATATTTGATTATACAAATCCGTCAAGCATACTGTCAGGTCAGAGTGGAAATTTTTCCCTCTCAAGCCATTATCCAATACCTTTGCAATTTGCAGCCCACTGTAATGCAGAATCTACTCAGCTAGAAATTTTGTCAACTGGATCCGTACCAGAATTTGCTATTCCGGTGGTCGTATTTGTGACAGGTCTCACAGTTATGATATTATTTAAAAAGTCACTTCAATAGTAAACAATCCTTAAATTTTATGCGACGTATTTGATACCATGTCAGAGCAAGGTGCTGTTGACAGGGATGCTTTGACTAGACGTGATTTTTTAAAACTTCTTGGTGGCGGAGGGTTGGCTCTTGCATTTGCTCCTTTTATAGACTGGGGCAAGTACATGCCAAACCCGGATACGACTGCCCTCATAAAGGAAAAGGTGATTTTATCAGACGGCACTCACGCAAACGTCAACACGTTTCCAGTAAACCATCAAGAGATAATCACGTATCCAACAACCGGGGATCAAGTTCTTGATAAGGAAGCATTTAGAAAATGGAATTTAATCAGGCTCCCTGAAGACCTTGGCGGAAATGTAAATGACATTAGTGCCTTTCGGGTCTACAGTATGATTTGTTTGCATCTGTGGTGTGTGTGGAGATACGTGCCAATAGGTGAGATTGCAGGAAATGACAAAGGTCAATGTCCTTGTCATGGAAGCATGTATGACCCGCTATCTGGAAAGGCAATTGCCGGTCCTGCATCACTTCAAGCTCCACCCTCAAATGCTCTGCCAACATTATATTTAGAAGCTGATGATACTGGGAATCTTTGGATAAAGCCGGCCACATGGAATCTATACAAAAATGGCATTATAGGATACGGAAGATTTCCTACTGCTTGATTCTTAAACAATGAAAACTGTACGTCTTTTCAATAATGAGATAAAAAATGTGGGCTATGTCATCATCCTTTGGTGGATGTATAACACACTATGTGTCATGGGGGTTGTTTGTAGGCCGCCCACAACCTACTAACAGTGTAATCTGGTCCGATATTGATAAAGTCATTGTAAGATTGTTACCTAAAATCAATTCGTGTTAGAAATACTACGCCAGTTTTTCAAGTGATATTAATCTTGTACTAGCTCTAAAGTTACTTGTTAGAAATGAAAACCATCTATCTTTCAATAATTGTAATCTTATTTTTCAACATAATAACAATACAGGTCAAAGCTTGGTGTAGTGGATGCATATCATAGGATCAACTACATACAAATGGTATACTGTTACCATTATCTACTGCAGCAGTAGCTGAAACTTGGCTTTTTCTCTTTCATCATTTTAAAGATAAATAGTAAGATAAAAAATAAAAACACTACAGATATCATAGAAAAGGATCGACAGATCTATAAGGGAGGATCTCTGCTTGAAGCGTCATATGGCAGAATTTTTGCAATGGTGGAAAGGTCTGGTAAAAGAGCTTGAAGAAGATATTGAAAGTATAGAATCTCAAAGTGTATCATAAAACTGCATTTTTACGAAATGGTAATACTCATAAAATGTTTGGTATCATGGACTCGTTTCCTATTATAGAGCCATCAAGTGTCACAATTTTAGCCGCCTGGTAATCTTTGATACTTTTTAAAATAGGCGAGCTTGATTTTTTATATCGCTTTTGGGCAGCGTACAAATACCTGTTAAATGACGGCACCACAAGTATCTCTAAATCTCCTTTAGAAGAAGGAAAGACCTGAGTTTTTCCAGTCTTAAATGATACCCAGACTCGTTGCCCATCAAGTACGGAATCCTCTTGAAAGTACACAGGATGGGCATGGCCCATTATTATCTTGGATATATAAGATAGGTTTTCAGACGGCATTACATGCCCATGTGTCAACAAGACATCGTCTATAACGATACCAGATGAGCTAGTATATGTGATATAATCTGGAAGTAATTTCTGCAAGTTGCCGTCGTGATTTCCTGGAATCACTACAGTTTTGATCTTTTTTCCAATCTCAAAAAATAACGGAACGGCATCCCACTCTATTTTTGATATTGTATCGATTCCTGATTTTATGTCACCTAATAATACGAGCGTGTCAGGTTTTTCGGACTGTATTATCTTTTCTAGATTATCGTGCATTTCATGGATTAGCTCTTTTGGCTCTACGTGGATGTAATTTGAGATTAGATTTGCCTCAAATCCAATGTGTAAATCTGTGATAACAAGATGGCGCTCTTTTTCTTCGAGGATCAAGGCAGGCTGTGAAGAAATTATTCTAGTTCTTACCATCAAAGTTATACTATATGTTTTTGAATTAAATTGTTGTTGAAAGAATCTGGAAATATAGATGATATAATATCATCCAAAGGGGTAAAACTGCACTATTTTGAGCCTAGTAAAAGAAAGATTTGGACTGTAGTAGGAAAAGATAACGAGCACTGGCTTGACCCGGAACTAGACTTTTGTTCGTGCGAGGACTATTACTATAACGCGTTATCTACAGGTGGGCAGTGTTACCATCTAAAGGCAGTAAAACTAGCCAAAGAGCAAGGAAAAGTTGAGACTGTTACATTTTCTGATTCTGAATATGAGAGTTTTATTTCGGCTCTAGTAGAAGATTTGGTGTAACCAGAATTGATGCACGTATGATTAAACAATTTCATTAAAAAACTGGAAATATCACAATTTGTGTCTAATTTGACTGCAAACGAGTTTATTGACAAAGAGTAAAAATAGAATCCCCCTGTTTACCAACAAAAATATGCAATCTGTCGTAAAAGTCTAAAACAACGAGTCCGTTAGGATCTTGTGAAGCGTAGTTACAAAATACTGATAATTTTACTTGGTATGTGCTTTGGCAGCCTGAGTTTTGCATGGTCAATTATAGGTTTGTACAATACAATTCATCCACCTAATACTGAGTTTATGTATCCATCCACTCCTGCTTTGATAGATTTCTTGTGGTGGAAGGTAAATCCAATATTAGGTGGCATCATTTTTCCAATAACATTCTTTTCAGTAATAGTTTATTCGGCATTTATCTTCAGACATAAGATAATGCGGTGGTTGGGGTGGACTCGGTGAAAAAATTATCAATCATAGGTATTTCAATTTTGGCGCCAGATGGATTATTTCTAATAATGATGGGAATATAGTACGCAGAGTCTGTTAGAGTCGAAGACTATCTCAAAATACAATGTAGCAAACTTGGTACTAGTTTTCCTCTTTTGGACCCATACGGATTGCTACCTGTTGGAATTGTTGGTTTGGTTTTAGTTCTTCTCGGAACGTACATTCTGGTAGTATCCAAGCCTTCGAAGAATTGAATGACTCTCAAGGGAAAGAAAAATCTCATTCTTTGTATGCAAACCTTGAAAATATTGGCTTCATTTAATGGTCAGGACAATGAAAATGTGTCTTACCAAATTATATTTAAATAAAGTTTGTCTAATAAGACTCGGACTCACAGTGAAAATGGATCCGATGGTTTTTGAACTGACAGTGGGTACGAGAACTCGAAAATTTGTGAAAATAATTTAACAAAAAATGTGCAGTAAGCTAATCGGAGTAGCTACAAAACTCCTTTCCAAATTTTTTATTTTAAAATTTAGAATCAAATAAATCAAGTTTTAGGAAGTATGGTAAATATCTTTGATGCATTAACGCTGTATGTTTTTTGATCAATCTGATATTGGATTTGCACTGTAGCATTTGTTACTCCTGTTGAATTCGTTATGCCTACTTCACAATTATTATTAGGAATTCTTATTTCGGTTGATTCGTGTGAATATAATACAAAATTTTCCATAACGGCAGAGCATCCCATATAATGATGATAAACGGCATTTCTATCGAAACTAGTTGATGTTGAATAATGATCTATGGAAAACCAATTAGGGTTATAGACTGAGGCTTCCAATGTAAATATGTCTCCCATGTGAAGAGCAAAAGAATTGTTTCCAACTATTGTTGCTCTTGGAGTCATGCATGAAGAAAAACCTACATTATTAGGATCTGAATGACAGATAATCACACTGTATCCAATAATTTTTGCTGATACAGGTTGCACTGGTATTATGGCATTTATCATAACAGAGATGGCATTTGCGATAACAGACACGTATCCAAGTATTTTGGTGTGTGAGAGGATAAATACGATGTAAAGAGGAATAATTGGAAAAATAAAACTAAGTATGAACAATACAATTACTATGCTTCCGATGATTATCAAAAGACGTAAAAACTTCATAATGAAGTAATGGCGATATCTTTTACAAAACAGTTGTTATTGCAAAAGTTATTACATTCTCCGTTCATTTCTGAACAGTGAAACTAGTCTTTTTACTAATTGTATTGACAATATCACCGATTTTTATTCAAATGTCGTTAGCAAGTGATTCTAATTTTGTCACGGGAAAGTACACATTGATTTGTAAGGACAACTATTACGATATCACGTATAATGTTGCTAATGCCACTGTCTCAAGTTTCACCGCACATAGTAACCAAGACATGCGTTTTGATATTCAAAATTCTAACAATGGACATATCATCGTGGACATACCAAAAAAGCTGGTGAATGAATCACCTCCTTGGAATCCTATCGGTACAACGGTAACAATAGATGGTAAATTTTTAGATGCCAGACAGGGCATGGGTAACTCCACTGACAGAATTATGGATATTATTCTATGGGTAACTCTACTGACAGAATTATGGATATTATTCTGACTGACGGACATTTTGAATTAGGACTTAATACGGTTGGATATCCTGAAACCATGGGTCTTGGCAAGATGAATTGTTCTGTAACGCCGGAATTTGGTCCTATAACAGGAATGATTATAGTATTATCAGTTATTGGTGCTGTTTTGATTTCTAGAAAATTCAACTATTGAGTCCTGTAAGGCTCGCTTACGTTATGATTTGTTGGAGAATCTTTAAGATCATAATGTAAGTTATGAGTATATGAGTTCAGACTCCAAATTTAGCTACTTTTGATAAAGTCTATATGATTCAGAGATGAATGTTAGCGAATATACGTGTCGGGTAAAATTGCTGCTTGCTTTGCGTTCGTATTCTTAATCGCAATTGAATGTCTGTTATCCGGGCATAA
>VBPL01000077.1 GCA_005877205.1 Nitrososphaerota archaeon
TTCGTAAGTCTCGTCAACCGGGACTTGAGAGGTTGGTACACCGTATACGGTGACTCTCCAAACGCTGGTAACAGATGGGAGATTGTAGCAAGAGATCCACCTGGAAACGTCATTGACATTCCAGCAAACTCGGTGATTCCGTACACGCTTACCATCAAAGCGCTAGAACCAGCTGTATATCACATGCATACGCAGCTTAACGTAGCAAGCATTGGTCCAGGTCTTGGTCCAGGACAAACAATAGTAGTAACGGGCGATCCAATCGTAAAGCCAATTCCATATGCAAACGTAGCTTACCAATCAATAGTAATAGCAGTTGGTTACGCAATTACGTTCCTTACAAGACCCTGGCAAGTGATTTAAAAAATCACCCCCTCTCTTTTCATTTTCTAAGTCTTCAAATCAGGTAACTGAATGTTACTCATTAATTTCAGAATATGCCTTTCTGCATCTGATTAAATTCTAATGTCCATTTTCTAACATAATACACTGGAATACCGATTGTAATTGGTAACGCAAAGAACATTCCAAATGGCCAGGAAATACTCATTTGTATTGCAAGGTCGACACCAAAGATAATTAATTCCAAAATGATTCCGTATGTTAGTTTTCTTATTCGATAGAATGCAATTATCTGAGTAACGAAAGTTGGAATAATAGCAAGTATAAGCTGAGTTCTTAGAAATGTTTGCTTACTATCTTTTGGTTCCATGATATTTCATCCTAAATTGGTTCTCTTGGAATTTTACTATTCAAGTAAAAAGTATTTCTATTTTTACTTCTGTTAGTTTCGTACCGAATCAAGTTTACTTAAACCTTAAGCGGATTGGGAAAAAAAATTTCCTACTACGATATTGGCATCTTGATGAATATCAGTAACTGATCTTAAAGTCGTCAAAATACGCTTGGGTGTCTTTCTTTGTCCAAAGCCCTACTTGACCAGTCTGGTAATACTGGTTGTTTGCTTTAATTAGCATCTCTTCATCTAGGTATCCACCTATTCCCTCTCCTGAAATATTCGCCTTTATGGTATGCCATTGTCCAGCGCTAATTTGTGCTGGTCTTTCATAATTGCATACTACAAAATCGGGATTTACTTTACATAAGGAGAATCTGCTGCTTTTTGCGTCTGCCATCAAAACAAAGTAGTGAGTTTTATCTATGAATCGGAGTACAATGCCTGCAGCCTGCGCCTTTTCTCCTGAGATTATTTTAAACTTCACACTTATTTCAGCGCTAGTAATTAGAGGGGAGTCAGGCATAAGCTGGATATGATAATCTAGACTATCACTACCTGGCAATTTTGCAAGTACGTTTGGCCTAGATGGTGCAGACTCTTCAGACTTTGCTATCCACAAACCTGGCTGAGTATCAGTCTGTGAATCTGAGAAATATTGCGGCACCGTATTATTCTGATAAGAATCAAAGTCCCAGTCTTTTGAGTTCTTATAGTTGAAGCTTTGTATCGAATTATAAAATGCGATTGCTATGCCTATTGATGCAACAATTGCAGCTATGGCATATCTTCGCTTTTTGCTCCAACGTACCGAAGTTCCTTTTGACAATTAATATCTTACAATACTGCAAATAGTGATTCATATAAAGAAATGGCTACATCAAACAAATTTCAAGAATGATAAGATCTTGTTTTATGGATCTTTGACAGAACTGTTACCTACGTCTTCTCACTTTCTTTTTATTTCTCCATCTATCGAATCCCCATCTAGTAACGGAAAATACGCCTAGCGAAAAAAAGAAACCTCCTACATATAAGAACATAAAATTATGCGCGATTAGTCCCCACGAGAAACCTAAAGCGGCACTAACAAATTCACTTGCCACAAAGACTATCCACCTATCTACCATTGCTACAGTCTAACTCCCCGTCTTTTTTACCCTTTCTCAATTTCCACTATTAACAAGTTTTCAAACAAAACATTCGACATTAACAACCAAATATAAAAATGGAAAAAGAGGATTTGGTATTTACTATTCTGCGAACTGCGAGTATGCTCGCTCGCCAACTTGCGACAAGTCTAATCCTATCTCCTCTTCTTTAGGAGTGACTCTTACACCGCCAGGCCAAATCACGTCCTGTATTCTCCATATGATGTATGTAATACCGAAGGACCATGCTGCGGCAAATCCGGCTCCTGATGCGTTAATCACTTCTTGCATTGGGTTTCCAAAGAAGAGCCCGTTATGTGCGTATGGGTTAATTCTAACTTCACTGAAAGCTCCGGTTATTAATGCTCCAACTACACCACCCATTCCGTGGACTGCCCAAGTATCTATTGCATCATCTATTCTGGCTCTGTTCTTGATTAGAAGACAGTAGAAGCAAACTGTTGAACAAGCAAATCCCATTATGATTGATGCCCAGACTCCAATGAATCCTGATGCAGGCGTAATTGCTACAAGTCCAGCTACTGCACCGTTGGCTGCACCAATTGCGCTTGCCTTTCCAGTATGGGCCCAGCTTAGAAACATCCACCACATAGCCGCTACTGCTGTAGCTAGGTTTGTGTTTTGGAATGCTTCAGTTTCAAGAAATCCTGCAAATCCTGCACTTCCTGGGTTGAAACCAAACCAACCGAACCAGAGTATGGTTGCTCCTAACATTACCAGTGGAATAGAATGCGGTTCAAACGGAGCTTTTCCGTAACCTATTCTTCTACCAAGGAACATTGCTGCTGCTAGTCCAGCAAAACCTGACGTGATATGGATAACTGTTCCTCCCGCAAAGTCCTGTGTTCCAATCTTAAACAACCAACCTGGAGCTGAACCTTGACTTCCAAGTGACCAATTTGCATGTCCTACTACGTCATAAATGAATGTCGACCATAGAACAACGTGTATCAAAAAGGCACTCATCTTGACTCTATCTGCATATCCTGCTATAGCTAGTGCAGGAGTAATTGCAGCGAACATGAGCTGGAACATAACATAAGCCAAGTGCGGTATAGTCGGAGCATAAACATCAGCAGGTGCATTGTGCTCCACATTGTTTAGTCCAGCCCAATCAAAGTTTCCGATGAAACCAAATGAATCGGCTGATGGACCAAACATTATTGCATAGCCCCAGAGAACCCACTGGATACTAACAATTGCGTAAACCATAAAGTTCTGTAAAATTACAGTCAATGCGTGCTTTCTTCGCGTGAGACCACCATACAAGAAACCTACACCTCCAGGGGTCATTATCATGACGAATGAGGCCGCGGCGTACATGAAGGCAGTATCACCTGTGTCAATACATGGCGCCTTGCTTCCTCCAAATGTTCCAGTTCCTGGTGGCGTCATTGATTCGCCACAGTGTACTTCGTTTGTCTTTGCAGGATCAGCAAGATTACCCAGTGGACCAAACTGTGCCTGAGCGTCTTGTACTGCAGTCAATCCAGATATTGTAACTACTAGACCTACTAGGCCGAAAACGACTAGCCATTTGTGCTTGGATATTACCTGTAATGGCATTCTTGAGATTGTTTCCGACATCTTTTCGTAAAGATGATGTTGGTCTATAAAAGGTATTTTATCCTAAAAATTCTTTTTTATGATAGTATGTAAACTCAATAGCATATCTTGTAGTAATTGTATCTGAGCCAAGATATCATAGAATTGCAAAAATTCTTAAAAAAAATTATTATACTAGCAGTTTGTACTTCCCGTATGGCAGAAGCTGGCATAGAGATTTTTGTTGCAACTGCAGTAGCTCTTGGTCTCACAATTGCCATATACTTTGGCGAAAGGAGTTATAGATACAAGAGGATAAAGGAAGGGAAACCAGTAGGAAGTTATGGTTTCAGATACGAAGCTACTGAGAGCGCACCATAAATTACACTCCTTTTTAATTTGTTCGCGTAAGATAGATTGATTTAGTAAATTACAGATTGGGTTACGTATAATGAGAGTTAATATAGATGATGACGAGTCCATTATTGCTTCACTGCCCAAAATTTGGGGTATTGCTCTTGGATGGATGGGTTTTTTTCATAAAAGTAAAGAAGGTGTTCTGGCATTAACCAACAAAAACATAATTTTTGCACCAAGGTACCTATACATCACATCTAAAGAAAGAGAGAAGTATTTTGGCGATGACAAAGCTAGAGTAACAAAGCTTATCCGCTATTCAGAAGCGGATCTAGATGAAGATGTTTCAAAGAATCAAAGCAGCTTGATAGTTCCATTAAAATCCGTCGTTGATGTACGAAGCGTAACAATCAGGAGGGTGAATTTCTTGAGAATATCATTCAAAGATCATAATAACAAAGAAAAGAAATACGATTTTGGCATCACTAAGAGCGTAATGAATTATCCCCAGAGACAGCCATTGATGTATTACAATTTAGATTGGAGTTTGTGGGTGTCTTTGATAAAATCATATTTCTGATTTTTATCCAATTTATTTTCGTCTATTCTTCGATTTATTGTCAAGATGGATTACGGAGATTACGCATTGATCTTGAGACAATAAAATCTTCTGCTGCTTCTGATTCTGTCATAAACCGGATGTCGGTTATTCTTTTTTGGTACTTGAATATTTCAAGTTGATATGAATCTTTTTTTGGAATATGCAGTGCAAGCTTTAGTACAGCTGCACCATCATAATTTTCC
>VBPL01000050.1 GCA_005877205.1 Nitrososphaerota archaeon
CCTGGAGGACAAAGGATCATATCAATAGATCTTGCCGATTCAGTAGGAGTAGACGATGGACTAGTCAGTGCTATTACATCTAGACCTACATCAGTACAACTTGCCGATTCAGTAGGAGTACATGATGAAATGTTTACAATTCTGACTCTGCCTGGAGGACAAAGGATCATATCAATACAGTTTGCAGAATCAATTGGGATGCGTGACGCTATTTCCACTGTGTTAAGGCATGGTAGTAGTGGTACTGGCGGAAATGGAGGTACTGGCGGAAATGGAGGTACTGGCGGAAATGGAGGTACTGGTGGTGGAGGATTTGGCGGTGGTGGAGGATTCGGCGGTGGTGGAGGATTCGGCGGAGGTAAAGTTAGTGTCGGTGGTGGATTTAATGGCGGTGGGTTTAATGGCGGTGGATTTGGCGGTAGACTTGTCCATCACCTTGCTCTAGATGACATAATGAAGATAAATTCTGAAGCAAGTCAGATAAAATCACAATTAGAAACGCCGTCAACACCTCCTAAGGAGCAATTACCGAGTGAAAATAACTTTGGACCTCAGAACTTTTTCAATATGCTGTTACTGTTGATTATAATCGCAATAATAGTAGCGGCCGGAATATCTTCGGCGCATATTTTAAAGAAAATACAAACTACCAGGAAACTCTTCTCAAATCAGAACTAGATTCAGCGTTATATGTAATCTATTTATGAAAGTGTTTGTCATGTTTTGGGACATACCCGATCATATTTTCACATCCGACTTTAAGTCCATAATTGAGGAAAACATCTGTTGTAATGACACTTCTCTTACTGTTGTATTTATTGCCTGCATCAGTTACGGCTCAAAAATTTGTTAACAGTACGATGACAAATTTGCCATTAGACATAAAGGCAGATCAGACACTCTACGTAATAATAAAGGCTGAACCGTCAGTATCTATAGAAAAAATACAAATCGTAAAAGACGCAGTAATGTCTAATCACTCTTTCACAAAAGATGGGAAAAAATTTTATGAAGGATGGCAAGGAGCATTAAGAGCGTCTGAACATCATACAATGTTTCACATGCCAGTAAATCTGAAGATAACGAATTCCTCTAATAATCACGGTAAAGTAACAATAACTCTAACATCATCAAAAAGTGATCTTGGATATTCCGGTTATACTTCATTTAGTGAATATCATAAAATGCTAGAAAATACTCGTATTGTGATATATGAAACAGATAAGCTATCCGATGATGATCTTGCAGCAATAGCAAGACATGAGTTTGGTCATGCGTTAGGTCTTGGTCATTCTTCGTCATCCAGTGACTTGATGTACCCAAACGTTGACCAAAGGTCTGCATTTATCTCAGAATACAACGTTGAAGCGTTAAGTACGTTATATAATGGAAAAATTTTATCTCAATATTTTGAAGAAAAAACCACATAACGATACTGAATCGTACTGATCTTTAGGATTCTCCAATTAATAACAAAGTAGAATTTCTAAATTTGGAAAGATCATGTAAATATTAGTATATACGTTCTTCAAGTAAATCAAGCATTTATTCCATCCAGCTGTTCCATAGGTTGTAAAGTTTGTCAAAATTCATTTAGAGGTACTCTTGACTATAACAATGGTTGCGGACAAATATTAAAACACTACAAAAGATTGTCTCGAGAAGAGGTTCAAGTAAGATTCTTTCCTTCGGAGAGCCACATGTACTCAAGGGATTACAGATCTTGTCAAAAGAAGGGTATGTTAGCAGGAAATCCTTTTGCAAGTACCTGAAAATAGGCGAAGGTGCAGTTAAAACACTGATCCTGCACCTAAAGCAGGTGGGACTGGCCGATTCTGTCAGGGCTGGTACATTTCTAACCAAAAAGGGGAGTAGGTTTGTAAATGAATTCAATGAAATAATTACCATGGAATGTTCCGTAGGTGCATCTGAATTTACAAAAAGTAAAAATAATTATGCTGTTCTTCTCCATAATTTTCGTGCACGCATAAGATATGGAATAGAACAAAGAGATGCAGCGATAGTTTATGGGGCTACTGGTGCCATAACCATGATATTTCATAAAAACAAATTTGTATTTCCAGGAGAAGAGTCAGACTGCCTAAAATCTGATTTACGAACACGAAGAATACTTTTTGATAGGTTAAGGCCAAAGGAAAGTGACGTAATAATACTTGTCTCCGCAAATAATCCTCTAACCGCTGAGATCGCTGCGAAAAATTCTGCGCTATTTACGATCTCTTTATGATCTGCCGTATTATAAATATTGGATAAATTATCCAACAATTTAAATAATAAGGATTCTCATCCGAAGTGCAAATGTCAGAATCATTTCAGATTGTAAAGTCAGACAGCAAGGTGTCAGCTCTGGCAGCAGCAATCCTTTTGGTGCTCTTTGGGTTGGGTGTGTTTGCTGTAGGATATGATCAGGGTCAACTATTTAGCCTGGTTGAGGGTTCTAAGGCATTTGACGCCAACTATCTTCACGAACTTGCTCATGACATGAGACATGCATCTGGTTTCCCATGCCATTAGAAATCTAAACATGAAAACACTTCTTTTTCTTGTTATTGTTATATTCTCTGGGTTTTCTGCTGGCATAATTCACGGATTGGTGAATCTAGTCGTGGTTGAACCGTTCTTGGACAAGGCAATTGGAATAGAAAATCAAAACATGTTCGGAACAGGTGAGACACGTGAAACACCGGATTTCTGGCAAAAATTTGATGCCTATAGAATGTGGCAAAAAGAAGGCGAAGTTCTTGCAGGCGGAATCTTGGGTCTTGCCAGTGGAGCATTATTTGGCCTTGTATTTGCATATGTGCGAGGCTCACTACCAAGTAATAACGACGTAAAAAAAGCACTCTTGCTGTGCTCTATAATGTTGCTTGTGATTTTCTTTATACCGTTTCTGAAATATCCTGCCAATCCACCCGCAGTTGGGGATACTAATACTATTAGCTTCAGGCAAAGTATCTATTCCGAGTTCATTGCGCTTTCAGGACTTGGAGCTCTGGGTTTTTCTGTGCTGTATAAGAAACTAGGATCTAGTAAAAAATTAATTGCACCACTAGGATATACAATTTTCATTACCATCGCATTCTTATTGATGCCTGATAATCCAGACAAGATAACAATATCAATGGATTTAGTGAATCAATTCAGAATTGCTTCTCTTATTACTGTCACAATTTCGTGGATTGCAAATGCCTTGATTCTTGGAGCTCTTTGGCAAAGATTCCAACCCCATATCACACGGCAACAAATACAATAGTTACTTATTGCTAGATTTCAAATGTTATCTACCGGATGATATCGATAATTTCAATTTGGAGTTAAAGCTATTGATGGCTCTGGTTTTCTGATGCTTACATCTGCTTTACTAATTCTGCTTTTGTAGACTTTGAATTTTTTGCCACTATCTGATAATACCAATTTTTCAACTCTTACTAATGTTAGATTCTCCAAATCGGATATTTTTTTATACACAGAACTCAATGGTATTCTACATTTATCAGACAGTTCGGTTGCAGTCTTGCCATCTTTTACGATAGAAAATAAAATTGTACGCGATTGTGCGTCAGCTAACGCTTCTAGAACCTTTTGGTTTATATCATATTTTTTCAACTGTGATAGTGCAATTTTCTTTCTCAATATTTTTTGAATTAGTACTGCCTAACTATTTAAACCACATGTGAGGTATTCTAAAAATCTAGAACAAATATGTCGTTTAAATAAAGTTAGCTTATCCTAATTAATCGAATATGATGGATTATTGGCAGCTAATTGGCCTTGGTGCTATAGCTGGTTTTACGATTTTCCTTGGATTACCAATAGCAGTGATCAAAAATCTAAGCCCAAACAAAAAAGGCTTTTTGAATGCCTTGGCATTGGGAATCTTGGTTTTTCTGATTATTGACGTATTTGAACATGCATGGACAACAGCCGAAGAAGCTGCAAAGGAAGCATTTGAAGGTAATACGTCAATTAATGATGGAATCCTGGCGCTTATAGCAATGTTTGGTGGTGTTGCAATAGGTCTTGTCGGTCTTGTTTTATACGAAACAAAAATGACTGGAAAATCAATTCCAGAAATACTATCGCTTGAAAATATCAAAGCAGGTGATGACCATCTCAAACAACTCTTTCATGAAGCCAATGCATACAAAATTGCAATGATGATTGCTATCGGTATAGGAGCGCATAATTTCAGCGAAGGGTTGGCGATAGGTCAGTCCTATGTGGCAGGAGAAATAGGCTTGGCAATTCTTCTGATCATTGGTTTTGGTGCTCATAATACTACGGAGGGTTTTGGTATAGCTGGGCCACTAAGTGGGTTAATTCACAGACCACGAATTCGCTTTCTGCTTATGACTGGGTTGATTGGTGGCGGTCCAACTTTTATTGGAACTATTCTTGGAAGTATTTGGAACTCCAATGTAGCTTTTATCTTATTTCTTTCATTTGCGGGCGGTGCATTGATCTATGTTTCCATGTTAATGTATAATGCTGGAAGAAGATACACTACTAATGCCATAATGATGACTGGAATTTTCATTGGACTGTGCGCTGGTTTTCTGACAGATTTAATAATTGAATTTAGTGGGGCTTAAGTCAGTATCTTTGAAAGCTGGTTGTTTTTTTTTGCATTCTTGATTTCTCGAGCTATTCTTCTTCCCATGCTCATAGACTCATCGTATATAAATGCAGAATATGGAGAGCCGTCCACATAGAGATTCGTGCCTGCTACTATTCTGGCAGAAAATTCAAAAGTAGTAAATTTGCCACTATCATCATAAACCCCCTCGAGGCAAAAAGGCCCAGTCATACCTGGTTTGACTAGTCTTTTTGAGGCTTCTACGAATTTTTCGCCCATTGAATAGACTTCTTCTAATAGAGATTCTCTAAGCACTAGCGGGATATTTCCAATTACATTGAAGGAAGGTATTGTGTCAATATCGATTTGTTGAGGTGCTGGGATGCGACCCAGTCCATCTATATCTGATTCATATCTTCTGTCAACGCCAAAAAATTCAAGCTCATCTTTTAGAGCAGAGTAAAAATATTGAAGGTATGCAGATACTCCAAAGGCGTATTCTTGTATGTATAGATCACTGTCACCCTTTATGGTACCTTGTTGAATTAACTTGTCCCGTTTTCTTTTGTAATCTTTTTCATTTGTTGCCAAAAAGTATCCTTTGCCGCCAGCAGCACCGTGTCTTTTTGCTATTATCAAACCATTAATTTCTTTTGGACTGGAAATAGATTTTGGAATGTTGAGTTGGGACTCTGACATAAGCTTCTCTTTCATGTTACGGTCTGATTCCCATCTGAGAATCCATTTATTGCCAAAAATTGGAGTTTTTATTGCTTCAACTTCGTTGGAATTCATTTGAGCTATTAATGTGCCATGAGGTATAATTATCGCATTTTGCTCTTCAAGTTTTGCAACGCATTTTTGTTCTAGTATCTCTTTAAAAGAATCAACCAGTATAAATTCATCAATGAATGAAAACCTGCGATATAGTTTTTCCCTTTTTTTTTCGCAGACAAGTATGGTTTTGAAACCTTCATCATGTGCACCTTTAAGAACCTGTAAAGCACAATGGGACCCAAGTGTAGCTACTGATGTCATCTGTTTCTCCTATGTATGGGATATTTATGAAAGTTCCATGTGGTAATGTGAGATAAAAGAAAAAATATCGTCGATTAAATCAATTGATAATTCTGATTTGTATCCATCAGGCATATTCTTCTGAATGAAATCCACGACTGATTGATTTTGAGGTATTTTCTTGTCTTGTGTCATCTGTGAGTAAAGCGAAATGGCATGAGAGATCAATATCATGGTTTTTTCTCTATTTGTCAAAGTCATAATATATGACAAGGCAGATTTCAATTTAGAGGTTTACTATAGCTCCGGTCATCAATTCTAACATGACTTTGGTTTAATCGATCGTCTTTAACGCTGGTTTTCTTACTTCTAGAAATCCATTTATATTGGTAGAAAAGCCTATGTTTTCCTTGCTGCATTAGATATAATTGTAATTTGTCCTTCCATGATAATGGTGCCTAAAGTTCGTTACTCCTTTGTTGATAAAAAGAAGGTTATTTCCATGTATGGGAATCTGTCTGTTATCAATCGATACAAGCTACCATACAATAATTATATCGACTTATTGAGGTGTTATGCAGAAACTGAGGGCAAGGAAGGGTATAAGTTCTGTTATAACAGGTGCAATGCTGCTTTCAGCCACTGTAATGATGGGTACCGGCCTTGTTAGTTGGTCAAACACAAATCTTACTTCTTATCAAACATCATTAACTAATAGTTATTCAACTAACGTAAACAAGCTCAATGAAAATCTGGTTATAGAAAATGTTTGGTTTGTAAACAATCCGCAATCTCTGAGAGTAACTCTTACAAATCTTGGTAACGAAGGCCTTAACGTTACAGATATCAAACTGCAAACATCTTCAAGTACACAAGACACGCCTCAGAAAGCTATCATTATGCCCAAACAACATACAGATATACCAATCGGCGATGCTATCAATCCGTATATCTGGCAAAGTAAAGTCCCCATAACAATAACTGTAACTACTGTACGAGGTTCTATTTTCACTACTCAAGTGATGCCGCCATAACTGAAAGAAGAGCCATAAGCACTGTAGTAGGTGCCGTATTTTCAATAATTGCGATTACAACTACAATAGGTTATATAACATACAGTATGCACTTGCTTGATAGTTATAGCCAGACATTTTTGTCCACGAATCAAGAGAGATCAGATAAACAGAGAGAAAATTTCAAAATAGCAACCGTTGCTCTTCAAGGTAATAAATTTAACATAACTGTGCAAAACACGGGAGATATACCGATCAATATTACAAGACTTTGGGCTCAGGACAAGAGTGTCACTGACTCGTTTGGAACCTACACTATTAATACGAATGTGTCCCCTGGGGGTGTTGCAACCAACATCGGGCAATCTATAGCACTTAATCCTGTACCTACAGACTCCTATAGTGTCAAGCTGGTAACATCAAGGGGGAATTCACAACAATTTAGCATGAACTCAGTCAGCACCGCGCCATTGTATCTTCAATTCATTGCCATTCCTTCCACGGTTCCTAGTGGGGTTGCAAGTGAACTAGTTCTGATATTAACTAACAACGGTTCAAGCACTTTAGTTAATGTAGTTCCAGCTACTCCTCAGCCTATAGCAGGATCTGCGTCATACAAACCGCTGGGATCCTCCACACCGCCTAGTTATGCCACCTTACCGCCAGGCCAGACTGCAATCTTCACTTGGAATTTAGTAGAATCGGGAAAAGATGGAGATTATAGAAAATTTAGCGCATCACTTCAAAATGGATTTCCCGGCAATAGTGCTTCGGCTACTGTCACTGTACGTGATCTGACAGCAGCTTCCAGTAATTGGTCGACAACTTGGGGGATTCTATCTATTAATTATACCACCTTACAGTGGAGCAGGGACAATGGAGTAACTTGGAATAATGCTTGGTCTGTACCGGCTCAGACTAGCATTGTTTGGAGAGTTAACATTACTAATAATGATCCAGTTAGATCATTTATCTTGAATGGGAACACAACTTTGGTTGCCTTCGGTGCCTCCCCTGGAAATAATGCCGCATTGCCTTTCTACATACTTAAGAACAATTATCCCCCAGCGACTCAATATCCAACAAACGGTCAAACAATTCCATCTAATTCTACCCAAAGAATTGTCTTTGGAGCTTTTGGGGCAGGAAGTATGCCTCCAGTGAGCTTCAGTAATGCACAGAAAGGCCAATACGCTATCTCTATTCTAATATTTGGTTATTGGAATTCTCCATCAAGCGGGAACTTCTTTGGACAAAACATACCATATGAAGGTATAATTGTCACCTAGTGCTGTGTGATGAGTTCAACAACATATTTCTGAGAACAACACATGACATTGTTCACGTGGTACGGGTTTAAGGCTAATTTTTGGATACATATATAGGATTAGCTTAACTTTCGAATGTACAAAAAATTACTAACAATTTGTTATTAACTTGTAGCTTCTAAGAATAGCAAAATGAGATTAGCCGAGTTAACTGTTGGATTTGTTGTATTAGTATTTTCCATCTTGGGATATCAATACTCGTCAAGTTTAGTAGAGGCATTTCAGCATATGACAGGTGACTTTGTTACTTCATTCTTCCCTAACATTAAGCTCCAGAACCAACAAGGTTCTCTGCTCCAAATGGGATATCCTTCAGCTGATAGCATAACAAAAATTACTCAAGTGGGATTTATCGCAACCGCAATCATTGGAGCTGGATTCGCATGCTACGCTTTAATTGCAAAAAAACCAATTCCAAAGCAATTATCAAATATTATAGTAGAAACTAAATTCGTGCCGCCTCCACTTGAAACTAAATTAACACCGTCTATACTTGAATCCACAAAGCATGAAAACTTGACAAATAATCGTGCACTTAGTATTCTTAAAGAAAGATTAGTAAGAGGAGAAATTACTGAAAAGGAGTTTGAGAAACTTAGAAGATTTCTTGAATGACATGATTGACAATTAGTCTCAAATCAGAATATCATTGATTCTTCTAGAACCATTTCTTCCTATCATTTCCAAAATTGGTCATAAAGTCCATATATTTAGTATTTAATACCCATATGATGGGGGATTCTGCAAAGACTGGTCAAAGATGGATCTATATAAAAAACAAGTCTTTGATATCACTTATCGTGAAAACATACGCTGATGCTGACAAGAAGAAAATTCTTGACGCAACACAAAAGCCTAGAGTTATCATTGACATAGTTGACAAGTGTGATCTTCCACAGACTTCAACATACCGAAAGATTAACTCACTAATGCATAATGGGCTTCTTATACCAGCTGGAAATGTGAGCATGAAGCATGGAAAAATTGTTACAAAATATGTTTCACTTTTTGAAAAAGTGGAAATCAACGTTATCAAGAACGATATTTCTATCAGAGCAAAAATTTGTAAAGGTGCTTATCACGCTCTTCTTGAGATGATGCGCATGAAGATAATCCATTTGAGTAAGAATTTGAAATCAAGTTCTACGAGAATATCATCCGAGAGAATGTATGAGAATATGCAAGGGGAAGGATCCGAGTCATTAATACCTTATCTAATAAAGGAACGTGTAATCCAGCTCTGAAGATCTTAGTTTAATCTGTTACATATTTGCCCTTTTAGCAACATAAATTAACACTAACTAAAGCACATTTGATGAAAAGAATGATAGATACTGAACTGGGAAGCTGGCGCAGAACCATCTACTCTAATCAAATCAGTCCTTCATTGGATGGAAAGGAGGTAATTGTTATGGGATGGGTTTCAAGTGTGAGAGACCACGGAAACCTAGTTTTTGTCATGTTAAATGACAAAGAAGGCGAGATGCAGATTACTGCAAAAGCTGGTATATCGCCAGACGAAATTCGAGAGAACTTGGTCAAACTTAAAGAACAATCAACTATAGCTGTAAAAGGTACAATAAAGCCATCAAGTAAGGCTCCTCATGGTGCTGAAATAATTCCATCCGAGTTGCGAATCTTTTCTGCAGTAGAAAAGATCGCTCCCTTTACGTGGCAAACAAAGACAGTCGCAAATATCGATACTAGATTAGAAATACGAGCAATTGATCTACGCCGAAATGTTTTGCAACATATATTCAGAATGAGAAGTGAAGTTCTCAAAGCAATTCGAAATTATCTTTATGAGAAAGGGTTTATCGAGATAAATACACCAAAGATGATTGCGACAGCAACAGAGGGAGGGGCAGCATTATTTCCAATATTCTATTATAACAAGGAAGCATTTCTTGCTCAGAGCCCACAACTTTACAAAGAACAGCTCACCCTTAGCTTTGAAAAGGTCTTTGAAATAGCCCCAATATTCAGAGCAGAACCGTCTAGAACTAACAGACACCTCTCAGAAGCCATTTCTATAGACTTGGAAGAAGCTTTCTTCGATTATAATGACATCATGAAGCATATTGAGAATATTATCATAAGATCAATTGATTCAGTAAAAGAATATGCTAAAGATCTACAAGAAACGGAGTACCAAATTCCAGAACTGCCAAAATCAATACCTCAGTACTCATATTCTGATCTAGTAGACAAAATGAAAAATGCAGGCGTAAAGATAGAATGGGGGGATGACTTGTATCCATCACAACTGAAAAAGATACAACTCTCTGGATTTTACTTCATAAAAGATTGGCCCTTGGCTCCAAAACCGTTCTATGTAAAGGCAAAAAAAGATGATCCCAAAGTTTCAGAATCCTTTGATTTGATGTTCGGTGATCTTGAACTTTCTTCAGGAAGTACAAGAATAGAAAAAAGAGCTGATCTTGAAGAAAGAATGAAAAACAAAGGCTTCAAGCTTAACGCATTTGACTATCACCTTCGTATTTTTGATTATGGAGTGCCTCCTCATGCTGGATGTGGCATAGGTCTTGAAAGGCTAATGATGGCGTTAACTGGAACTGAAAACATAAGGGATACTACATTTTATCCAAGGGACGTCGATAGATTAACACCATAAGTGAATTGAGATGGTTGAAAGAAAACAAATCGAACACCTCGGCAATTTGGTAAAAATTGAACTTAAAGATCCAGAGAAATACATAAAACAAGTGGAACAAATTCTAAGTTATTTTGAAAGACTAGACAAAGTAGAATTTGACTCTGACAAAATGTTGAGACTAGAAGCTTCGGTAAACGTCCTACGAGAGGACAAACATGAAACATATGCTGATGATGGTAAACCACTGATTGAAAAACTGAAAAAAGATCAGAACAATTTCATTCGCGCTCCAAAGATGGTATAAATGAATCTTGGAATCTCGGCTACAGAGTTTCTATCACAGGTACGAGAGGGAAACGTATCTGTCGAAGAATTTGTGGCAGAAACTATTGATAGAATACAAAAAGTCGAGGGCAAAATTCATGCTTACCTGACGATAGATGATAAGAATGCTTTAGAGAAAGCCAAGATGATAGACAAAAAGATACGCAACAAGGAAAAAGTAGGTTCATGTCTTGGCATGCCAATTTCAATAAAAGATAACATCTGCACTGCGGGATTGAAAACAACCTGTGCGTCAAAAATGCTTGAGAATTTTATCGCTCCATATGATGCAACAGTTGTTTCTAAGTTAAAGACAGAAGATGCCATAATACTAGGTAAAGTGAATCTTGACGAATTTGCTATGGGTTCTACCACAGAATTTAGCTATTTTGGACCAACCAAAAACCCATGGAATATCGAGTACGTACCAGGAGGTTCGTCTGGAGGTAGTGGAGTTTCGGTGAGTGCGCTGGAATCCCTAATTTCTTTGGGCTCTGATACAGGAGGTTCTGTTCGAAGTCCATCAAGTTTTTGTTCCGTCGTAGGCCTCAAGCCCACTTATGGTTTAGTTAGCAGATATGGGCTTGTTTCATACGCAAATAGTATAGAACAGATAGGTCCAGTGGCAAGAACTGTTGAAGATGTAGCGTTTATTCTAAATATTATCTCAGGTCTCGATGCACATGATAACACAACTTTAGACAAGGGAAATGCCGATTACACGAAAGATCTAGATGCAGGCGTAAGCGGCAAAAAAATTGGAATGATCATACAGATGACAGGCGACGGTATAGATAAGGAAGTTGCATCTGCCACAAACAAGGCAATTTCAAAATTCGAAGATCTTGGCGCTGAATGCAGCTCAATATCTCTTGATGCCGTAGAACACTCTGTTGCTGCTTATTATACAATTGCATCAGCAGAAGCAAGCAGTAATCTTTCAAGATATGATAATCTTAGATATGGTTTTGATTTTGGTACTGAGGGATATGAATTCAAAGCGTATGCGTCAAAGGTAAGAAGTAATTTCGGACCAGAAGTAACACGCAGGATGCTACTTGGCGCCTTTGTCTTATCTACAGGCTATTACGGAAAGTATTATCTTAAGGCCCAGAAAGTAAGAGCAATGATAAAATCACAACTCGATGAAGCGTTCAAAAAAGTAGACTTGCTCATAGCGCCAACCATGCCTATATTGCCTTTCAAGATAGGGGAAAAAATTGATGATCCTCTAACACTTTACCTTTTGGATATCAATACCATTACTGCTAACCTTTCTGGAATTCCAGCTATTTCTGTTCCCTTTGATATATCAAGCTCAGGACTTCCAATTGGAATTCAGCTTCTTGCAAATACACTGCAGGAAAACAAGTTACTGCAAGCTGCATATGCTTTACAACAAACTACTCATCTTCCGAAGGTGCCACTTTGACAAAAATAGGATTAGAAATACACTGTCAGCTAACAAAACTTGAAAGCAAACTTTTCTGTAAATGCAAGGCAGATTACAGAAGTCTTCCTCCAAACTCTAACATTTGCCCTGTTTGCGTTGGTCTGCCTGGTTCTTTGCCAATGTTGAACAGAAAAGCAGTTGAAAAGGCAGCCATGATCTCGTTAGTATTGGGATGCAAGATTCCAGAAAAAATCAGTTTCTTTAGAAAGAACTACTTTTATCCAGATTTGCCAAAAAATTTCCAGATAACACAGTACAATGCATATGAACCAACAAGCATTGGCTCTGAAGGAAAAGTAGAGATAGAAGGAAAGGAAATTAGGATAAGGCGAATCCAGCTAGAAGAGGATCCAGGTAGGCTGATTTATGAGGGAAGTTCAGAAAAGACTCTGATTACCTTAGTCGATTACAATAGAGCTGGAACTCCGCTAGTTGAGATAGTAACAGAGCCAGATTTTGAGACTCCAAGGCAAGTTAGAATTTTCCTAAACGTGCTAGCCGACCTAGTTGAGAACATTGGAGTATCGGATCCATATATTGAAGGAGCATTACGAGTAGACGGAAACATTTCGTTAGAAAAGGGAAATAGAGTTGAGATCAAAAATGTTGGTTCATTTAGAGATATAGAGAAGGCACTTCATTTTGAAATTACAAGGCAACAAAGCCTAGTGGCAAGAAAGATTCCTGTTCAGGCAGAAACAAGACATTGGGATGAGGCAAGAAAGATAACCGTATCGGCCCGATCAAAAGAAGAAGAGGAAGATTATAGATACGTACCAGAAGCAGACATCCCAGTTGTAGTCATAGATACGAATACCATTGCGACTCTGCAAAGACAGATGCCAGAAAGCATTATTGCAAAAAGAGAACGCTACATCAAAAAATATGACATCCCTCCCCAGGTGGCAGACGTTTTATCCTCGGACAAATTCTATTCTGATCTTTTTGAAAACGCTCACAGTGAAACGAACGCAAGGGAGATTGCAAATATTATTACGACTGATTTGATGGGCTTTGCTGACACGAGAGAAAAGAAAATGGAACTAAAAATCAACGCTAAGCATCTGTTGGATCTTGCTGATGCGATCATTAATAAAAAAATAACGAGAAACTCAGGAAAACTTGCTTTGCAAGAAATGGTAAAGACTGGAAAATCGCTCTCAGAAGTCATTTCAATGCTTGACTTGGGACATGTAAGTGATACATTCTCTCTTGAAAAAATAGTAGATGAGGTATTCAAAGAAGAAGAAAAGGCCGTCTCTGATGCAAAACAAAACGCAGATTCCGTAAACTATCTAGTAGGAAAGGTAATGAAAAAAACAAAGGGCAAAGCTGACCCATCTACTACAATTGAAATTGTAAGAAAAAAATTATCTTCCTAAAAGGGCGCCGGTTTCACCGTCTTTGTCTAGCACCAGTGCAAGTCCTGATTCCTCCTTAGGATTAAGTGAATACACTGCCTTTGGAGTAAACATGATCACATCAGGTGTTTTGTTCTGACTTATCTGTTCAAATATTTTAGTAGATGTTTTTCCAGTAACTGAACGAGCTATCATGTCAGTTATCTTTGATTTTTCTTTGCTTTCTGTTAGAAAATTAACCTTTCCTTTCATTTGAAATCCTTTCAATTCCTTTTTGTCAAATATGGCTACACTCACCCATGGTATAGTTCTGAAATTTCCCTGTGATTTGTGTTTGAAAAAATCTAGCCAATAAACCGAGTTTTCAGTAAAATAAAACGACGTTCGCGGAGATAAATTAGCAACTCCATTCGCATCGACAGAGCCTACTACGATAAACTTCTGGTCGTGCATCATCTGTTGTACTTCTTTGGGTATTTTTATCACAGCATAGATTTGTGAGTCAAGGTATTAAAGCAAAAAGGCGATTATCTGTTTTGAAAATTCAAGGCGCTATAAACGACTGTCTTTTCGTATAAAAAAGAAGGAGGATTACAGACACAGTAAGTATCACTAACGCTAGTGGACCAAACTCAGGAACAATCTGAGTTCCTATGATCTCTATTTGTTTTGTATTGGAAGAAAATGATATGGTAAGCGTTCTAGATGTATCCGACTTTGATTCTTCGGGAGTAATTACAATACCATCTTCTTGAACTACAAACTGACTATCCTGATTGTTTGTTTTTGCATCTATTAAGGCTCTAGGAAACGTAATTGCAATAGTTCCATTACCCTTTGAGTCGATAGTAACAGCTAACGATTTTGAATCTGTATTAGGTTTTATGGAAACAATGTTGCCATTTGTTATTACGTAGGTCGCATCGTAATCAATTCCCTGAATTTCTATGGGATATGCATGGTACCCAGTGAACTCGAATGTGGTCTTTGCTGTTACATCCTTGCTTCCGTAAGTAACATCGATCTCATATGTTCCGGCTGCAGTCCAAAGTCTCCCACCAGCTGTCACTTGAGCTGAATAGGTATTATCTGAATCAGGAGTTATTTGGCCTATCAAAACAACATTCTCGGAAGGATCTTTGATTGCTAGGGAGATAGGAACGTTAAGTTGATCTTTTATTATTCCTGATATTATAATTTTATCTCCATCAGAATAGGACGATTTGTCAGTCATTACCGTGATTGACAGCGAAGAGCTAGAAGGATGTGAAGAAGATTGCGCGAAAGCAGGAAAGCATGAAATAACAATAAACGACAGAATCAATATGAAGTGAACTGGAGTGATTTTCAACAACTCAACTTTGATAATTTGGTATTTAAGAACTTCACTCTTGACTAGTAATTTCACAGCAATTATTTCTGGCAATTTTTAACGATTTTTTGAGAAATAATGAACACACAACGTCTAATGTTAAAACGGATTATTATCCTTCAGAGGCAGATTTGCCACCATCAACATTCAAGATTATTCCAGAAATCCAGTTTGCTTCATCCGATGAAAGATAGACTGCTGCATTTGCCACATCTGCTGGCTCTCCAATCCTATTGAGGGGCTGTCTATCTTCTAGCACTTTTCTTGCTTCTGGATATCCAAGATATTCTTTTATCATTCCTGCGCTGACAATCCCAGGGTTTATACAATTACAGCGAATGTTCCTTCTTGCATATTCAACGGCAATTCCTTTGGTAAACATGTTTATTGCTGCTTTAGTTGTGCAGTAGACAGTCAAGTGAACTTTAGGTATAGCTCGTTCACTTGAGATGGAACCTATGTTAATAATGCAACCGCTTTTGTTCTCAAGCATCTTACTCAAAACAGATTTTGTAATCTTGAATGTACCAAGAAGGTTAGTATTAACTAAAGACATCCAATCTGATTCGGACATTTCATGGAAGTGTATTGGTTCATTAATTACTGCGGCATTGTTTACAAGGATATCTATTTTACCATAATGATCTGCAACCTGATTGACAGTCTGGATAACCTGAGATTCGTTTGTAATGTCACAAGGAATTGCTACTGTACTAGTAGCGTAATTCTTTATCGTTGATCTGGTCTTCTCAAGTTTTTCTCTGTTTCTTCCTATTAAGACAACATTCGCACCTTCTTCTACAAATTTTTTCGATATTTCTAATCCAATATCGCTTGATGCACCAGTCACGATTGCAACTTTATTTTTTAGTCGCATACGATACTTTCAAAATTATACTATATGAACATATTATGCCGCGGAAAGTATGTTATATAGATGGGAAACAAAGAGAAAGGATGTTCAAAAACAAAGGTCGTGCCATCCTTTTGTTTGAATCTGCAATAAAATCAGTACAGACTAGAAAGGTATATGGAATTTGCCTAGGCAAATTTCTTAAATGGACTGGGATCAAAAGCTTCGATGAACTCACTGCGCTAAAACCACAAACGTTACAAATCATGGTTGAAGATTATATTATTTACCTACGAAAACATCTTAACCCCAACTCTATTCCTCCACAATTCGCTCCAATCGAGCTCTTCTT
>VBPL01000072.1 GCA_005877205.1 Nitrososphaerota archaeon
AACAACGATTGAATAAGTTCATGCATCTGCTCACTAGAACTGCTGAAGCATACAATATTGCGGCAATAGCCACAAACCAAGTGCAGTCATCGCCAGACACGTTCTTTGGTGACCCAACACGTCCAATTGGAGGAAATGTTGTTGCACACTCTAGTACCTATAGAGTCTACTTTAAGAAATCTGGCAAGAAGAGAATTGCAAGAATGGTAGATAGCCCACATCACCCAGAACAAGAAGTCCTCTTTACAGTGACCGAGGCTGGCATTGCCGACCCCGAAGAAGAGACAAAAAGGAAAAAGAAGGACGAATCAGGGTAATAGATCTAATCCATCATATAACAACTGTTGAAAAATGATCTTCGGTCAAGAGTACTTTTCTTTCATAGCCAGCAAGTATTAAATTAAGGTCGCCTGAAGTCTTAACGAATATGACTACTAAGAAACCGAGAGGTCATTCACACGGATTTATGCACAAATCAAGATCAGTTATGACAAAGCGTGGGGTTAGAGGAGTCTCCTTTTTACTTAGAGACTATAACGTAGGAGACAAAGTCTTAGTTATCATAGATCCTTCGCAACACAAAGGATTGCCCCATCGCAGATATCACGGAAAGGTAGGAACTGTGAAAGAAGTTGGCCGCAGGACAGTAAAATTAGCAGTAAACCTTGGTAAAAAGACAAAAACCTTAATCACTAGGTTGGACCATATCAAACCATTTGGTGTGTAAAAGATGGAAGAAGTAAAGAAGAAACAATCGATTTCTATTCCTGAGGTTAAGGAAATTATGGAAAAAGTTGATGCTGAATCTATGGATCAGATCCAAAGGTGGACCTACGATTACGTTAGCAAGTTTTCAAAGATTGAGGCAAAAGCTGGAAAAAAACTCAAACAACAACTGGTTAAAGAATGCGGAATCACTGAGGAAGAAGCAGTAGAAATTGTAAACAATCTACCAACTACTGAAGCCGAACTTCGAGCGTTCACTTTTGGCTGGAAAAAACTAATCCTTGCTGAAACCCTCGAAAAAATGCTAAAGATCATCAAGGAGAACGCCTGATCTCAGGAGTAGAGTTTTCTTGGAGAGAGCTCAAACTAGAAAGTATGAAGAGTACGCATACGTGTTAGACTTTGTAACCAGAGGCAAGTCAACTACAGTAAAAGGCAGGGATGGTATAATAGTAACTGCATTGGGAGAAGAGAGACTTACCATACTTGAATTATTGGCATTGCCAAATTCTACTTTTGAAATAGGTGAACGAGTCTATATAGGAAAAGAGGGCAGGACCAAGATTCTATCGGTTCTAGGAAGGTTAGAATACTCTCAGATCTCTTCATCCGCACAAAGTGAATTGCCTGCAGTAGTGGAAAAGATTGTTACTCAAAATGAGCAAAGATTTGTAGATTACCTAAATAACTCACAACCACTAACGCCAAGAATCCACGCGTTGGAATTGATTCCAGGTATAGGGAAGACCTACATGAAGAGTATGCTAGCAGAGAGAGAAAAGAGAAAATTCACAGATTTTAAGGACCTACAAGAAAGAGTGGGATTAAAAGAGCCTGCAAAACAAATCACAAAGAGAATTATCGAAGAGATTACGGGGGAAACAAGGATGAATCTCTTTGTTAGGAGATGAATAAGCGCCACTCACTTGGGCAGCATTTTCTAATATCAAACTCAATTGCAAAATCGATAGTTAATTTTGCCGACATAACAAAAAATGATATTGTTCTTGAAGTTGGAACTGGGAGAGGAATTCTAATACCACACCTTTGTGAAAAGGCAAAGAAAGTAATCTCAGTCGAAAAGGACAGGGAACTTCATTTACAAGCAGAAGAGAAATTTTCTAGCATCCAAAATCTTGTCTTAGAATGGGGAGATGCTTTTAAAATGGACCACAAGTTCACAATTTTTGTCTCAAATCTACCATATTCGGAGAGCCGTAAAGCAATAGAATGGCTGGTACAAAGAAGGTTCTCACATGGTGTGATAATGGTACAAAAAGAATTTGCCCAAAAATTAGTTGGGGAAAAAGATTCCAGAGATATAAGAGCAATATCAGTACTTGCCAGTTATTGCATGGAGATTAGAAACCTTATGAGTGTCACAAAATCAAATTTTAGCCCACCGCCACAGGTAGATTCAGTCGTAATACATCTGACTCAGAAACATCAAATTTCCGGTAATGTCATGCGAGCTGTCAACAAACTCTTTTCATTTAAGAGAAAGACCTTGCGTAATATTGGAAAACAACTAGGAAAGGTAATAGATTCAGATGATAGATTAGAAGATTTACCTAATGGTGAGATAATAGAAATTGCAAAAAGAATCAGCAAATAATTATTATAAACCCGCAGAAGATACTCTCTTTTTTGCAGAACATTTACAGCATGAGAAGGGAAGAGCTGCACTTGACATAGGAACAGGTTCTGGTTTTCTTGCACAATGTCTATCAAGAAATTTTGAACTAATAGTAGCCACTGATATAGATCTCAACGCACTAGCCAAGGCACACGAATCAGTTGAAAACTGTATATGTTGTAATGCTGCAGATGCGTTAACTCCAGTTTTTGATTTGGTGGTGTGCAATCTTCCGTACTTGCCATCTGAAGAAATGTCTGATCCAGCAGTAGATGGCCTTTGTGACGGTGTCGAGGGTCCAATCAAAATTATCGGTTCTGCAAGCAAGGTAACCAAAGAAAAAGGAAAGATCATCTTCCTAACTTCTTCACTTGCCAATCATATCGAACTAGTACAGCAAGTCCAAAAACTGGGATTTGTTACGAAGGTGATTGCAACGAAGAAATTATTTTTTGAAGAATTGATACTTGTAGAATGTACTAGAGGTACATCTGCAGTAGCTAATTTTTCTTATGCGAATAAAGATTGCGCATAACATCTGCATTTCGTTTATTTGTAAAGTAGTCAAACTAAATCCGTTGAAGGTACATTATGTCACATTTGGTCTTATGGCAGTCAGCTACTTTCTACTGATAGGTAATGCATCTGCAGAAAATTATCAAGTTACAATAGTTAACGGTTCAACCAAACACTGCAGTCCTCTTCCTTCTTGTTACGAGCCGTTCCAAGTCAATATTTCTGTTGGAGACACGATTACTTGGATTAATCAAGATAATCGTACTCACACAGCAACTACAGGTACATCAAATTATGGACCAATAGGAATCTTTGATAGCGGGTCCATACTTCCAGGTCATTTGTTTACACAGTTCTTTGGAACGGTTGGTAAATACCAGTATTTTGATAAGGCCGACATGTGGCCATCTGGCCTAATTATGGTTAGCAACGGAGCTCCCCTTCATCCAGAATTACAATGGGTAAATGGTTCTTTAACAATTACTAGGGATAATGCTGCCAATAACGCGATTGTTAGCAAACAGATACAAAACACAGGCGGTTCGGATGCCAACTCTATACTGTTCAGACTCAAAATAAGAAATCAAACGGGTTTTCTGTTTTATGATCATCTTACCAAGGCAGATGTTCCAAAGAATCAGGAGGTAGCTATTAGCTTTGCATGGACTAATCCGCCAATAGGACAATATCAGCTAAACTTTGAGGCTAATGCCGCAAATACGGTAGGCGACACAAATGCACAAAATGATGTATCATCGGATATAATTTCAATTTCAAACGAAAATAAGAATAAAGAAAATTTTCTGACCCAAAGTAATTTCACATTAAATAACAATAAAACAAGCATTCCCGAATTTGGTTCCATTTCACCTATTGTACTTGTTATCTCAGTAATTTCTATTCTAATACTATCTGCAGGATCTATCTTTAGAACTCGATTATTTTCTTAGCTTCTGTTTTGCAATTTCAGCAATTGCCTCGGTCATCTTTGAAGTTGTTGCATTGCCTCCAATATCGTACGTAACATACGTTCCTTCGTTTATCACCTGTTCTGCTGCGGCAAAAATAGCGTTTCTTATATGTGGTTCGTCTAGATATTCAGCCATCCAGGCTCCAGATAGAACTGCAGCTGTCGGATTTACCTTGTTAAGTCCTTTGTATTTTGGAGAGCTTCCATGGGCTGGTTCAAACATGGCATATGAATCACCTATGTTGGCTGAGTATACATTTCCAATCGATCCGATGTTTCCGGAAGCACATTCTGATATGATATCCATGAAAAGGTTTGTGCTTACCAAAATAGAATTGTTAAATCTCTCAGGATTCTTAACTAGTTGTTGAGTCATGTTATCTATGTAATATTCTTCAACTTCTACTCCCAGATTCTCAGTCATTGCTTTTTCAACTTCGCTCCAAAATATTCCGTCAGTTTCCTTTAAGATATTCCTTTTAGTTATGGGAAAAATTTTCTTAATGTTATGCTGTTTTGCCCACGAAAAAGCTGCTCGCACTATTCTCTGGCAGCCGTTTCTAGTTGTTTTTCTTATCGCAATAGCTGCATCTTCAGAAATTCTATACTCTATTCCAGAGTAGAGTCCTTCTGTTGCTTCTCTGAAGCAGATAAAATCTAGTTTTCTATTAGGCGATAACCTATCATAAGTCTTGATGGGTCTGATATTACTATAAAGCTGAAACTTTTGGCGAATCGTAACTGCTACGCTTCTTGGAGCATCTGGCCTTGGAATGGTAGTAGTAGGACCTTTGTAGCACGCATTG
>VBPL01000073.1 GCA_005877205.1 Nitrososphaerota archaeon
TCATCTATCCGTTCACTCAACCGTTTGCCGGAACTGCGTCAACCTCTGCATTAGGCACTTATCATGTAACGGCCACCTTCGTACTTGTATATCCCATAGCTACGGCCTCCACCACGTTTACCGTAAGGTAGCCAAACAAGCTGCCTCTGTTAGGAACGTAGCTTGATGAGTCCGCATCAAGAAGTCTCGAACATCCCGCTCGTATCAGTCGTCGTTCCCACCCACAACAGAAAGAATGCCGTAACAAAGTGTGTTGAAAGCGTACTTTACAGCAGTTATCCGCATTTTGAAGTCATTGTCGTTGACGATGCGTCAACAGATGGAACGTTTCAACATCTCTCCGCCCTGTTTCCGAACGTCAAGTTGATCAGACTCGATCGTGAGCAGATGGTCTCCGGATCAAGAAACGCTGGTTGCAAGCATGCAAAAGGCGAGCTCGTCTTCCTAGTCGATGACGATAACGTCGTGCATCCTAACGCAATAGGCGAACTTGTCAAAGCAATCTCCGACAATCCTCACGCTGGCATCGCGGGACCGATAATGTATTACCTGCGCGCCCCCGAACAGGTTTGGTGTAGTGGTGTAAGTCGCAACTTGTTAACAAGTTTCACCAAGTTTTCTATTGAAAAGCCCGACGGCTCCGCGAACTGTTACCTGACGGATGATATTCCTAATGCATTCATGATCAGGAAGCGAGTGTTTGACGATGTGGGAGGCTTTGACCATGTGGGATTCGTCCAACATCTGGGGGAAGCAGACTTCTGCGAGAGAGCGGCTCGGAAAGGCTTCGATGCAATTATGGTCCCGAAAGCAATCGTATGGCATGACGTCCCAGTGAGGAAGTGGCCCTATCGAGGCACACGCAATTTACACATGCCTTCAAGCAGGCGTGCTTACCACGTTGCGCGGAGTCGTATCTTGTTCATGCGGAAGTATGCAGGTCCATGGAGGTTCGTGATATTCACCGTGGCCTTTCTTCCCCTCATCGCCCTATCCCACATTATGATGATCTTGAAGCAGAGTGACGCCAGTGACCGGAGGGGAGCCTCCGCCTACGCTCGTGGACTGATTGACGGGTTAAACATGGTCAGATTAGCTAGGGAGGACTCGGCCCTTTCAAATTGATCCTTCGATCTCTGGACTATCCCCCAAAAAGCCGTTGTCCAACCCCTCGCCACTGGGCACCGTATTTTTCGGACTTGCTTCAAGCGTCAATCGCAATAATTAGCCCGTTCTATAACCTTCTGAAGGGATGCCTTTGATAACAACACAATCAGTGGAAGTAGATTCCGACCTCCCTAACATGATGAAGATACTGAAGTCTGGAGAACTGGAGTCCTACCAACATCAACTCAGACAATCGGGGCTCGAGAGCGTCTATGATTGGAATGACGCCTTTGATTGCATCAATACGGTTCAAGCCATCAAGGAACTTGGAATCGGTCAGAGTGACAGAATAATCAACTTGGGAGCATACCATGACACGTCGTTGCAAATGTTGGACAATTTGGGATACCAGAAACTATATGGAATCGACAAGAACGCCGACATCTATAACGACGCTAACTACAATCGGATAAGATATTCCTGGGGAAACATAGAGAGTACACACCTTCCAAAAAGCTTCTTTGATTGCGCTGTTTGTTTGAGCGTAATAGAACATGGCGTCGGTCAGGATAAGTTCCTGGCCGAGACTCACCGGATCTTAAAACCGGGTTCTCCGCTCATCATTAGCACTGATTTCTATCCCGAGAAAATCTCCTTGACGACCGCTAACCGAATTGGACAGAAACTTGGGAGGTGGAGTTGGAACATATTCTCGAAGGACGAGTTGCTAGATTTCATCTATTCGGCCAGGAGGAAGGGGTTTGTTCCTCTGTTTGACGTGGACAAGCTAAGGTCGTATCAGAATAGAGATGCGCCGATAAAACATCTAGGGGTCCATTACACTTTTGCATTCATGGTTTTCCAAGCAGAACACGATAGCCCTAGAGGAGGCGGACGTCACTTTGGAGTTAGCATTTTGTTGCCTTGTCAGCCAACCGAGCAGGGCGGAATATCCATTTATTCGAATCTTCTCCTTCGGAGATTTTCTGAAGCAGGGATTGAATCCGAACTCACCTACAGTCCAGCGCAGACCAATTACAGCAAGGTTTTGATCGAAGCGGCTCATGGATTGAGCCGGTCACGCGAGTTACCCGCAATAATTGGCGAACTACGATGTCTGGGCAAAGAGGTTTACACCGAATACCATGATAGTATACTCGACTCCCGTGAGTTCAAACAGTACGTCGCTAGAAACAGCGTTCTGATATGTAAGGCAAGCGAAATTGCAGAATACGACGGAGTTGACGATTATGTTATTGCACCGCATGCCTCGTATAATCTACAAATAAAGGACAAAGCTACTGAGCAAATCTGTCTAGGTACATTTGGCTTCGGCTTCAGAAGCAAGCGAATAGAGGAAGTGATAAAACTTGCGAAAAAGTTGGACGTCAAAGCCAAGATTGTAACCAGCATTGTTAACACTGAAACAATTACAGACCAGACTGAAGTCGCGGTTGGAAAGCTTCGGAAATTGTCCACTGATAAGATCAAGGTGCTTAGTGGACAGATGGTGAGCGAGGGGAGACTGATAGAAGAGATGAGTGAATGTAGCCATTTCATCTTCGCACACATGAGCACCTTGTCGGCCTCAGGAACCATGACGTTCGCTAAGTCTTTCCATAAGCCAATAATTGCTTTGAATAGTTTTCAAGCCAAGCAGGCACAGGCTATCAGAGTTCCCATTTTCGCCTCAAGGACCGGCCTTCTCCGTGATCAAACCCTGCAATTTGTAATGGGTCTTCTTGTAAGGTGGCACACTATCCATGTTCTCCTTCTTGAGGTTTTGAGTGCAATGCATGCAAGACCTATTACCAGCGCGTACCTGAATCATTTTGCAAAACAGCCAAAAATGAACTTTCGCGCATTCCTTTATGAGATCGTAAAAATAATGCGCGCAAAACCTGTTACCAAGAAATACCTCGAGGATCTGGCCAAGAGGAGAGCCACAAGTAGGGATGACGACGGTTTTGATTATTTACTAAACATACTTGAGTTTGCGCAAACCCCTAGACTCACTCCCAGTGTGACCTAAGTGCTGATTCTGACAAGACGTGGGAAGGGCGGTAATGCGTGATTCTCCCCAAAATCAGGCTTTCTAGGAATAGACGGTTTCCGATGACATTATACAATACCTTCTCGAAAACGGCTATCGTGTCTTTCCAGTGAGAGGAGTCATCGGCCTAGTCTACGCGTACCCCGTTTTACTTTCAAATTGATCTTTCCACCTCTTGGAATATCCCCAAAAAGTCATGTTCGAGCACTTTACACAAGAAATTAACTGTCTGTGCACTCGCCAATGAACTATTGAATGCTTGAGGAGTTTGAAGACAAACTGAGTCAAGAGGAGTCTTCTGATCTTAACCGTCTTCTCATCAGCCCTGACCCGCAGAATGTGATGAAATTCTACAGCGCTTTCAAAGACTCCAAGTCTTTGATAGACTGGATGAAAAATAGACCCAGCGGCCGCTCGATTATTCAACCCGTTGATGGAAACCGAGATATTGTCGTGGTTATTCCCACAGCCGATTTCAATGGTAAACTCGCAAGTTCATGCAAGGAAATCTTTAGAGGATTACAGATAGTATTCGTAGAAAGTGGAGTAGGAGATCCTTACTTCAATTATTCTAGGAACTGTAACCTGGGATTGAGTCATGCCTTAAGTTACAATCCGAAATGGATAGTTCTCTCAAATGATGATGTAATCCAAATCGACAATATCTCCGCCTTGGTGACTGGCTTGTCAAACAAGAATCACCTAGCCAGCGATGTTGTATTTGCACAACCCCCCGGACGTCACCACTCCTACTCTCTGGGCATCGCGAGAAACTCTTACTCCAACGCCATCGCGAGATCGACTTATGCAAGAAACGGGTTATACGCTTTGGCAGGTGGATATTGGCGTAGGCAGATTCAAATAGAGAAAAAATTTCATGCTGACTTCATAATAGCTGACCAGAGGGCCAGATTTAGTTTCTTGTACAAAATACTGTTTAGGTTTCTGAACGGGGCCGCCTTCTCCATCTTCAACGCTAATTTCGTAAGAAAGTCGCAGGGGAAATTATTTGATGAAACTTACATAAACGGAGTGGAGGATGTCGACCTCTTTTTGCAGTTCGCAAATTCAAACGGTCACCATTCTTTTGTCCATTTCGAGATTGGTACTATGACCGGGGCGTCCCTTGGATCGTGGAACATAACTAGAAGATTCCGAAATATTGCCAACGAAGCCTATCTGAATTATAAACTGAGAAATCGCTTGTTACCTAGCATGTTCAACGTCTCTACTCTGGGTCATGAATCAAGAGTTGAAGATAGCCAAGGTGACTCTTAACTGAGCCGCGGCGCGCAGCTCTCGCATTATCGAAATACTAATTCCGAGATAGGCCGGCCCGAAGTGACTTGGACTCATTCTTTTCTCGACTTGTTCCTTCACTTCGTGCCCAGGGACTTGGAAAGTGTCTTGGACGCAGGATGTGGCCGAGGAATAGTTGGCGCAT
>VBPL01000076.1 GCA_005877205.1 Nitrososphaerota archaeon
GTTGGTACAGAGACAGTAGAGTTGGTTGGTACAGAGACAGTAGAGTTGGTTGGTACAGAGACAGTAGAGTTGGTTGGTACAGAGACAGTAGAGTTGGTTGGTACAGAGACAGTAGAGTTGGTTGGTACAGAATCATCTGCGAAAGCTTTGCCCCAATAGTTTGATGATATTGAGAAAGGTGTTACAAATGTTGATGTAATAAGAAGAACAATAAAACAAAAAGATAGGATTTCTCTTCCCCTTGAAAACTCGAATTTTTTTCCTTCAGCCCGGAAGAGAAGGTAACCGGAAAGAGGTACCAACAAAACTAAAATTGTTGGGTTTTTTGGATTGGCAGAGGATTCTGCCAAACTCATTAGAGGATTGCCTAATGATTCAACGTCTTTCGAAAATACCTGAAGAATGTTTGATATACCATACTCCTCAGAATTTGATCCTGCCAGAATTATTTTGCCTAGAGTTGATTCAAAATTGCTTTTAATATCATTAGGCAATAAACTCTGATAAGATTCCTTGTAACCTATGAAATTAGATAATTTGTTTGCGGCAGGTTCATTTCCTAGTATATTTTGCACAACGATTGTTTTTCCATTGAATCTGATTCTATCAGTATTTGAAATTCTTTCCATTGTTGTCAACTGATTTGAAGCTAGACCCAGAACTACAACGGTTCCTTTATCTAAATTGCTCATTTCTATCTTAATGTTATCAGACAGATAAACTGTCTTGAAATTATCAGATTTTGGTTCTGCTGAACTAAATTTATTTCCATCATTTTTTTGATCGTTTGTAGTAATTCCAACATTTTCCGATAGGGCAATTGTTAGATGCTTTGCTTCACTATTGACATTTATTTGATCAAATTTTTCGTTTACGGAAATTTCAGGCATCTGTGTGTTATCATGAAAATTCATTTCCATGGAATTTACATTCGGAAATGTAAAAAAGGAAATTGCAAAAATGAAAAAGAGGGAGAGAGAAATTATTTTTGTTTTCATAAAATCTCTTCTTCTCTTTGATTTGCAGTGACAGCTGAGCCAGGGTTCGATTTTACCACGGTATTGTAGGATATGGATGATGGGAAATTTCGACCTACAATTGGGATTGGGTGTGGTAGATCCTCTGCAACCAAAATATCACCTGTCATGCCTAGTTGAGATTAAATCGAGAAATCCCTTAAGAGGGGCGGAATTATCCACCATTATGGGGATCCACAATGGCAGAGAGACGTTCTTTAGGTACCATTCTGGAACAAAAACCGCAATTTTTCCACAAAATACGCTTTTGAAGATATAAAATTTGTAAAAATTCCTGATCGTCAGGAAGGTACAATCAGCGGAGCATTATTCTACCAGACATCGCAGAACAGATTTTCTTCAAATTGTGATGAATGATAATACTGAAATGGTGCTAAAAATCGGTAGACGAAGTAGACCTCCATTTTCAGCGCTTTTGTACAGGATTCTGGCGTTTTATATTCATATAAGACCCCGATCTTCGAGAATATAACACGTTCATGTTTCCGGTGTACCGATGACATACGTACTAGATCTTATATGAATATAAAACAACGGATAACATGGGAATCAGCGTTCCGATTAGCGCCGAATATTATGACAAGTTAAAGATAATTTCTGACAGACTTGATACTGGATTGAAAAAGACAGTGGAATATCTAGTATCTTACTATTGGCAAAGGGAGATCAAGCAAGGCTTTGTTGAATCAAGAAAGGTCAAGCCAAGAGTTATTGAATCAAGGGAGGTCAAGCCAATCAGGCAATTGTTGGAGGAACTTGGTAGAGAATATGACATCTTACCCTCTAATGTAATAAAATCATCTTCAAGATCCAAACCACAGAGTGCGATTTATAGCGATTCTGACATTGGAATGGAGTTTGATTCTAAGCAAGCAAAGGTGGCAGCGATTCGGCTCGGTCCAGGTCGTGCACTTGGAACAGCTTTAACAACTTCGCATAAAGGCCACGATGTTATATCTTCACCACAAAAATTTTCTATTCCGTCTCCACAAGATATAGCCGCAAATTGTTCAAGATGTGGTTCTCCAAAGAGGCCAAGTGCAAGATACTGCCATAACTGTGGAAGTTTGCTATCATGACAGCCTAAACATAGGCAGAAAAAGAATCCTTGAGGAGAATAAATAGTTTAGAACTAAAAATAATGAATTATTCTCCATGTTTCATCGAATTATCTTGATAAATTTCTGTTTGCGACAGAAGATTTTTTAGCTTTTCAATCATCGAAAGAATACGGTTTAATAATTACAATTTAGAATTGTTATGAGAGGGGGCGGGTCTGAATATCAAGTGTAATTATACATTGTCTTTAAGTATAGTAATAATTGTGCTGTCAAGTCTTATCGCATCAGATAACTTGCAGAAAACTTATGCAGATACCTTAATTGCTACTGTACCAGTTGGAAGGGAACCTGTGTATAGTGTTTTTGACTCTGCAAACGGTAACGTTTACGTATCTAACGTTGGTGATAATACGGTCTCTGTAATTTCCACGTTCACTATAGTTCATAATGCAGATCCAGCTGTACTTGCTTCCATAACAGCACCAGTAAATCCAATCCAAGTAAACACACAGTTTACTGCAAGTGATACATTTACTGATGATTCAGATGATACCCATACTGTAACCTGGAATTGGGGCGATGGTAGCACCACTACAGGTACAGTGACAGAGTCTGGCGGTTCTGGCTCTGTCCAGGATACCCACACATACACTACACCTGGAGTGTATACTATAACATTGACAGTACACAACAGTGACGGTGTTACATCTAGTACACAGTTTCAGTTTGTAGTAGCTTATGATCCAAATGGTGGATTTGTTACAGGTGGCGGCTGGATAAATTCTCCACCAGGTGCATATTCGGCTAATCCTCCGTTGACAGGAAAAGCAACTTTTGGATTTAACTCCAAGTATCAAAATGGAGCAACTGTTCCAACAGGCAATACAGAATTTAACTTCCAAGTTGCCAATCTAAACTTCCACTCTACAAGTTATGATTGGCTTGTCATTGCAGGAGCAAAGGCACAGTACAAAGGTACAGGAACAATAAACGGTGGAGGCAGCTATCACTTTATGCTAACAGCAATTGACGGTGAGATAAATGGTGGTGGCGAAGTTGACAAGTTTAGAATGAAGATAAACTGATTCCAATGATGGTATAGTATATGATAACCTCCTAAACGCTCCTGACACTACAGCGCCAACCACTATGCTCGGTGCCGGTGATATTATCATCCACAAAAGTTGATGAACAAAGACTATCGTTGAACTATCATTATTTCAAAATTCTTTAGTGGAATAACTATTGGAATCATTTGCTTCCTGTAAAATCAATTAAATCTTATACTTCAACTATAACTGAATCGAGATTTTGTTTTAGCCTTGCAATGTCGGATCCAAGTAAATTAAGAATTCGCTCATCCTCAATATCGCCGTATGAAGAAACGCGCGCTGGATCGTTGTTGTAATTAGCTATCTCCGCTCTTAGCAAATCAATATTTTCTTGTTTGGCTTTTTCCGAAATCACGGTATCAAGCTTGCTTTTGTATTCAGATATTTCTGCCTTGAGTGAGCCTATGGTCTGTCTATTTTGCGCAATTTCAGCCAAGATGGAATCAAGTTTACTTTTGTAGGCAGATATTTCTGTTCTTAGCGAATCAAAGTTCTTTTGCTGAGCTTTCTCGGAAATCACGGTATCAAGCTTGCTTTTGTATTCAGATATCTCTGCCCTGAGTGAATCTACAATTTTTTGATGCTGAAGGATTTCATTTGACGTGACATGGAGTAGTTTATTCTTGTGGTCGGCAACCTCTGTTCTGAGCGAACTTATAATTTGCTGATACTGGATATTATCAGATACAGTGTTGGCAAGCTTACCTTTGTGTTCAGTAATCTCTTTCTTCAGCGAATTTATAGTCTGTTGATACCGTGTAATTTCGGGTAATATGGAGCCCATCTCGCTTTTGTATTCAGATTTCTCTGCTCTGAGTGAATTTATGATTTGCTGATACTGGACGATCTCATGGAATAGAGCGTCAAACTTGTCTTTGAGTGTCTCTTGAGACATGTCTATAGAAGATTTGAGTATTACAAGGTTATCTGACGTGGTATGTTATTTCAATAGACTTACACATCTTTTCAAATATCATTGCAACTGAAAGTCCGTATATTCAAAATTATTGAATAGTCTAAGAAGCTTGTTTATTGTATAGGAATAAACGACATTTTCAGTAAACCCGCATGTCATGGAATACCAATTGGTGATAAACTTAAAAAAGTTAGTTAATCACGATCAATAGATATCGTGTTATGAAAAAATAGTTTCGAGCTAGTCTATATTCGGTATTTCATTGTAAAAATAGTAATTACAAAATAGACTGTTGGCGAATTGTCATGTATGGTAAAATAAAACATTACTACTTGAACAGACCAGAAAATTCTGAATTTTGAATAATAAAATATTAAATAAAAGGGGTTTCCCATCACCCTTTTTCCCTTTTCAGCTTTGTTCTAGGATGTCTAGTTGATGTTTATTGTCCAAGTAACTGTCAGTGTGTCTGCGGTTCCGACATTGATTGCACTGAATGTTTGTCTTGCGAACATGTTGACGCTTGTACCGTTAGCTCCCAAGTTGG
>VBPL01000024.1 GCA_005877205.1 Nitrososphaerota archaeon
CAACCGAAAATGGATGTTTCTATTCTAAAATTTCTAAATATCAGCTTAAATTTATCCACCGGAACAATACATAAATTTTGATTTCACTAATATAGTTAGTGCAAGAATGCGACTTTTGCGGTTCAGAGTTTGGAGATCACACGTGTTACTTTTGTGATAAACATTGTTGTACTTCGTGTATGACAGATGATAGGACACGATGTAAGAAATGCTTTATAACTAAACGCAAACTTGGATGGAAAGTTTTCAAGCGAAACAAAATTCTGTTAGGATTTCTTGTATTTGTTTGGGCTTACACCGTTTTTCCAGTGCCGTTTATACCAGGAATTGATCCAACATTTTATTGGGTGTCCTTGGGGGTAGCTATAATGATAATGATACCACTAGGGCTTCAAATGTTCTTTTGGTCTAGAGAACCACCCGTGTCAGACCTTAAATGATCTTGGATATTACCTGCTGAGCAAATTCTTTGGTAGTCTTGTTACCGCCAATATCCTTTGTCTTTGTGCCGTCTCGAACAACTCCGTAAACGGCATCTTCTATTTTCTTGGCAACTGCATAGCACCTGTCGTCGTTATTTTTCATACCTAGCCACTCAAACATCATCTTGGCAGAGAGTATGAAAGACGATGGATTAGCAGCATGCTTTCCTGCTATATCAAAGGCAGCCCCGTGAACAGGTTCAAACAAAGCAAAATTGTCTCCAATATTAGCAGTAGGTGCCATACCCAGCCCTCCTACTACCTGAGCAGCCTCGTCAGATAGGATGTCTCCGAACAGATTGGTTGTTACTATTACATCAAACGATCCTGGTTGTCTTATCAGATTCATCGCACAGGCGTCTACGTACATCTGCTCAAATGCTATGTCTGGATAATCATTTGAGATTTCTTGGCATGATCTGGCAAAAAGACCATCAGTTTTTCTCATGACATTTGATTTGTGAACACAGGTAACCCTTCTTTGCTTGTTTCTCTGGGTTGCTGTTTTGAATGCATACTTTGCAATTCTTTTTGAGGCCTTTTCAGAAATTGTTCTTAGAGCAACCGCAGAATCGCCAATATCAAATTCCATTCCGGTGTAAAGATCTTCAGTGTTTTCCCTTACTATGACCAAGTCGATATTTTCTCCAAGTGCTGGCATGTTTGGATAAGACTTTGCAGGTCTGATGTTTGCATAAAGGTCAAGGGTTCTTCTCAAGACTACAATTACGTCCGCTGCGCTTTCACCTACTGGTGCCTTAAGACAGGCGTCTGATTTTTTTATTGTTTCAAGAGTCGAATCTGGGAGGGCCCTGCCTGTTTTTCTTAGAGTCGTATCTCCAGCTTCTAGTTTTTTGAGTTCGATCTTTAATCCGAGATTATCGTTTATTGTTTGTAACACATCAATTACGGCATCAGATATTTCTGGACCTATGCCGTCTCCTGTTATTAGAGAAATTCGATACATCTAATGTCCCAGATTTTTTTGCTTGAGAATTTTTTTGAGCATAATTCTATTTATGCCATCAATCATAGCTTGAACGCTTGTAATTACAATATCTTCGCCTATTGACTTTGCAGAAGCTTGATTGCCGTATGCATCCTCAACCTTTATTGTTACCTCGCAAAGCGCTTCTGAACCGCCAGAAATAGAATCCAGTCGGTAGTCCTTTATCTTTACTTTTGCTATCTCACCTGTAATTTTTTGAATTGCATTAATTGAGGCGTCTACAGGCCCCACTCCATAATCTGTGCTTATGAAGTCTTTTCCTTCTATGTTCAACTTTACAAATGCGTACGGCATGTTTCCTATGCCGGTAGATACGGAAAAGCCAGTCAAGTGCACTAATCTTTTCAATCCAGGCTGTTGCATTATTTCTCCTGCAATTGAAAGAAGTTCTACATCAGTTACGTGCTTTCCTTGATCTCCAAGCTTCTTTACTTTGTCTAGGATCTGGTGTGTTTGTTCCCTAGTTGGCTGAATGCTGTATTCTTCAAGCATAGCTGCAACCCCATGAGTACCTGCATGCTTTCCGACCTGAAACCATCTTGTTCTGCCCACAAGTTCAGGACTGATTGGTTCGTAAGTTAATGGATTACTTAACACGCCGTGGGTATGAATGCCAGATTCGTGTCCAAAGGCATTTTCTCCAACTATGGCCTTGTTTGGTTGGACCTGAACTCCGACTATCTTTGAAATGTACCTTGAGGTTTCGTATAGGAGCTTTGTGTTTATGTTTGTCTCGTATTTGTTGTCAAACTGAAGACACTGTAACGACATTACTAATTCCTCAAGTGAAGCATTTCCTGCTCGTTCTCCAATTCCATTAATTGTCACATGTGCGCATTGTGCACCTGCTTGGATGGCTGCTATCGCATTTGCCACTGCTAATCCAAAGTCATTATGACAATGGACGCTGACAGGAAGACGAGTTGCTTCAATAGTATCCTTTGTTACAGCTGCTAGGTATTGTGGCGTAGAGTAGCCAACTGTATCTGGTATGTCTATTCTATCTGCCCCAGCTTCTGCGACTGCCTTGAAGACTTTTTTTAGGAATTCTCTGTCAGTTCTCGTAGCATCTTCTGCAGAAAATTCAACTTGCAGACCTAGAGACTTGGCATACTCGACAGCTTCGACAGCTTTTGCTAATGCTTGCTCTCTTGTTATCTTTAGCTTGTATTTTAGATGAATATCTGAAGTTGCGATAAAAGTGTGAATGTATTTTAAACCTACTGATACAGAAGCGTCAATATCTTTTTTCTCGGTTCTTGCCAATCCACAAATCTCTGACCTTAGATTAGCGGCTGCTATAGATCTGATTGCATTCATTTCACCATCAGAAATGATTGGAAATCCAGCTTCTATGGCATCTACTCCAAGAGTATCTAGTTTCTGTGCTATTGCAAGCTTTTGTTCTGGAGTTAACGCTACTCCGGGAGTCTGTTCTCCATCTCTTAGCGTAGTATCAAAAATTCTAACTTTCATTACCGTGTCCTCTCTCTAATGCAGATATGCCAGTTCGTGCTATCTCTAGAATTCCATATCCACGTATCAAGTCCTCAAAAGCATCTATTCTGTCAGGCGTTGCCGTGATCTCCACTATCATAGAGGACTTCCTTACATCGTGTACATTACATTTGAATGCGTTCGCAAGATCAGTTATTTCCATTATATCGGAAGGTTTGTTTATTTTTATCTTCATTAGGACTAGTTCGCGGTATATGCTCTTTTTTTCGTCTAATAGTTTTACTTCCACAGTATCTATCAACTTGTCTAGTTGCTTTATTATTTGATTGAGTTGTTTTTCTTCTGCCGAGGTAGTGATTGTCATCTTTGAAAATTCTGGATTCTCTGTTACGCCAACTGAAATGCTATCTATGTTGAAGTTCTTTGCTCTGAAAAGATTGGTAATCTTAAACAGTACTCCAGGCTTATTTTCCACTAGTACCGATATTATGGACCACATCAATATCCACTACGACGGTAAAATCATATCCTTGAGCGATGTTCCTGGCGCAACAAATGGAAGTACGTCTTCTTCTGGATCTATTGGAATATCTATGACGGTTGCGACATCGCTCTTTAGCGCAGTCTGTACTGCCTTTCCAACATCCTCGATGGTTTCGGCTCTTATTCCTTGTGCTCCGTAAGACTCTGCTATCTTTACATAATCAGGACAGTTCTTCAGATCTATTCCAATCATTCTTCTATCGTAAAAAGTCCTTTGCCACTGGGCTACCATGCCAAGTGAGAAATTGTTCATCAAAAATACTATGACTGGTAAATTTTCCAAGACAGATACTGCAAGCGAATTTTCCGTCATGTTGAAGCTACCTTCTCCTGCAATATCAAGGACAGGAACATCTGGCTTTGCAGCTTTTGCTCCTATGGCTGCGGGAAAACCCCACCCCATTGTTCCAAGACCTGTTGAGCTGAAGAAAGTACCGGGATGTATTACATCAAAGAATAATGATGCCCACATCTGATGCTGTCCCACTTCAGTAGTCACTATGGATTGAGGAGGTAACACCTCCCTTAATTTACGAAGAAGCTTTGCAGCACCTAAAGGATGTGGGTGAAGCTTTAGATTCTGTCTAAAGTACTCTCTTGTCTCATTTACATGCTTTAACCAGGGACTATCTCCGCTACGTTTTATTGCCTTTTGAATTAGCATTTTTACCATTATTCTAAGTGAAGCTTTCACATCTCCCACAACAGCTACGTTAGTAGTCTGATTCTTTCCAATCTCTGCAGGATCCACATCCATGTGTATGATCTTCAAATGCCTTTCAAATTCCTCGAAAGTACCAACTGATCTGTCTGAGAATCTTGAACCACATGCCAGTACACAATCTGCTTCTACCATCATCTTATTTGCTTCAGCATGTCCATGCATTCCAATAGGACCAAGTGAAAGCGGATGATTTTCAGGGAATGATCCTTTTCCTTTGAATGTAGTTACTACTGGTATCATAAGTAGCTCCGCTATTGTTTGAAGTTCAGCAAAGGCACTAGAAATTATTACACCACCACCAGCTAAAATTATGGGTTTTTCAGAGGTAAGTAACATTTCTATTGCCCGTTCAATTTGTTTAACATCTGGATCAACCCAAGGATGGTATCCCCTAATCTTTATCTCAGATGGAAAGATCATTTCTGCTTCATTTTGTTGAACATCTTTTGGAACATCTATTAACACGGGGCCAGGTCTTCCTGTAGATGAAATGTAAAATGCTTTCTTTACTACCTCGGGGATTTCTGCTGCACTCATTGGTTGAAACGCATACTTTACAATGGGATTCGTAATGCCAATAATGTCACTTTCTTGAAAAGCGTCCCTGCCAATCATTTTTGAAGGCACCTGGCCCGTAACAGCTATCATTGGAGAAGAGTCTGCTTGTGCGGTTGCGATTCCAGTAACTATGTTCGTAGCGCCTGGACCCGAAGTCGCAAAGCATACTCCTGGTTTTCTGCTTACTCGTCCATAGTCATCTGCCATGTGTGATGCGGATTGTTCATGCCTTACCTGTATGTGTCGTATGTTGCTCTTGTATAGCTCATCATAAATTGGTAGATTTGCACCGCCGGGCAGTCCGTAGACTATGTTTGTACCCTCTTTCCGAAGACTATGTTTGTACCCTCTTTCTCTAGGGCAACCATTAAAGCTCTTGCACCTGACATTCTTTCCATAATTTTTATCACCAAAAGAATTTGCTGTAGTTTACAGCAGAAGGTCGACTAGCAGCAAAATACTAGAAATGCTCGCCGAGCCTCCTAACTTCATATCAGTCTATCAATTTCCCCATAAAATAATTTATAAATATTACTAGTCAAACCGCTTAAAATTGCTAAAAACTGAGAGGCCAACGTGAGAATATTTCATTAGTGGATAAGCAAGTGAGTCTCATTGCTCAATCTTTCACAAGACTTAAACGAGAATTATCTCAAGCAATATCGATTTTGGGAGACAAAGACGAGATGCTTGAGATAATTACAACTTTCTTTAACGCCGGAAAAACAAAGAACTTGGCCCCACTGAGTGTAATACAGCTTGACGATGCAAGATTCTCTAGCTATAGCGATGTTCCTCCACTTGATCTCAAGGATTATGCCACAACTATTGCACTGCAACAATTGAGATTTGTAAGTATATCAGATTATGAATTTGAAATTAAGAATGCACGGGTGGATATGTTCGATAATTGTGCAGTTACAACCTTTACTGTACGACAAACGGGTATGATTGTTGACAACTATAGCTTTCGAGGGCAACACTATACCATGGAAAGCAGAGGAACTTTTGTTTTTATAAAAACTTCAAAGTGGAAAATAATCCACATACACTTGTCAAGGATTTCTGATTAAGCAGATGTTACTGCCTTCACTTTAGCTGTTTTCACTTTAGCTGTTTTCGCTTTAGCTGTTTTAGCTTCGCCTTTTAGCTTTTTGAAAATCTCATGTGCTTCCTTGACTGTTACATTTTGATGTACGATTGCTTTTACAGCCTTGATCATAGCAACTGGATGATCTGATTGCCAGATGTTTCTTCCCATATCGACTCCAGACGCTCCAGATTGAATCGCATCGTAAGTTAATTTGAGCGCATCTAGTTCTGTTGCAAGCTTTGGACCTCCAGCTATTATGACCGGTACCGGGCAACTTTTCACAACTTTTTCAAAATTCTCACAGTAGTACGTCTTGACTAAATGCGCTCCGAACTCAGAAGCAATTCTACAAGCAAGTCCAAGATACCTGGCATCTCGCTTTTCAAGTTCTTTTCCAACTGCGGTGACAGCAAGTATTGGTATTCCATACTCTTCACCCTCGTTGACCAAGTTTCCAAGGCTGACTAATGATTCGTGTTCGTATGGAGCTCCAACGAAAATTGACATGGCAAGAGCGGATACGTTCAACCTAATGGCATCTTTGACGGAAGTAGTAATCTTTTCGTTGGAGAGATCTTTTCCTATTATGCTTGTTCCTCCGGAGACTCGTAACACTACTGGAATTGGAAAGTTAGCATCTACCGATGTTCTTAACACGCCTCTTGTAAGCATCAATGAATCGGCATGAGGTAGTAGTGGTGTTATGGTCTTACGAGGTTCTTCTAGTCTCTCCGTTGGGCCTAAGAAGTAGCCATGGTCTACTGCTAACATTACACCGCGCCTATCGTTTGGTTTTATTATTCTTGCCAGGCGATTTTTTAAACCCCAATCCATATCATCTTCCAAAAAATTTGCCTTAGTTAAGCGTTTCTGCATTTGTAATGACAATCTTCATAGAATCATTCCCTTGGTGAGCATATTCTAATGCCTTTGCGGATTCTGAAAGATCAAATTTATGAGTAATCAATCTCTTCACGTCGATTGTACGATCTTCTATCAATTTGAAAGCTGTATTTGTATCATTTTCTGATGCTGCGTAACTTGGTGTAATGGTAATCTCTTTGGAGTAAACTTTGCTTACGTCCATGAAGATTTTTGCATCTCTTGAAGGAACTCCAAACAATACAACAGTTCCACCTTTTCTTACAAATTCAATTGATTGAGTAATGGCATCAAGACTGCCAGTCGCTACCATTACCACGTCCACACCGCGGTTTTGAGTTTTTGAAAGAAGTTTCTGGTACACATCAGCTGAAGTAGATCTTATTGCTTCTGTTATCGCAAATTGTTTGGCAAAATTCAACCTAAAGTCATTTATGTCCAGGCAAAAAATCTCTTTTATTCCGAAGATTTTACTTATCATGACATGCATCATTCCAGTAGGACCAGCTCCTAGAATCGCAACCGAGTCTCCCTTTTTGAATTTAATTTTGTTCCATGCTCTTATGCAACATGCAAGTGGCTCTATCATAGCGGCTTCCTCGAAGCTTATGTGGGCTGGTAATTTTATCACGCCGCCATGCGATACGTTCCATTCCGGCACCACGAACTCTTCAGCAAGCCCACAAGGTGTCAAGTTAGTTTCCGAATATTTTTGGCACATGGTTTCATTTCCATGGAGACAAAGATAACATGAGTAACAGGGAACATGATGGTGTACAAAGACTCTGTCGTCAGTCTTGAAATTCTTAACGTTGAGGCCAACTTGTGACACTATGCCTGCAGGTTCGTGACCTAATCTCATAGACGGCTGATTATATTGGCCATAGATCTTTTCAAGATCAGAACCACAAACGCCACAGGCTCTCATTTTTACTAGAATGTCTCCATTATCAATTTGTGGTCTTTCGACATTTTTTATCTCTACATTTGACGGCCCTCTTACATACGCAGCCTTCATACGTTAATCAAAGGATTTTAGATTCTTGTTTATTTGTACTATGTGATCCGTTCCGAATAAAATTATTCATTCAGTCCCGTCAGTGATTCTCATAGAAAATAGTATTAAGCTCTTTTGTAACACCATAGTTATGAAAGAAGGAGACCATGCATTAGATTTCGAACTTCCTGCAAACGACAGAAGTACAGTGAAGCTTGGTTCATACGAAGGAAAGAAGAATGTTGTTCTTTGTTTCTACCCGAAAAACCACCTATTTGCTTGCCCATCTAAAAAAGTATTCAAAATGGCAGAGGCTACGATACAAGCTTATCCAAAGATAAGAGAGTTGGGAGCCGAACTTTTCGCTATATCTGTGGATACAGTAGAAGATCAGAAGAAATTCGTTGATGAATACAAAATTCCATATTGGCACTTGAGTGATACCAAAAAAACAACGTGTAAGACATATGCAGGCCTAAATTTGGCCGGTCTCGCGAAAAGAACTACTTTCATTATAGATAAAGACGGTAAAATTGCAAAGATATTTCATGACATTAATGTTGAAAAACATGGACAGGAAATTGTGGAGTTTCTACAGACCTTAAAGTGAGTTTTCTTGGACTTTCAATAAATTTTTAAAGATCTGAAATGAGACTTGATTGGTGCTAGATCTTGTTGCAAGAAAACTGTTTCTAACCCGAGGCAAAGGCGTACACCAAGACCAGCTAACAAGCTTTGAGTATGCACTACGTGATGCTGGAATTGCCGGTACGAACTTGGTTCTAATCTCAAGCATTTTCCCACCTGGCGCTAAACTCATTTCAAGAGCCGAAGGATTAAAATTGATAAGACCGGGTAGCGTACAGTTTGTAATATATGCGAAACAGCAGAGTAACGAACCTCATAGATTAATGGCGGCATCTGTAGGAATTGCGGAACCTAAGGACAAGACAAAGTATGGTTATCTGTCAGAATATCACTCATTTGGTGAGACCGAGAAAGAAGCAGGAGATTATGCTGAAGATATCGCTGCACAAATGTTGGCCTCTTCCTTAGGCATTGAATTTGACATAAACAAGAGCTGGGACGAAAAAAGAAAACAGTGGAAGATCTCAAACCAAATTTACAAAACTAGAAACATAACCCAAAGTGCTGTTGGAGATCCAAAGGATAGATGGACAACGGTATTTGCAGCAGCAGTCCTGATATTGTAGAATTATCTTCTCACAAAGAGGTAGACGGCAGCTCCTCCAGCAACTACAATTCCAATTAGAGCATATATGGAATAGTCAAGTGTAGTTTTTCCTGAATTAATTTCACCGGTATTTTGGTTTGGTTGACCCATAGAACTTCCAACGGTCAGTGACAAATCGTCATTTGTTGCAGATGTTGTAGTTCCAAAAAGATAAATCGCAGAAATTTTCTGTCCGCTTTCAGGATCGAAAATCCAGCCAGATTTGGTGAGGTCTGCCGGGAACTTTTGGCCGTTTTTAATTGTGGTTGGAGCAAGGTTTCCTCCATGGCCTGTTACTGAAATATCATGATTAGAAAGTACTACTACTTCCACGATTGAATTTAGAGGAAAGAAACCCACATTGAAGTAACTAGATCTATCTATCTTACTTACTCCGAAGAGCTCAAGGGGTTTTATGTTGTCTATTGTAGTCTTTATTGGGAACTGTCGACCAGCCTGTAATTGGTAAATTGATGCATCGTTTCCTGGTGTAATTGCAAAAGTAACAGTAGAGTTTGCATTTTGTGTCATTGTTTTTGCAACATCATAAAAGCCACCATCATCACGTATCTGTTTTGGAATAAGTATCGAAGTTAATCCGTCATATAGGTAGGAAGAATCAGGTCGCGACATTGTATAAACTACTGATATGGTTCTATTTCCTGAAACAACCCCTGATGTTCCAAGCGCAGTATTTAGCTCACCTTTCGGGTTTATGTATACAGAATTAAATTGAGCGTTAAGAGCAAACGCCTTGTTAATATCACCAATAAGGGTATCTCCAACCTTGTGAGCATTTGATTGAATTTCAGTAATGTTGTAGCTTTCCAACAATGAAGGTTGTACCATGTTTACTAGAACGCAAGCTTGATCCTGTACACCAAGAACGCAGTTATCTGCATTGGTAATTACTACCGATGTCACATTTGCTGTGTTGCGTATCTTTTCAGCTAGCTCTGGCGGTATACGCATCTCAACAGGGCTAGTGGACGTTAATGTGACAAAAGCAGTAGTTTGATTTTGTAATTTCTGATCGACCAGCACTCCGGCTGTTTCTCGATAGGATGCCAGTTGAGGTTGTTGAGCATGAACCGCTGCTATAGAACTCGAAAAAATTGTTAAAATCAATAACAGAGATAGTGATTTCATTGAATGCCACTTTTGGGGTCTAACTATTAAGTCTAACCTCTTAGTTTCTCTATTTTTATTGCAAATCTTTGAAACGGTTCTTCCTTAAAATGTTCTTTGCATACTAGAATGATTTCTTCTGGATCAGGCCCACAATCATAAGTGATCAAGTACTCTGGTTGATTACTGCAGCAACGTGGATATTTCACTTGGGCATTATTTGCAGTTATAAAATAAAATAGTTTAGTTCCATCCAAATAGTTTAAATTATAATGAATACTGTAGGCTTTTGACATCGGTTCAAACCGTAGGGGAACAATTGCCTGGCAGCTGAGGGCGCTTGGCTGCCAGGCGCTTTTACTTGATTAATTTGCCAAGTCTTTCTGTCTGATTCTTGATATATGAAAATCCGTCTTGCCAGAATGCCTCGGATGAAATGTCTAATCCGTGTTCTTTGAGCAGTTCTTCGGGTTTTTTTGAGCCTCCGGCAGAAAGAATCTCAATATAATTAGGAACAAAGGATCTGCCCTCTTGTCTATATCGCTGGAACAAGGAAAGTGCAAGAAGATTTCCAAAAGAGTATGAATAGCAGTAAAAGGGGGAATGATAAAAATGTGGAATACACGTCCACTCTACACCAAAATCCGATGAAAGAACAACTGAGTTTCCAAATTGCCCCTTGAGGGTTTTCATATATTCAATCGTAATGTCTTGTACGGTAGCACCTTCTCCTATTCTTTTATGCGCCGCAATTTCAAAGACGGTAAAATAAGCTTGTCTTGCGATAGTCGAATACAAGTCATCTAGATGTTCAAACAGTATTGATAATCTTTCTTCGTCACTAATCTCGTTTAGGATCTGATCAAATAATAGCATCTCAGAGAATGTTGAAGCGGTCTCAGCTAACGGTAACGGTGCTTCCTGTATGAAAATTGATTTATCCGAGGCAGCCATACTATGAATTGCATGACCCAATTCATGTGCTAAAGTAAAAACATCATTTGTTTTTCCCTTAAAATTTACTAAAACATATGGAGTTATCTTTGGTGTTATTGTACTACAAAATGCACCGCTTCTTTTACCTGGTCTAACTTCTGAATCTAAATGACTTTCGACAAAGATTTTTCTTGCAAATTCCCCTAGCTTGGGACTAAAGTTATGGAGAGTTTGAAGAACTAATCTTACTGCCTTGTCATAGTTGTATTTTCTTTCCTCTCTTTTTTGTATTGGCGCATAGACATCATATCTTCTTAGTTTTTTAACATTTAGAATCCGTGCCTTTTGACTGAAAAATGTGCGAAATACATCTGAATTTCTTTTACAGAGAGAGAGGAGAACATTCACCGTTTTATCATCCACATCATTTCCGATGTTTCTGACAGAAATTGGAGAAGAATATCCCCTTATCTGGATGCATTCGTCTTTCCAGTTTTGGGCAATGTTTTGATATATTTCTCCGAGAACCCCTTTATTTCTATCATATTCTGATAACAGAGTCTTGTAGGCGATTTCTCTTATCCTCGATTTTGGACTTCGTATTAGTTGACTAATTTCTTCTCTGTTGTACTTCCTTGTCTTACCATCAATTTTCACAACAAACTGAAAGGCATTAGTTATCTTGTCGTATAATTTTACTAGTGCAGAATGTCCCGTAACATCCAATGTGTTGATTATCTTTTCTTCAGGCTCGGTAAGCGAGTACTTGGCCAATAACCTCTTGTTTCTTAAGAACTCACGTAGTTCACCGACAGATTTCATTAACCTTTGTGCATTTTTCTCGTCAATTTGCTTCTTCCACCATTGATCAAAAAATAAGGTGTGGTTTTCTATTTCCGCACTAAATTTGCGCATTTTCATCAGTAACGATGTAGCCTTGTCGGATTGAGTATCTGATGAATATTCAAGAGAGGCATAGCCAGATACTATGCTAAATTTTTCCGTGATATCTTCTAGGCTACGAAGTAATGACAAAAACTTTCTTTCAGATATTTTTGGTCCTAAACTCTTCTTATTTTTTTCAAAACTTCTTACCTTTAATTCTATTTCATAGAGTGTTTTGTTAAAGGCAGGAGAATACGGGTCTTTTACAAGTCCACTTAGGTCCCATCTTCCTTGCCTAAAAACACGCATTCTATTTCGAGATGTTTGCTGTTATTAAAATACTACGTGACAAAAAGAAATAAATTTTTTTCACTGAGTACAGTTTTTAAGGTTTCACTATTTCTGGCTGACTAATGGTTGCTTTACTACTAATTGCCAGTACTTGTTTGTTAAGCCAGTCCCAGAAATCTTTTTCAAATTTATGTGCACGATAGGTCTCTGCCGCTGCAACTGCCACAGCACCCGCAAGTGAAACGGCACTTGTAAGAAGCGCAGGTACGGCAATATCTCTTCCCCATGCCCAGTTCGCAAGGTTAACTCATACTGGTTATTCGACCCTACAATGAGAATCTCTACATCTCTTATACTGCCTGTTACTATGGCGAGTTTGCCACCTTTGTGAGCTTTGACGCTCCAATAGTTATCTTGCTTATCCTCGTGAATTATCTGTAAACCTAAATCCAGTAAGTGTTGTTTTGTAGAAGTTACCAGATTACCTACATCCAGATTGTTTAGGTTTACACGTTCTTCTTTCATATGAGATAATAATTGGTTTGGTATTTAGGTGTAGATTAACAAAGTTAAATAATTTTTATTGTTTGAAAACTGGTCATTATAGTGTACGAATGATACGCGGATCTTAAATATCAAAATTGTAAATATAAAGTATGAGCATGACAGCATGGAAATGTTATAGGTGTAACCTGACATTCAAGGAAAGATCTCACGCTGTTATGCATCAGAACATATCGCGACACACCGCAATACAAGTAGAAATAGCAGCATGATTTTTTTTCAAGAAGCTATTTCTCATTGGTGTGTTACATATGGAATAATTATTTAGAAGACTAGACTTGGCAAGTATTTATTTAACCCCAAATTAGATTACCCGTTCGTGGATCATCACAACTTTCGAGGAAAAGATATCCCACACTTGAAAATTAAGCCAAACATGGGTATTGATGATTTGGTTGAGATCTTTGCAGGCACCGCTTATAATGCACGGCAGTTAGGGGAGGCGGCAAAACTGTATCGCAAAATGATTGAAGATGATGCTACCATTTGCCTTACAATATCTGGAGCTATGACTCCAGTCGGATTTGGTGGCCTTTTCAAATCTCTTATAGAAAGAGGATTCGTTGATTGGATAATAGCAACAGGAGCAAATGTATACCATGAGGATCATTTTGCCTGGAATCTTCCTGTAAAACAAGGGCATTTTGAGGTAGATGATATGATACTGTATGAGAAGGACATTGTGAGAATAAGAGATGTCTACATCAAAGGAGAAGAAACTCTGAAGGCAGAAGACAAAATTGTACAGAAAATATTTACCAATAAACTGATCAATAAACCATTTACAACTGCGGAATTCTGTAACGCAATGGGCAAGTATTCGAAGGAACATTCGAAGTATCCAGAAAAGAGTTTTGTTGTGGCGGCTTATGATTATGACGTTCCAGTTTACGTTTCAACTTTAAAAGATTCATCACTTGCACTAGATTTGGCTCCGCTTAGACTGGCAAACAAGATTTACAATGTGGATTTTGTCCGAGAAATACTGGAGCAAGCTGCAATCGTATACCATTCAAAAAAGTCTGGGATAGTTGAGATCGGAGGAGGGGTGCCAAAAAATACGGCACAACAAACTGGTCCACTACTGGATCAGATACTTGGACTCGGACATGGAGGACAAAACTACATAATTCAGATAACCGACGCAAGACCGGATACGGGAGGACTCTCTGGAGCAACTTTGCAAGAAGGAAAAAGTTGGGGCAAAGTCAAGGATTCACATGAAGATGTAATAATGGTTTATGCGGATGCAACTATTGCATTTCCAATACTGTGTCTCTATGCGTTGAGCACGGAAAAACCCAGAAAACCAAAACGGCTTTACAAGAAATTGGGAAAATACTACACTGACTTGACTAAGACTTACTTTAACAAAAGACGTTAGAATCTATCGTATCTGGCTCTTTCTACCTCTCTCTCGTCCTTGGTTGCTTTTTTCCATTCCTTGTAATGTTCTTTACAAAGAACAGTTTTCTTTGACCCTGCTGGAATACTCAAACCAGTTCCTTCTACCTTAGAGGTCGACAAAGAACGAACGCCATCTTTGTCACATCCTGAGACGTTACATTTTGCGCCTTTTGATATGATCCCCATGAATATCCCTTAATCTCAATATTATATCAGGTTTTTTAATTCAAGTTGCTACACCATCTTCTTATTGTAAAATAAGACCTACCAAGTCCATTATTAATGATATAAATTATTGACAGATGGTTGTTATCCGATGCTTAACAACTTTCGAGAAGGTCTTAAACCCACCCTCCATAGTATTGGTAAAACGTTTGCATCTACAGGCTTGTCTGCCAATTTCTGGACTGCCGTAGGTCTAGCATTTGCCTTTGCCGCTGCAATAATTTATGCTATTCATCTGGAATATTCTTTTGTATTGGGAGGGGTTCTTCTGCTTGTCTCTGGGTTTTTTGATATTGTAGACGGTCAAGTTGCTCGTATTACAGGAAAAACGTCAATGAAAGGGGCCTTTCTTGATTCTGTTTTTGACAAGATTGCCGAAGTTGCAATATTTCTTGGCATACTAATTGGAGGTTATTCGGAAGGATATCTTGTAGTTTTAGCTATCACGTTGTCGCTTCTTGTGAGTTATACAAGAGCAAGAGCAGAATCACTAGGTGTTCAACTTCAAGGAATAGGTATAGGTGAAAGAGCAGAAAGATTACTTGTGATTGCAATCATCGGAATGGCTGGGGATGGCTTTCTTAATTATGCGGTAATAATCGTAGCTGTAATTGCTGCAATTACATTCATCCAGAGAATAATATCTACGTGCCGTGGCATGAAGAATTGACTATCGTAATCTGCCAGTCTGGCGTCTAGAATCGGCGGACCTGATCTTTAGTATGCCAAAGTGAATTGCACACGAAATACAGTACCACTTTAGAACAGTAGGTGCAGCAATGTATGCGCCCTGAGCTCGTAATTCTTTTGCCAAACTGTGCTCGACCAGATTTAGTCTTGAGGTCACTTTCTTTGCCTTGTCACGAGGAACAGTCGCACCACAGTTGGAGCATTGAATGCGATTAGAGGATCCTTTACCTCCCTTCTTTCGTCCGCGACTTGCACGCTTTAATGGCATGATGTATCTGTAATATGCCTCTTTATATCTTGTATCTAGAGGGAATCTAACGAATTTAAATCACCGATTTGTTAAGATGACCTATGCGGGGCTTGTGCCACATATGCCTAAGTTCCAACGTTGAGTTAACCTTAGAGAAGGGCCAAGTAATCTGTCATTCTTGTCTTCAAAAACAGAAACAGAAAAAGGACTAAATGGAAAGATATCGCCAAGGAATAGATGAAACTGGCAATATTTTCTCATTGTACGATAGATGAAATATCGCGAAGCGATAACGTCGTTGAAGCGGCTGGAGGTCCTGCATGTTATTGCGGAATAACTGCAAAAAACATGAAATTTGATGTTGATCTTCATACTAAGGTAGGAGCAGATTTTACATTTGTCTCTGGTTTAGAGAGCAAAGGCATCTTTCTTTCCAAAAATTCGATCTCAAGTAATCCGACTACAAGATTCTTATTGAAAATATCTGACTCAGAGAGGGAATTATATTTAAAAACAGTGTGTGACCCGATAGAATTTAAAAACTCAGACGCTGATGGCGTTATCGTAAGTCCAGTCTTTAACGAAGTTCCAGAAGAAACTCTTGATCAGATAAAGAACTCTTTTGATTTCACTTTACTTGATCCGCAGGGGTATCTTCGCCGTGTTGGAAACGATAAGAAAATATATTTGGAAAAAACATTGTTTGATTTGTCGAAAATAAGTGCCATCAAAACTGATCCGGATGAGGCTTTCTATCTTACAGGACTCAAAGACAAGGAAGCCATGGTTGCTTTGCAGAAAAAAGGAATCAAGTACGTCCTTTACACTAACAAGCAGGATATTACAATGCTTGCAAAACAACGACTTTATAATTTGCGTATTCCGAACATGCAAATTGGAGATACAACTGGAGTAGGAGACATATTCTGCGCAGCCTTTGCATGTGCATATCTGAAAGAAAATGACCCTCTTTGGGCAATTTGTTTTGCGGTAGGTGCGGCACAGGCTGCTCTTGAGACAAGAGCAACCGCACTTTCCAAAGTGCCGTATGGTGGTGATATAGAACGAAATGCTGCCTACTTGTATAATCTTGCAAAGTTTTCTCAGGTCTAGGCTTTTATTGTGCAAGACCTGAATCACAATTGTGAGAGTTGCAATATACAGTCAAGACCAAGAACAAACAGTCAAGTCAGTTAAACTGTCTTTGGAGAGCCACGGCGTAGAATCAGTAATTCTAGGAAATAAAACGCTAACAAAAGATGTTGACTATGTAATCGTGACAGGCGGAGACCGTGGAGTAAGAACATACTTTCATAAATTTACTAACTCAACCATCCCGGTTTTAGGAATCAATGAATTTGAATCAAGCGGTTATCTAGCTCAGACTGATCTTAAAGAATTTCCAACTTACCTGAACAGACTTAGGAAAGGCGACTTTACGATAGAACACCTCACACGAGTTGATGTAAAAATAGATGGAAAGCTTGTCTATCCAGCACTAAACGATGTTGCAATCTTTTCTTCTAAGAGCGCCACCTTGGTTGAGCATGTCTTGCGTGTAAATGGCGAAGAGGTCTGGCATGACAGTAGCGATGGTGTGATCGTATCTACACCAATTGGTTCGTCTGCATACTCAATGTCAGCTGGTGGACCAGCGATTTATCAAAATTCCAAGGTACTATGCATTGTTTCAGTAAATTCACTTGATATTACAAGACGCCCACTTATAGTGCCAGAGGATAGCTTCATAGAAATTGATGACATATCGTCCAGTTTGCGATGCGAAGTCGTAATGGACGGCAAAGACAGGTTCAAAGTTGACAAAATTGTAACTTGCACAAAATATCCTCAACCCGCAAATGTCATTCGTATGAAAAAGGATTCTACTACGGTTTCGGCACTTACAAAAAAGGTCAAACTTGCAGACGAGCTCCTAAACATGCCTCCAAGTTCCAAATTATTACTGAAAACTCTCCAATACGAAGGCTCACTTACTCAAAAAGAACTAGCCGCAAAGACCCTCCTTCCTGACAGAACGGTTAGGCTGGCTTTGCGACACCTACTTGACAAAGGTTACGTAAAAAGAAGGGTTTCACTGCGCGATACTCGTCAAAGAATTTATGAGGTTCCAAAGTAACTTATGCGATAGAAGAAGCATTTACGAAGGCCTCAAATGATTCTTCGGGATATCCGGGTCTACTATTAAATTCAGGATGGAACTGAACTCCCAAGTAGAATTTGTGAGAAGGAATTTCAAGTATCTCCATGCGTTTTTTGCTATCGCTGTATCCTGAAAATCTTATTCCCTTTGAAGTAAATAATTCAAGATATTTTTGATTAAACTCGTATCTATGTCTGTGTCTTTTGTATATGGTATTTGATTTGTAGAGCTTGAACGCAAGTGTGTTATCTTCAACTTTGATTTCGTTTGCTCCAAGCCGTAAAGATCCACCCTTGTTTTCTATGATTTTTTGTTCTGGGAGAAGATCAATGACAGGGTTTTCTGTATTTGGAGCAATCTCTGTGGAGTTTGCGCTGGAGAGTCCGCAGACGTATCGACCGAATGCTACAGCAGCCAGCTGAAAACCAAAACATATGCCAAGATATGGTATGTTCTTCTCTCTTGCATAATTTGCTGTTTTTATTATGCCTTCAGATCCGCGCTCTCCAAATCCACCAGGAACAATAATTCCACTGTACTGAGAGAGCTTGTCTAAATCACCATTCAATTCTTCTGAATCGATCCAAATCCAATCGATAACAACTTTTTTTCCCAGTTTAGCTCCAGCATGTTTTAATGCGTGGTTTATACTGACGTAACTGTCGGCTAGCTTTACATATTTGCCAACCATTGCTATCTTCACCTTTTCCTGTGAATTCAGAAATGAGTTCACAATGGCATTCCACATATCCCAATTTGCTGACGTATTTAGCAATCCAACTTTTCCAAATTTCTTGAAAATGACATCAACTATTCCTTGGTCGTACAGCATTTGCGGTACCATGAGAATAGATTCTGCGTCATGACACGAAAACACATCTTTGGCAGAAACGTTAGAGAATAATGAAATCTTCTTCTTGGTATCAACTTCAAGTGGTCTACTACATCTGACTGCTAGTAGATCAGGTTGAATACCGATTCGTCTAAGTTCTTGAACACTGTGCTGAGTGGGTTTAGTCTTTTGTTCTCCTACGACATCTAACGAAGGAGCTAATGTAACGTGAACAAAAAGAACATTCTCTGGACCCTCTTCTAATCTCAATTGTCTTAACGCTTCAAGGAATGGTAAGCTTTCTATGTCTCCGACAGTTCCTCCACATTCAACAACAAGGATATCGAGGTTTTCGGTTTTTGCAATTTTTTTAATTCTATCCTTTATTGCATCTGTAACATGCGGTATTATCTGGACACACGCACCAAGATATTCGCCACGCCTTTCTGCTTCTATTACGCTAGAGTAGATCTGAGCTGTAGTAATATTATGCGTTCTTGGTATGTTTTGATTAAGAAATCTCTCATAATTTCCAATATCCATGTCGCACTCACCGCCGTCTTCTGTAACGAAGACCTCGCCGTGGGCAATTGGGTTCATTGTTCCAGCATCATAATTCAGGTAGGGATCAATTTTCACGCAGGAGACTTTCTGATTAGAAAGCTGTAAAAGTTTCGCAAGAGATGATGATATTACGCCTTTTCCAAGGCCAGACATAACACCCCCTGTCACGAAAATGTACTTTGTAGATTCTGTCTGCATATCTATGATGGAAAAATGGTATTTTTATTTGTTTATTCTAAAATTGTGGCCTTCTTTAATTCCTTTGCAAACGACGCTATTTTGGTTTCGATCTTTTGTTGAGGCGTTTTTTCAATTAGCCGCAAAAACGCACTTCCTACTATTATCGCATCTGCCCCATTTCGTAAAATAAATCTTGCTTGATCTTTGGTGCTGATTCCAAATCCTACGCCTAGGGGTATTTTTCCGTTGATGGCTTTCTTTGTAGTCTTAATTGCTTCCAAGGTATATTGCTTGAATTGTTGCTGTATCCCTGTAGTCCCAAACACTGAGACTAAATAGAGAAAACCTGATGATGCATTAGCTATTGTAGTTATTCTTTGGGGAGACGTATTTGGAGAAATTAAGAAGATTGCATCAACATTATTTCGATGAGCCGCATTCAAAAAATCCTTGGATTCTTCTACTGCCATGTCTGCTAGAATCAAACCATCAATTCCGACTTTTTTGACCATTGAGACAAATTTATCATAACCATTTCTGTATAACAGATTTGCATACGTCATCAACACCAGGGGAATCTGAGTTTCTTTTCGAATCTTCTTCACTAGATTAACAAATTTGGTAAGATTCATGCCTTTTCTTAGAGATAGGTAGCTAGCATTCTGGATAATTGGTCCATCGGCCAAAGGATCTGAAAAAGGAAGTCCTAGCTCGATAATATCGGCGCCCCCCTTGACTAGACCTCGCACGGCAGAAATGGTTCCTTTTTCATTAGGATATCCCGCCACAAGATAGGCTATGAGTGCCTTCTGTTTCTTGCGCTTTAGCTCTTGAAATTTATCTTTTATTCTTGACATTTTCACTCAAATATTTTTCTACTACTTCGACATCCTTGTCTCCTCGTCCAGACAGGGTAACAACAATTGTTTCACTTTTTGGCATTTTCCTTGCTATCTTTATGGCATGTGCAACGGCATGCGATGATTCGAGAGCAGGTATGATTCCTTCATGTTTTGCAAGCAATAGGAACGCTTGAACAGCATCATTGTCACTTACAGTGTCGTACTTTACTCTATTGATATCCTTCAGATATGCATGTTCTGGTCCCACTCCAGGATAATCCAGACCAGCTGCAATGCTGTGTGTGTCACTTATCTGCCCCTCCTTGTCTTGTAGAAGATACGTCAACATGCCATGAAGAATGCCCTTTGATCCGATTGCAAGTGTAGCGGAATGGTGGTCAGTTTTTATTCCCTCACCTCCAGCTTCAATTCCAAACATTTCAGTGTCTTCATCGATGAGAGGATAGAACGTACCGATTGCGTTAGAGCCTCCACCAACGCATGCAACTACAGAATCCGGAGATTTCTTTCCTATCTCACTCATTTGTGTCAAGATCTCTTTTCCTATGACTGACTGAAAATCCCTTACCATGACAGGATATGGATGCGGACCAACTGCAGACCCCAGTAGATAATATGTTGTTTTGACGTTTGTTATCCAGTCACGTATAGCTTCATTTATTGCATCTTTGAGAGCCTGTGTTCCTTCTTTAACTGGATGAACAATTGAGCCAAGCAACTTCATTCTGAAGACATTAAGCTTTTGTCGCTGAGTATCCTTGTATCCCATGTAGACTTCTGACTGTAATCCAAGAGCAGCACAAGCCATGGCAGTTGCAACACCATGCTGTCCCGCACCTGTTTCTGCGATAATTCTCTTTTTCTTCATCCTTTTTGCAAGAAGCCCCTGTCCCAATGTATTGTTGATTTTATGTGCGCCACCGTGAAGTAAATCTTCCCTTTTGAGATAGATCTTGGCGCCTCCAGTAGCTTCGGAAAGGTTCTTGGCAAAGTAAAGTGGAGTTGGTCTGCCTGCATACTGAGTTAGGTAGTAATCTAATTCCTTTCTGAAATTGATATCATCTTTGAATCTTAGGTAGGCCTCTTCCAGCTCTTCAACTGCAGGAACCAACGTTTCTGGTATGAACCTGCCTCCAAACTCTCCAAATTTGCCATTTTTTGGATATTCTAATTTCATATTGCCAATACCAACTTTGAGACTAATCCCTTGATATCTTTACTCTTCATTATGCCGCTTCCTACAAGAAAGGCATCTGCGCCGCAATCGTGAAGAAATCTAATGTCGCCGGGAGATTCGATTCCACTTTCTGAGATTATAATTCTGTCTTTTTTTCTATCTTTCAGAATATGTTGGGTAGCTTTCAAGTCTATCTCCAACGTATCTAAATCGCGATTATTTATCCCAAGCAAATCTGCCTCTGTTTTAACAGAACAAAGAAATTCTTTCTGGGTGTGACATTCCAATAGAACTAAGAGTTTTTTCTTGTGTGCGTATGCAATAAACTCATCAATTTCCCCTGCAAAGTTTTTGTCAAAGATTCCTTGTATAAGTAAAATAATGTCAGCACCTAACTTTTCTGCAGCATCGATTTGTATTTTGTCTACTATGATATCTTTCATCAAAAGAGGGGCATTTACTTGCCTTCTGATTTCGGAAAAATATTCAGGAGAGCCGTTAAACAAGTATGGTTGTGTTAAAACAGAAAGTCCTACGGCTCCTCCTTCTATCATGGATTTTCCTATATCTACAGGATCTGATATTTGACGAATATTTCCAAGTGACGGCGATGAAAATTTAACCTCTGTAATCAATGACGCATGAACATTTTTCTTGATTAGTGTTATAATGTTTTTACCAGATTTTGCTAATTTGTGTTCTATCTCATAAATCCCTTCATCAATTGCTTTTTGCGAATTTTGAGCAAGTTTCTGTAGCATGTTTTTCAATTCTTTTCAGACTCCTCTACTTTTTCTATATCACCACAATATCTAATTAAATTCTTGAAAAGGTCGTATGATTTACCACTTTTGATTACTTCAAATGAAATTTGTAATGCCTCATCAAACTTGTTTGAAATGCCTCCGACTATCAATCCAGCAGCAGCGTTTAATGCGGTAATCTCAATTCTTGGTTTTGTGGCTCTCCCATTGAGGACAGATACAAACGCGCTGATTGCTTCACTCTTAGCTGATACTTGGATTTCGCCAAGATTGGATTTTGTCAGGCCCAATTCTGCAGGATCTAGTACGTAGGTAAAAATTTTGCCATTGCTAAGATGGCATATGTGGTTTTTTGATGTTGTTGACAATTCATCGAGACCATCATCAGAAATTACTGTCATGACATTTTCTGATCCTCTGGATCTGAGTAGTAATATCACCCGTTGAAGATATTGCGGCGAAAATACACCGACTAGCTGGTTTTTTACAGCTGCCGGATTGCTTAGAGGGCCAAGTAAGTTGAAGGCCGTTTTCATGCCTAGCAGTTTTCTTGCTTCCGCAACATTTTTCATTGCCGGGTGAAATTTCTGTGCAAACATAAATCCAATTCCAAACTTTTCTATAATTTCTTTGACTCTATTTGGTTCCATATTTAGATCATATCCAAAATACTCGAAAATGTCTGCACTACCATTTATTCCGGAAACCGATCTGTTTCCATGTTTTGCAACATTACCTCCACCTGCTGCTATCACAAAAGCAGCAGTAGTAGAGATATTGAACGTGCTCATTTTGTCTCCGCCAGTTCCACATACGTCAATAAACTTGCCTTGTCGTTTGGGCTGTATGTGAACAGCATGCGCTTGCATCTTGTCAAGCATGGCAAGTAATTCATTATCGGTCTCCTCTTTTTCTGTTAAATTTTTGAGAAAATTTGCAGTCTCTTGCACTGAGCTTCTTCCCTCTAATATCTCATCCATGATGTAAGACATTTCATCATAGCTTAGATCATGCTTGGACGAAAGCTTGCTAGTAATCTCTGCAATCATTTTCGGATCAACTTTAAGAAATTACTTAGGATCTTCTTTCCTTCTCCAGTCATTACAGATTCTGGATGGAATTGTACTCCTTCTATGAGATACTTTTTGTGGCTTACGGCCATTATCTCTTTGTCATCTTGGGCTACGGCTGTTACTCTCAATACGTCAGGAATTATTGTTTTATCGCCTACTAAAGAATGATATCTTGTAGCCCTGAATGGGTTTTCTACTCCTTCAAACAAAGCAGACTGATAATGTTCTATAGGACTTGTCTTTCCATGTCTTACATTTCCGGCATTGACTACTTTTCCACCAAAGGCGTGTATGATGCCTTGATGACCAAGACAAACCCCAAGAATTGGCTTGGTTGGGCCAAGCTCCGTTATGACTTTGTTGCATATTCCAAAGTATTTTTCGTCCTCCGGTGTACCTGGTCCAGGTGATATAACTATGGCATCATAATTTCCTTTTCTGATCTCATCTAATGTTATCTTGTCATTTCTAACAACATCTGAAGTTACAGTTAGCTCACCTAACAGCTGTGCTATGTTATATACAAACGAATCATAATTGTCTATTATTAGAAATTTCATTTTGAAGCCTCCTTAAGAGCTGATATCATAGCATTTGCTTTATGTTGAATTTCCATCCATTCATTTTCAGCTACCGAATCTGAAACAATGCCAGCTCCAGCCTGCACGAATCCTTTTTTTCCATCCATAAAGATTGTTCTAATTCCGATAGCAAAATCACAGCAACCATTGAAGGAAAAATATCCAATTGCTCCGGCATAGGATCCTCTTGCGTTAGGTTCTAGATCGTCTATTATTTCCATGGCTCGAATTTTAGGAGCGCCAGAAACAGTTCCTGCGGGAAAAACTGCTTTTATCGCATCAAACATGTTATATTTTTTGTCCAAATTGCCAACAACATGCGTGACCATGTGTTGAACATGACTGAATCTTTTAACTGCCATTAATTCTTTTACGTACACAGAACCATATTTACAAACACGTCCAATATCGTTACGTCCCAAGTCTACCAACATCGTGTGTTCAGCGAGTTCCTTTTCATCGTGAAGCATCTCTTCTTTTAATACCGCATTTCTTTCTTCGTCATGGGTAATTGGCCTAGTTCCAGCTATGGGGAAAGTCTCAACCACGTTTCCAGTAATTCTAAGCAGCATCTCTGGGCTTGAGCCTATTATTGTTCTGTTTCCCAGTTTCATGTGGTAAAGATATGGGGATGGGTTAATCTGTCTAAGTGTCTTGTACACCTTCAGGAAATCGCCTTCAGCACTAAAATTGAATTTTCGTGAAAGTACAACCTGGAAGATATCTCCATCGTGTATGTATTTCTTAGCGCGTTTTACCATGTCATCAAATTTGTTGTGGTCTAGATTCTCAGATATAGTTGATATTGAAAATTTGCCAAAAGTAGTAGCAGCAGAAGACAATTTTTCAGCCCTGCTCTTGTCGTAGAAAAAATAGAACAATTTTCTTTCTTTGTTGTCATAAAGAATTCCGTCTGTATAAATTCCAAATTCCATTAGAGAAGATTGATCTTCTGTGTGAGAATTTGGAATTTTTTCCCACAATCTAATTGCGTCATAATTGATTATGCCTACGGCACCGCCGACGTATCTATATTTCTGATCTGGAACTTGATAGAGAAGCTTCTTTACCTCTGATAATGGGTCTGTTGTTTGAATGGTAACAGTCGATCCATTTTTGTAATGCAGTACAACTCTGTCCGAATAACCTTTTACTATTATCGATGGGTCAAACCCGATAAGAGAGGTTTCTGATAATTCTTCTGGGCCGGTTAATGACTCATATAGGAAAGTATAATCAAAGTCTCTTGAAATCTTGTTGTATAGATCAAATTGGGAGCCAGTGTATTCTAGGGGTACTACCTTGAGATTTGAATGTCCAAATGTGGCCACCCATATTGAGAATCTCTCTCTAACTCTATTTAAAACTAAGCCATTGGTTTCTTTAGGTTACGGTATGGTACGGTACCTTTATATGCAATCATGCGTAAATTATATCATGTCTCAAGTCTTGGTGACACGTGCCGATAGAAGCAAGATCTTACTCTTTCAGGACCTTTATTTTGGAAAGAAAAAAGTACCTGTAGCAACTACAGTAAAAGAAGTAGTCTGTACTATATGTGAAAATGGTCTGGAGGAAGGAGTTTCTGTGACAGGGAAAAAAATTGGACAAAAAATGAGATTTTTCTGTCAATATCATTTACCAAAAGACATTTGACAATTCAAAACTGAATCGAAAATATTTTTAGAATAGAGGTTTCGTGATTGCACCTTCTGATGCAGATGTTACAAGAGACGCATATTTGGCAAGAACGCCTCGTTCATAATTTGGTTTTCTTGGTTTCCATTCTTTTCTTCTTTGAGCAAGCTCACTTTCAGATACCATGAGGTCTACACTATTTTTCTCCAAGTCGATCTTAATTTCGTCTTCGTCTTTTACTAGTGCAATGTTTCCGCCTACAGCAGCTTCAGGTGATACATGTCCTATCATAAGTCCTCGAGTTGCTCCAGAGAATCTTCCGTCAGTTATTAGTGCAACTTTTTCGCCAAGCTTCTGACCTACAAGAGCCGCTGTTACGCCTAGCATCTCTCTCATCCCAGGGCCGCCTTTGGGCCCTTCATATCTTATTATTACAACATCATTTTCTATTATCTTGCGTTTTGATATTGCATCAAATGCATCTTCTTCTCTATCAAATACTCGTGCTTTACCTCTGAATTGCTTGGAGTAAACTCCAGCTACTTTTACAACCGCGCCGTCCGGAGCAAGAGATCCTCTGAGTATAGTGAGTGTTCCGATCTCGTGAATTGGAGATTCAATAGATTTGAGAACTTTCTGGTTTGCGTCAAATGAGATTGGAATGGAATCTAAATTCTGCTTTAGTGTTTTACCTGTAGCTGTTATGGCATTTTCGTTCAAGAGGCCTTTTTTCTGGAGGCTTTTCATCAGTAATGGAATTCCGCCTATCTTGTCCAGATCCAACATGACATAGTATCCTCCAGGCCTCATATCTGCAATATGAGGCGTCTTTTTCCTTACTCTTTCAAAATCATCAAGTGTAAGTTTTACTCCTATCTCACGGGATAACGCCAAGAGATGCAAAACAGCATTTGTCGAACCGCCGATTGCATTAGTTACAGCAATGGCATTCTCAAACGCTTCATATGTCAGAATGTCTTGGGGTCGTATGCCATTTTCCAGTAAGTTAAGAACAGCTTTACCACTTTCGTATACTATTTTTTCACGCCTTGGATCCTCTGCTGGTGGAGACGCACTTCCAGGTAAGGCAATTCCAATAGCTTCGCTTATCGACGCCATTGTATTTGCAGTATACATTCCTCCACAGGAACCAGCATTTGGACATGCAACATTTTCCAAATTTTTGAGTGCTTCAATGGTTAACTGACCTGCTTCATAAGCACCGACTGCTTCATACACATCTTGAATAGTTACTTGCTTGCCTTCGTAAATTCCTGGCATTATTGTTCCACCATAAACGAAAACTGACGGAATGTTCAGACGTGCCATGGCCATCATTGAACCCGGAAGACTCTTGTCACACCCTGCGATTCCTACAAGACCATCATATTGATGTGCTCTTATCATAAGCTCGATAGAATCAGCGATAATCTCTCTGCTAACTAAAGATGATTTCATTCCCTCGTGTCCCATAGCGATTCCGTCACTTACTGCAATAGTCGAAAATTCTCTTGGAGTTCCGCCAGCATCTTGCACGCCGGCCTTTGCCTTTAGAGCCAATCTTCCCAAATGTATGTTACAGGGCGTAGCTTCGTTTCCAGTGTGAGACACTCCAATGAACGGTCTTCCAATGTCATCATCGGTAAGACCCATTGCTTTATACATCGCTCGATGAGGAGCTCTTGATGGTCCTTCTACTACATTTCTGCTTGATATTTCCATTAGAATACAGAGGGGTTGATACTGGTTAAATTTTAGCTTTACATTGAAAAGTATGAATTCTACGCGTTTTTAATAATCGGCAATATTGAAAGTTTGGTATGAATAAAAGGGAGTTATCTCTGTTATTGTGTCTCTCACTTGTTGCGTCTTCCACTTTGATTCCAGCATATGCAGAAGTAAACACACTTAAAACTAATGCTGCCTTTTACAAGGGAGGAAGTAAACTCTATTTTTCAGGAACAATTCAGAACAACGATCCTTCTAGTGTTACATTGCTAATCTTTAATCCAAACAATGATTTCATATTGCTCTCATCAGGAATCGCTGACGCTGATCACACATTTGAGATAATAGTTGATACTAGTACATCCGATAATCAACATAAATTCTCAGTTAAAGGAATTTACAACGCAACGGCATTCATTGCCAATAAGACAAGTGGAAAAACCGTAAGTTTTGTCTTTTCACCTGATGGGTCTCCTATTGTCCCCTCTTCACCTATTGGTCTGACAGCTTCGCCTCGTTCCTCTAATGAAATTGATCTCAGCTGGTCCAGTCCTACAAACAATGGCGGTTCATCAATATCAGGATATATAATTGAACGAAATGATGGAAATGGATTTGTTGCAGTTCAAAACACGCAAACAACAACATATCAAGACACGGGTTTGGCTCCAAGCAAACAGTATTCCTATAGGGCATCCGCTATTAATTCGGCTGGAACGAGTAATCCTTCTAATGTTGTATACGCAACTACACTGTCTGCGCAAACTCAGACGACACAAAGCAATACCCCTACTTCAGGTACAACTAACGACCAATCTATTGACAAAATAATTCAACATAGAATCGAGGCTGCAAAGAAGCTAAAAGAACTAATTGATCAACAGAACGGACGACATCTAAGCACTGCCTTGCAAGAAAACATAGGAGTTGGAGATTCGATTGGAAAACCAAGCGTAGAAAGCTCTGGCATGGCATCGCTTTTTACCTCATCTGGGGAATATGATTTCAAAAATGTTTTGTACCCATTGATTGCATTAGGTGGAGTTGGAATTGTGGTTACTATTTTATACGCAAAAAAGAGAAATCCGCTAAGAGCAGATAATCTATCCGCAATAAAGCAAATAGAATCGCCCTATATTCCATCTTCTGACGGATCTGAAGATGACTATGCATTGATGATCTTAAGAAATAGATTGGCAAAAAGCGAAATTACTGTACAAGAGTACAGGTCAATAAAAGATGCACTCGACGAACCCTAGGTAATTAGCTTAAAAGCATCTACTCTTGTCAATTGATCATTTATCTGGGTTTCATTCTCGTTGCCGTACGAGATTAGCATTCTGTCATTAGCTTTGAAAACATAATTTCGAATATCTGGAACCTCGTGATGATTTATGAAAAACTTTAGACTCCACTTGTCATTTGTACAAAACTCGCGTTTATCTGGAAAAGTAAAACACTTGTCAGTAAGCCCTATGCGCAGCGAATCAAAGAGAAATCCAAGTGTTACATTTGCTGCATGCATATGCACTGTCTCTCCGTTATCTTTCTCAAAATGAATGTAGGGACTTTTGAGTTGATATGCAAGTGATGAATAATCAAATTGTTGACCATAAATCATGGTCAAGAGGCCTGCATGGATATGAATTCCTCCCAGAGGGCCTGCACCTGGTGGTACCCCCTTGGGCGTAGTTTGACTTGATAGCTCGTAGAAATTGTAACTTGAAATAGCCAGAACTGCAACTATCCCAGCTAAAATTGCTAATCCTACGGCCTTGTACTTGAATTGTTGTTTTTGACGCTTTTCATAAAAGCTTTCCCGTTCTTGATCACGCTCCTCTCGATCTTTTTTGCCCATTGAACGATAAACGTCAAAATTTTACCCTAATTAAACTCAGCGTAAAATCCGATAAGATTTTGATTATTCTGTTTTAGGTGCTTCATACTTTCAAGTTCTATAATCTGCAAACCCAGTATTTGTTGCATTACTTTAAATAAAATACCTAATCGCAGAATCATGTGGACTGTCTTTTTTGTGATGTGATTAAAGGAAAACGATCAGCACATGTAATTTACGAAGATAAGACTCACCTTGCTATAATGGATAAATATCCAATACAACACGGTCATTCCCTTGTGATTCCAAAAGAGCATTATGAAAGAATGATAGATATGCCAATCGAGAGTGTTTCGGTATTGTTTTCAAAGGTTCCTTTGATTGCACGTAGCATATTAGCTGCTACCGGTGCGGAAGGATTTAACATAGCACAGAATAATGGTAGGGCAGCTAATCAGATCGTCCCTCATGTGCACGTCCATATCATACCTAGATATATCAAAACTGGAAACCCATGGGCAAGAAGAATAATTGCAAGTGATGTAGAACTAGAGGAATTAGCTACAAAAATTAGGAATTTTATAAAATCATAATAATTCCTTTATCATAGATTCCATATCAGCTTTTGTCAAACCCACGTGTTTTTTTGCATCTCTTCTTGCTATGATCCTGCCTTTTTCAAAGGCAATCATCGTAGGAACAGCTTGAATATTGAATCTGTCCCAGAACGGGTTTTCCTCCTCGTCTACCAGCGCTGTCATTTTTCTTGTACCATCTAGTTTAGCAGCTTCAAAGGTTGGCTTGAAGTTTGTACAGTATGGACACCAGCTAGCATAAAAAAGCACCAAAGTTTTCTGGTTGTTATTTAGTAATTTGGAATCAAATTCTTCTGAAGTTAAATGTTCCATAATATAGCTTGAAGACAGAAATTATTTAGAGCTAACTATTGTTATATGGTATCATTGATTTGGATTATATCTCAAAAAGGCACCTACTTTGCCGATGCTCGAAAGCATAGTGCCATATTCAGTTGTTCCTGATACTACCTCTACTTTGGCTCCCGTATCGCCTGCAAGTAGCGCCAGATAATCTACAATATCGCGCTCTGATGATTCAAGATCCATGCTTTTGCAGCTAGGACATGGCTGGCTGAGTAATTCTTGTATCCTAGAAATTACCTTGGGCCGTTCTAAGATTTCGGTTTGAACATTTTGGCATCTTTTACACGTTATGTCGATTTTACGCAGGTTGGTATCATCTGTTACCAGAACCATATCAACTACGTTTCTCTTGAGAAGAGAAATAATCTCCTTTAAACCGTACGTAGCAAGACCTTTGGAATAATGTATGTCATGAAAGAGTTTTTCAACAAGTTTTTTCTCCTCGACCATTCTATAATCTGTAAGGACATCCTGTGCCTTACCGAAAGCCTCCCGAACTCCTTCAGAGCCTGCATAAGACGTATCAAGTGCAGCTATTATCATGTTCTGAAGTCTGTACTCTAGGTATTCTTCCTTTATGAAATTCTCTTTTGTTGGACCAGGACCGGAGATGATAAGACCTTTTATTGGATAGATATCGACAAAATATTCTTTTGTGGTATTTGCAACTCTGTTATAATAATCGTTTAATTCCATTTCCCGTAATCTTTCAAACCTTCTTGCAGATTGACCTCCTTGTCTATGTTTTCCGGCTACTCCAGACGAAGTTTCTGATAATACATCGAGTTTGTCTCCATGTAGCAATCCCCAACCAGCATCTTTTGCGTCTAGCGCCAGAAAACCTATCATGTTTTCATCTTTGAGCATATCTTTTAGGATTTCCACATGAAAATGGTCGTCACATCTGTAAAGAAATGTTTGAAGCTCTTTTGGTGGCTCTATTTCGTATAGTTTTATCACTTCGCTTCCTATTGGACCGCCGCCTTCTGGTGGGAGTGCACCACAAAACATAACAAGACCATTGTCTGGTGGTTTCTTGTACAGTTTTAATCTCTGAATCACTCTTGAAAGCGCATCTACCACATGAGTCCTAGTAAGATCTGATTTTATGTTGTCAGCAGTACCTTGTTCTTCTCGCAATCCATTAATGACCTCATGAAGGGCTTTTTTTGGAGGCACATAGAGCGAAATCAATTCGGTCCCTCGTCCAGATTTATCAGATAGTTCTTCGAGTGTTTTTCGCAACTTGTATAATTTTACAGAATCTTGCTTTTCGATTTTTGGTTTGACCATTCAATTACATCCTAAACGAGGTTAGATGCTGTCAAGAGTTTGCTTAAAGACAGAAAAGGGCTGTGCACCCAAAATCTTTGTTACTTTTTTGTCTGAAAATATGATAAACGAAGGGGTTCCATTTATCCCAATATCTTCTCCGAATCTTTGGTTGTCCAATACCTTTTGCTCATACTTTCTGGTATTGACGCATTTATCAAATTGTGTTACATCGAGACTTATATTAGTAGCAAACTGATCTAGTGATTTTTGATTCACCCATCCGGTTCTTTCCCCACCCCAGTTATAGTATAATTCATCATGATACTGCCAATATTTGCCTTGATCGTTTGCACAGTATGACGCTTCCGCAGCAAGGACAGAATCTGCTCCATTTAATGGGAAGTCACGAAATACGAAGTTGGCTTTTCCAGTCTCAACGTATTGTTGGATTAATTGGTCTTTAGTGTTTTGATGAAAAGCATGACAATAGGTACATTGGTAATCTCCCCATTCTATAATGGTAATCTTGGCATTTGGGTTCCCAAGTAAGGGTGATCCATTTTCAGCTAATGTTTGAAGTGTAAGCTGGGTGGGCTTATTTTCGGTTGAGACCTGAAGTGTAGGTTGATTGGATCTATCTTCTTGTGGATAAAGAAAATACGCTGATACAATTATCGCAGCTGTTATTGGAATGGCAACGTAGTATTTTTTCACGCTGTTTGTGGACGTTGGAAAGAATATTAAGATTGTTTAACCTGGCTTTGTAGGAAAATTGACGCAAACAATTCTATTCTCTCACTGTAAATGGTTTCCACAGTTGTAGCAATATTTGGCAGTATTTCTTTTTGGTGTTCCGCAAATATCACAATTTTGGTGATCTTTTAGTTTAGGTAGAGATGACTTGAGTATAAGATTCTCTGATGCCATATCTGAACTAATCCAAGATGGTAATGTGGTAATATCAGCACCATCTTTAGGTTCTATAGGATATGGGTTTATCCGCGCAGCAAGATAAGAGGGGATTTCAGATGAAATTTCATAGCGGGAGGAGGGTTCAGAAGCGACCAAAACCGGTTCCTCTCTGTTCTTCACTTTAAAACGATCCTCCTCAATTTTGAGATATTCCGTTGGTTTTATGTCTGTGCTCGTTCGTGATATCTCTGCTTTGCAATAATACCCAATAAGATATTCCATCGTTAGTTTTACTCCAACACCTAGCCTATCTGAAATCATCTTTAATTCCTTATAATGTTTGGCGCTAACCGGAATACTAATTCCCAACCCGATGTCTTATGATCTTATATTAATATAATGTTTACTGAATATATTCGTATTTTTTAGATACAAAACAATGTTCGATCGGATTGTATTCATATATCAGTCTAGGTTGGCTAGTTCACATGAATGGATCAATTATCAAAAACATGCAGAAACGTCATTCCTGAACAATAGATATTTACTGTGTTAACAATAGCTTGTAAAGCTTAGCACTTCCCATTGACCATTAAGGGCGGTATTAAAACCCACTACAAATACCAATGAGCCAAAATTTTTGCCTCTTGTGTTAGGTAATTAGTAAATATGTAAGGGTTTAAACATTTTCTAACGTTGTCATAATATGGCGTATCATTTCCAAAAACGGCAGAATATGTTTATTATTGTTGAAATCTAATTTTTGTTTGGGTTGGTATGTCAGATATATTTCTAGAAATAGTGTGGACATCAAACAAAACCATGGATTTGTCAAGTCGTACAGCGACAATTTTGGAATAAGGTTCCAGAATTATTCTGCGCTAGATTAATCTACTACAAGGCTGGTTTTCATTTGGTTGGGTCCGGATGCTGTTGTAACAATCAAAAATACTTGGTCCTCTTTAGATGGGCCATCAAAGGTGGGGAACGATTTTAGAGATCAAATTAAATTCTTGCCTTAAAATTGCTTTCTTAGCACTTCTTTCATTCAATGTAGTAGAATCACCGCTATTCATCACGACGAGTCTCTGGCCAGATATTTATGAGGCAAAAAATGACGGTCGTCTAATTAAGCCTGTCTTTGCATCTACATCCGATGTCATCATAATTAGTGATCACTTAAAGCATCCAACCAGTGTTGCAGTCGACAGTAGCGGCAACATCTATGTTTCAGATACACTCAATGACGGAATAGTAGTATTTGATTCATCAGGCAACTTGTTGAAAACAATTGGTTCTGCAAGTGGACTTCAGCATCCAACCAGTGTTGCAGTTGACAGTAGCGGCAACATCTATGTTTCAGATACTATCAATAATAGAATAGTAATATTTGATTCATCAGGCAACTTGTTGAAAACAATTGGTTCTGCAGGCAGCCAAGCTGGGCAGTTCAAACATCCGGAGGGTATTGCAGTTGATAACATTTGTAACATCTATGTTGCAGATACACTCAATGACAGAGCACAGAAAATAACGCAGTGCATGGGACATAACTTAGCAGTACAACTTGCCGATTCAGTAGGAGTAGACGATGGACTAAGTGCTATTACATCTAGACCTACATCAGTACAACTTGCCGATTCAGTAGGAGTAGACGATGGACTAAGTGCTATTACATCTAGACCTACATCAGTACAACTTGCCGATTCAG
>VBPL01000025.1 GCA_005877205.1 Nitrososphaerota archaeon
TCCAACTCTGCAATACTCACACAATCACTTACTGATTCAGTTGGTATCTCAGACTCAGTATCCACTTCTGCAGCTCACGTACAATCACTTACTGATTCAGTTGATATAGCAGATTCAATATCCAACTCTGCACTACTCACACAATCACTTACTGATTCAGTTGATATAGCAGATTCAATATCCAACTCTGCACTACTCACACAATCACTTACTGACAATGTAGCAATCTCAGATTCAATATCAACATCAGCAGCTCATGTAGAATCACTTACTGATTCAGTCACCATCTCAGATGGGACAGTATCCACTTCTGTAACTCAGTCCTTCACTAAATCACTTACTGATACAATGACATTGTTTAGTTCGGCCACCGGCTTCAAGAACCTTGGTACTAATCAACAATTAGTGGAAAACGCTGAAACCCTGATCATAGTTAACCCAGTCAGAGCACAATTAGTTGTTGTAAGTAGCAACGCAGCATTAGCTAATGTGGTTGTCCCATCAACTGTTAGTACGTCAACAATTAACTATTCCAGTATAGTTGCTGGCTGTACAACCACGATTTCCAACTCTCTTACGATAAAGAAAGATCTTAACGGAGATACAGTTCCAGATGTTCAGGTTACAATTCCAGCAGGCACCACTATAACCGGTACGTGTTGGAATGGAGTGTTTGAATTACCGACATTGCTATCTCCTACATCAGTTTCCTTGCCAACATCTCAGAACCAAATTAACATTCCCAAAACTGTAATTGAGTTAGGTGCCAGCATTCCATTATCATTTAGCAACCCAGTGCGATTGGCATTCATGGGAGAGACAGGACTTCGTACAGGATTCTTCCACTCCTCTCCAGCTGTAACGGAGATTACATCTACTTGTACAGCAGATAGCGGAGCAGGATTACCAGGCGGTGCAAGCGAGTGTAAAACTAACGCAGGTTCTAATCTGGTAGTTTGGACAAAACACTTTACGGGCTTTGCAACATGGAGTTCCAGTACGACCTCAGTTTCAGGAGTTTCAGCAACCAGTGGAGGTGGCGCGGGTGGCGCAGTTGGTGTTGGTCCATCAGGTACCGGCGGAGCAACAAGTACAGCTAGTGGAGAATTTGGAGGAGTTTTGGCACCAGAGCTAAAGATCTACGAGATATCTTATGATACATGTGACAAGAAAATGGTCAGAATTGTTGTAGGTTATACCGATAGCAGCCCAAGTGTGATATTGCGAACATCCCTATCAGGAATAGTTCAAGCACAGGTATCCCAAGATCAACCCTTTGCTAACGAAAATAAGAATTCAACAATCCAGAAGATTGTCTATGAAGCTTCCATAAATCCAAAAGAAAAGACATTCGAGGTTGTAGCATTACAGGCAGCAGGTAGGGACGTAAACTCGGTAGGAAGAACTGTAGAGATCACAGGATGCAGCGAAACTATCAACCTTGAAAAGATAGGAGAAATTCAACCAGCCGAGATTCAAGTTGGCGCGCCTAGAATATTTAGCGTGAAACTCCAACTAGGAAACGGCACAAAGATTCTGTCATCAGAGTCAAACCAGTTTGCCAGTCATCAATCCATGTCGGTATATGCCATAGTTGACAGCGCTTCTAAACTTGACCATGTTGAGCTTAGATTTGCCAAGATGGGAGAACCATCTGCCAAATATGCAGCTGTAAAAATGGATCTAGTCCCACTCCAGATTTCAAACACCACATATGCTGTATCAGGAACAATCCCGCAAGAAATGATGCAAGCTCCAGCCATGACATATTGGATAGATGTACACAATAAAGATGGAAAAACATCTGATTCCGATCAGTATACAATTGGTGTTAAGCCAAACTATGTAGTTGACGGCAAGCTAGAGATGGATATTAGACCAACAAGAGCAGAGGGTACAACCGCTCACCCAAGTATGTACTTTAGTAATTTGGCTACAGGCCCAGTCTATGGCTCAGTATCTCTGATAGTTGACGGAAATGTTGTACACACATCACCAGCGCAGTTATTTGGAAAGGGCCAAACAGAAGTAAATCTCCATTGGAAAACGCCAACGGTTGGCAAAGTAACAGATCATAAATTGCAAGCAAGAGCAGAATTTTATGGTCAATCTGTTCAGACTGTTTCTGAAACGATAACCACCTTCCCAGGAACCAAGACGTTGCCACTCTCAGACCAAAGTGATATCACTTCTATAACAGAAAATAACCGTGATATTGCCAAGGCATCAGTACTATATTCGTCATTTAACAACGAGGACACCATGAGATACAGAGTAATTGCTCCAGATGCAACATGTGTTATAGGAGTATCCGATAAATGCCTTGTAACAAAATCTACACTAGGACTTGGTGGTAATACCAAGACAGTAACCATAGGAGACCAAATATTCAGAGTAAGGTATTCAGGACCTGAATCACCACTTGAACGCTTCTCCATCACATCAGTAGATCCCATAGTAGGCAAATGGAAGGTAGATATTGATTCACAGGAAAAGGGATTTGTTCCGCAAGCTCATGCATTAGATAATGTCTTGTTGAAAGTAAAGTACCAAGATATGGATAAGACACGCATCACATTGTCACCAGAGTAATTGTAAAATCAACAAGAAATCAATTTGCTTTGAGGTAACACGAGATTCAATCTTTAATTCCAGCCTAGGGGTATCCAGTAGCTTTTGCTATATGGGAATCAAGTTCTGAGACCTTTACCCTTTCCTGACTCATCGAATCACGGCTTCTTACTGTAACCGTATCATCTTGAAGCGTTTGATGATCTACTGTAACAGCAAACGGAGCCCCAACTTCGTCTAATCTCCTATACCTCCTTCCTATGGCACCGGAATGATCCAAAAACGCATCAAATCTTGTCCGCATCCTTGAAAAAATTTCTTCGGTCTTTTCTGCAAGACCATCCTTTTTGACAAGCGAAAGTATACCTACATGTATGGGAGCAAGATAGGGCTTTAACGATAGAACAACCCTCTCGTTTTCTTTATCGTCACGAATGCAATGTTCCAGTATGGTATACAGACTTCGGTCAATTCCCATAGACAACTCAAAGACATGGGGAAGGATTTTGGCATCATCGTCAATGACCTCAAATTTCTCTTTGCTAAGATTTGCATGGCTTTTCAAGTCATAGTCGGATCTGTAGTTGCACGCAACTAGCTCAAGCCAGCCAATTGTAGTCTCAACTTCAAAATCAAAAGCAGTTGTAGCATAGAACGCTTTTTCCTTGTCATCTAGCTTCCTAAACCTGCTTTTATTGGTGTCAATTCCAGTCTTTTGGTAAAATTCCACAAGGAGGCCAAGATAGTATCCAACTAGCCTGTTTGGCAGGATCTTAGACTCTAATGCTTCCTTACAGGTCATCTTCTTAATCTCATTTCCAACCATTAGTCTAATTTCCGTATTTTCTACTTCGGAAAATTTTTCAAGATCGTCTAGCTTGTTGGGGTTACAGAAGATCTCGATTTCCGCCTGGTAGAACTCTCTTAACCTAAGAAGGCTTTGGCGTGGTGAGATCTCGTTTCTAAAGGATTTTCCAATCTGTGCTATACCAATAGGGAGTTTACCTCTCATGGTCTTGAAGAGTCGCGGAAAATCAGCAAAAATGGATTGACATGTCTCAGGTCTGAGATAAGCCGGTTCAGATTCAGGCCCTACTCCTACTTTAAACATCATGTTAAATCTCCTAACTTGATCAAGCTCACCCTTGCATTTTGGGCAGGCTACACGTTTTTCTGAAATTACTTTATCAAACTCTGCAAGATCAGCGCTTTCTGGAACCACGATTGAAGTGAACTCCATAATCAATTTATCAGCTCGGAAAATAGATTTGCACTTTTTACAGGTTACAATGGGGTCAGCAAAGCTGGAAAGATGACCTGAGGCAATAAAAACAGACTGGGACATTATTTGAGAACCGTCAATTTCTAACATTCTGTCTCTTCTTACAAGTTCTCTTCTCCAAAGTTCAACGAATTTATTTTTTAGGCCAACGCCGCTGGGACCATACTCCCAGAAACCTGCCTGTGCGTCTGAATAAATCTCACAGCTTGGAAAATAAAATCCACGTTCTAGTGCAAGTTGTATTATTTGTTCATAATTCACAAAACTACATCTCCATCTGTGTACATTTACAGTGAGTCTAACTCTCTTACTTTTTTCATATTTCCAATGTCATCGCGTCTCTCATCTATTGGCGTTTCTAGTATTATCGGAATTTTTTTGGAATTTGCCATTCTTATTATGTATGAAAGCCCAATATCACCAATATTTCCAAGGCCGATGTGTTCATGTCTGTCTCGATTAGAGCCCATCTCTCCCTTTGAATCATTCAGATGGAGTATTCTGACGTGTTCAAAACCAATTGCTTTGTCAAACTTTTCAAGAGTCAAAGAAGCTGCTTTTTCAGTACGCAGATCATAGCCGGCTGCAAACGCATGACAAGTATCAAAACATATCCCGAATCTTTTTGCAGGCTTGAGCTCAAATAATATCGAGGCAAGTTGTTCAAAGTCAGAGCCTACGCTATTTTGTTGGCCTGAAGTATTTTCTAGAAGTATCATGACATCATCCGATGTATTCTTAGCGGCATTGGTAAAAGCTTTTACCAGCTTTTCTATGCCTTTCTTGTCGCCTGCCCCCTTATGGCTGCCCAAATGAGCAACGATAAATGGAACGCCAAGCTTGTTGCATCTTTTGATCTCATCGATTAAGGAGCCTAGAGACTTTGCAAATGGATCCTCGTCAGGTGATGATAAATTTGGCAGGTATGGCATATGAGCTACTGTGGCATAGCGATCAATCTTGCTTGCCTTGAGCTTTTCTTTAAAACTAGCAGCATCCTTACTTGATATGGGCTTTGCCTCCCAACCGCGTGGATTTCGCGTAAAGATTTGAAAGGCAGTACAATCCATTGCCACCGCGTTGTCGACGGCTCTGTCGATTGAACCAGCGATGGACACATGCATCCCAACCTGCATGTGAGTAGTTTATTTGAGGATAATTTAAACTCGTAGTAACCGTCAACTAATAATTTGCATAAAATAACTTGTAGGTAAAATAATATAAAAGAAGCTAGAATTATAATCAAATTTTTAAGGTCACTAATACCAAAGATAACGTGTTAAAGCTAGGAATAAAAGATCTTGTCAAGTATCCCTTTCTAGCCGAAGCAGGGGAATACTTGAGAGAGACGGGACTGGGTCTTGAGCAGCTAGGAGAACCAGACTGGAAACCGATTTTAGAAAAAGCATATGGACGTATAGTCGTAGCATCCTCTGGCCAAATTTATAGTCCGGACATGGAGAGACTTGACAACGATTCTGAGATACTTTCTTTCATAGTTGCAATAATTTTGTTAAAATCGGCTTCTACTGGTACACTGACAAGAAGATTTTCCCTTGCAGAAGCACGGCGAGCTGAAAAGTATCTGCAACAAGATCTTTGGGTGCAAAAAGATAAGAAAAACCTGGAACTGCCGCTGAAAATAATTCAAGAATTATTTGGAATCAGAGTTTCCGTGGAAAATGATGAATTCGTGATAAAAATTCCAGATTATCTCCGCCGTTCAGTACATTTCCATGAAAAAGAATGGAAGCTGGTTAACAGAAGGGTGGCAGATGGCTTGGTCTACTTGACAGCTCACGAAACAGTGAGACTAATACGTACAGAGCTTGGCGAGTACATTAATTCAAAAATTCAATCAATCAGCATTGGTTCCATTCCTGAAAGCTTTCGCCAACGGGTCCAGGATCTAATTTTACTTGCAAAAAGGTTCTCAGACACCACAATCGTTTCGTCCGATTATCCACCATGTATCAAACATGCAATAGGGGTGCTTGAAAGAGGCGAAAACCTACCGCATTCAGGCAGGTTCCTTCTTGCAACATATCTTCTGGCAAGGGGTCAGACTGTTGATCAAATAGCCCCATTATTCAAAAATGCTCCAGACTACAACGAGCGTGTTACAAAATATCAACTAGAACACATCTCGGGCTCTTCTGGGAAAGGAACCAAATACCAATGCCCATCATGTGACAAGTTAAGAAGTGAGAATCTATGCTTTGCTACCCCTGATTGTGATGGTATCATAAACCCTGTGCAGTTTGGTAAGAAGAGGAAAAACTGATGCTAGAAAAAAACGCTATACTGGTAGAGGGGGCATTCAAGGAATACTACTTTAATCGTTTTGACTTTATACACGTGCCTGTCAAAGCAAACGAAAGGGAATTTGGTTATCAAAAAATTAACAGCGGTATGATAAGACACTTGGCCATGAAAAACGACAAGGAACTGCATCTTTTACTGATGAAAGAAATTCCCTCAGATGTTTACTGTTCAAACGCATACTATTCTTTTCCAAACCTCCCAATGTCTGAGAAAGATTGGAAGGGTGCCGATCTAATCTTTGACATAGACGCCAAGGACTTGGCCTTGCCGTGCAGAAAAGATCACACAGTCTACAAGTGCACGTCTTGTAATGATACCATTACAGGACACCAATCCGAATGTTCAAAATGCGGTTCAACAAAATTTGAGACTATATCCGTTAGCTGCAATAATTGCATATCTGAATCCAAAAAAGAAGTAAGCAAGTTAATTGAAATATTAACATCTGATCTAGCCATAAAAAGAGAAGAGATCGAAGTTTACTTTTCTGGGAACGAGGGATTCCATGTTCGCATCACAAGTGGAGCTTACGAGACTCTGGGTTCTCAAGAAAGGGCTGATCTCGTAGATTACATCATGTTCAACGGAACAGTCCCAGAAACGTTTGGAATAAAAAAACAAGATGCTTCCAAGGTATCTCTTCCGACTACTGATGAAGGAGGATGGAGAGGAAGAATAGCTAGGAATCTATTTGCATCAAAGGCCAAGACTTTGAAAATAACTAAACAAATAACTTCTGAAGGATATTCCTCTTTCCAATTAAAGTTAGAAGAAATCAAGCGAACTATGGGGGTAAGAGTTGACCCAAAGGTAACAATGGATATTCACAGGATATTCAGGCTTGAAGGCTCAATTAACAGCAAGAGCGGCTTGGCAAAAATTCAATGTGACGACCTTGACTCCTTTGATCCTTTTTCCCAAGCATGCTTGTTGGGACACGACGAAGTGCAAATAGTTGCTAACTGTCCTTTACCAATCAAGTTAAAGAATAAAAAATATGGTCCATACTACAGCGAGCCAGTCTCCTTACCAAAATATGCCGCAGTCTATATGTTATGCAAAGGTTTAGGGAATGTGGTTTGACTAGACCGGTATTTGACTTATTAAGCGTAGTTTGGAAGTGAGTCTAGGTAAGACATTAATTTGACACATAGGAAGGTAGCCTGATTTTGTACAGTTCGTCAACTCAATCCAGCACACCACCAAGAGATACGGCAAGATACATCAGAGTAGGAATAGCAGCTCTAATTGGAATTGTAATTTTCGTAATGGCAAGCAACCAAGCAGTAATTTTCTACATGAATCTAAATGAATTTGGTACACTTTTTACCAAACCACTCTATTACTCGATTCTTTCCGCTTTGGTTTTGTCATCAATAGCGCTAATACGTGTAAACATCAAGAATCGCTCTTCGATATCTTGGTATGCTCTTCACACAGCCATAACGTTTCTCAAGAGGGGCAGCAGCTATTCCGTATCAGATAACATACCAAGCTTTAGGGATTACAAACTTGGCATTCCAAACTTTATCATCTGGCAAATAACCAAAGTACTGCTTTTTGGGGCGTTCTTTACTAATCTCATGTTTGGATTTGCTCTATCATACTTGATAGCAGGAAACGATCTGGGTACCGCAAGTATCTGGCAAATATTCTCACTTCCCTTTGTTACCACACCGACTGACCCATCCTATTCTTTTGACAAAGTTGTACCGATGATTCCAACACTTACAATTCTTGTCCCTGCTCTTCTTGCAGTAATTGGTTTACGACTTGTACTATATGTTGGACTACACAACATTATACGAATAATCATAAGTTACTTGCAGGATGCTTCCAAAGGCAAGCCAAAATTCCTGGATTATGTATCCACAATGGAAGGAATAATCGGAGTCGGAATAATTTGGGCCGCAATAAACATGTTTTTCACAGATCAAATTGACTATAACACCAAGTATGCCATAGCCGGTACTCTGGCCACAGGCTTTGCTCTTATTGGCTTTTATTTCGTTGACAAATTCAAGTCCAAAGTAATCATACATCCCTCAAAACGTGACATCTACGTCCGCATCATAACTTTGGTAGCTATAGGCATAATTGCTGGGTCCATAATGACTGTCAACAACAGTATTGCTGACGCAAAAAAAATTGAATATCTTGGTCCCTACAAGGCACAACAAATAGGGGTGAACCGATATCTGGGTCAATTGGATCAGATCACAATAGTTCCACATGAGGTAAAGCTAAACTCCGTTGCACCAAGCAACATTCCAAGTTATCTCTCAGAAAACAGTGTCATGTTAAGCAAGATAAGAGTATGGGATGAGGAGGGTGCACTCGCAAAGTTAAGGCCTGAAATAGGTCTTATACCCTATGTAGACTTTCAGAATAATGACATATTGAGATTCAACGACACTCTTTATTGGACTGTGTCGATGAAACCAGTACTTCCATCGTCTGTCACCTTGGAAAACAGGTGGTATAATCAGCATCTTGTCTATACCCATGTTGATAATGGTTTTCTAACACTTGATGCTGATAATGGAACTATAGTTGACAGTAGCTTGCTTTTCAGGCAAAGAATAATTTACTATGGAGAGGGAGGCCTCTTTGGAGAGACTTGGGCTGCATATCCTGTAGACAGGACTGTTTCAGCCGAGCTCAATAACGCATCCTATAATGGAAAAGGCGGAATCGATGTCAAGCCACCAATGAGTCAAATCTTCGAGCCAAACTTCTTCCTATCCTATCCAACAGAACCAATTCACATCATAAGGTACAGGGATATACATGATAGAATGCAGTTATTATATCCATATTTCCAGTACGATCTGTTTGGAAAGCAGCTAGACGTACTTCCCGTAACTGATGGGCAAAGGACTTACTGGCTTGTTCCGTTAATTGTAGGATTTGATACAAAAAATGTTCCATGGTCAGTTAGTAATCCATACCTGAGGTTAGTAGGTTATGCGTTAATTGATACATACAATGGTAATATTAGTCTGATAAAGGTAGGCAATGATTTTTTCACGAGTATGTTTGTTAGCCAGTATGGAGACCAGTTTGTTGAAATGCCAAACTGGCTTGCCAAGCAACTCAGATATCCAGAGGAACTCTTTAACTGGAAAGTAGATATGTTCAACGTATACCACGTAACAGACACTTCCACCTTCATACAAGCAAATAACTTTTACGAAGTTCCAGAGGGACTTGGAACTTATTATGTCGAAGCTAAACCTCCAGGATTTGACAAGCCAACCTTTCTAGGACTGCTTTCACTTGAGTTACGAGGATCTCAAGGTAGAAATCTGGCAGGTTTTATGACGGTGCAAAACGATCTGCCCAACCTTGGCAAGATGCTATTTTATGAAGTTCCTCTTAATTCCAAGACTAAACTTCTTGGTCCCTCTTCTGTTAACGAAGCACTTAACAAAGACTCGGACTTTAGACAATTGAAAACATTACTTCAGACCCCCAGAATTGGCGATAATATTTTGTATAGGATAGGCGATCAGGACGTTTACTTTATTCCTGTCTATACAGCTGGATCTGGAGGTGTAGTAACAACGCTAGGAACAATTGCTGCAGTAGGAGGTGCCTTTGACGGGGAATATTTTGTAGGAATGGGAAATACTCCGCAACAGGCATTTACATCATATCTAGCCAAGCTTAGTGGTGTAGCACTTTCAAATTATACTAACGCTTTGCAGCTGGATCAGTCCTCAAGAGTAACTGCCATACAAAAAATTCTAGAAGAACAAAAGATCACAGTTGTAAATCCTTTAACAATACAATTTCCACTCACATTCCAGGAAGGAAAGGTATCATTCCTGGAACAGTCTGATCTCGGAGATACAAAAAAATTGATCTCTACATTCGTGAAGAACTTTGTCCAGCCTACCAGTCAGCGAATTATCTTCTGGGAAGAAAATAATACTGTGAATCTAGGCACGATCGTAATTGTTGATAACGTACCGGAACTACACTATATCTCGATAGAGGTAGGATAGTTGCTTCTGGTTGTAGACAATGGTTCGGTCTACACACAATCGCTTCTAAATTGTATTGAAGAATTAAACGTAGATTTTACATGTTATACATTCGACGAAATAGCTAATTCAGATTTTGGATATTCCGCAATTATTCTGTCAGGTAGAAGAAAAAACAATCCTGTCATGAATGTTGTTAACTCCAAATTGATTAAGCATACTGTAAGAGAAAAAAAGCCATTGCTTGGAATCTGTTACGGAGCAGAAATTCTTGCACTTACCCTGGGAGGGACAATTAAAAAAATGAGCAAATCTCGCTATGGTATCCATGAAATAGACGTAATTGGGGATAATCCACTATGTGCTGGAAAAATTAAGGTATTTGAAAGTCATTCATTCAAGGTGGCAAAACTTGATTCCTTGTTTACGCAAATAGCAAAATCCATCAACTGCGAATTCGAAATATTTCGGCTGGATAACCAGAATATCTTTGGGACACAATTTCATCCAGAAATGAGTCAAGATGGAAAGGACCTGCTAAGGAAATTTGTAAAGATTCAATAGTATTAATATTGTAAAACTGTTTTCATCATTAATGGAATCAATTCATACTCTTTCGCTTCCTATAGTCAACCAAGAGAACGCATGTCTCCCTCTAGTCATAAATGCTGTGTCAAAATACTGGGCAGTAGATCTGCCCCTTGCAGAAGCAATTGAGATTGCAAAAAAATATGCAGGTGTCAAGGGTTCCATATTGATAGAAGGAGTCGAGCTTGCGGAAAGATACGGACTTTCAAGTGCCATTCTAAATTCGTCAATGAGGGAACTTAGAAAAATGATAGACATGGGAATTCCTCCGATAGTAATCTTGCCAGGAATAAGAGATGTTGTGCAACACGCATCCCTCATAGTAGGCTATGATGAAATGGAGAAAACTATCTTCCATTATATTCCTGAACCAGATAAAATAGGTGCCATACCAGAAGAAAAATTTGACCAACAATGGTCTGAGGATGACAAGCTGATGATCTTACTATTTCCCAGTGATATAATGTCTAAGATAAAATTTGAGAATAAAACCAAATTGGAATCGAATAGACTGTGTTTCAATGCAGAAAAACTACGACTCCAAGGGAAGGTTGAAGATGCTTTACATTTATTGAAAAGAGCACTTGAAATTAACCCCTCCAATTCTACAGCTGCATGTTTGGTAGCAGGAATACTTAATGATACAAACTCATCGGACGCAATAAAATATTATAAACAAAGTATCGAACTAAACCCACAATGCTATCTAGCATACAGAGGACTTGGTAACTATTACATAAAGATAAGAGATTACAAAAACGCAGAAAAGTACTATACAGCTGCAGTGAATATCAATCCACAAAGATTTGCTCCCATATACAAGAATCGTGCTATAACGCGACTTGAACAAAAGAAATCCGCTCTAGCCAAGGAAGATTTCAAGAAATACTTGGAGCTACTGCCTGATGCACCAGACGCGGCCAGCATTATGCAGGCAATTAAAGAATCATGACTTGAGTCCAAAAAGATTTAACACTCTTCTTACCATCGAATGCAAATGGATTGTATTTTCTGTAACATAGTTTCTGGAAAGATTCCTGCAAGAAAAATTCGTGAAACACAAAGATCTCTTGCATTCCTTGATGCATTTCCTCTTACTAAGGGTCATACACTTGTTATTCCAAAAACTCACTACGTAAAAATTCAAGAAATGAACGAGGGAGACAACGCGGACTTGTTTGAAAGCGTAAGGGTTCTATCAGCCAAAATAGAGCGCCTCTCACCTTCGTCGTTGATAGCTGTTCACAATGGCAAGGAGAGTGGACAAGAAATACCACATGTGCATGTTCATATAATTCCAAGAGATCAGGCTGATGGCGTGGGACCAGTTCACAGCATGTTTACAAGACGTCCTAAGCTAAGTGATGAGGAATTCGAAAAAATGTCAGAAATTCTTCGAAAATAGAACTGAATATAAGTGCGGAGTGCGGGATTTGAACCCGCGACCTTCAGCTTGGGAAGCTGACGTCGTGCCGGGCTGGACTAACTCCGCTCGATCGAGATTTAATACCTAACATTATATAGTTAATTATCAAAAAGAATATGTGGACGCAAAGTGTGCCAACTGCGACAAAGTTGCTGTGCTTGACGAAGAAGTGACAACAGTAAAGTGCCCACATTGTGGTTTTGAAGCAAAATATGATGATTATCTAAAGTTAATGAAACAAAGAGTGGGCGAAATAGTAAACGACTTTCACTTTGACAAGCCGGGTTTTTGATTACCAAAAGGATCCTTTGTCAGAGCAAGTCAATTCAGCACCACAATTAGTGCATATCATGTGACATGGTTGCATCAAGATCATCACTTTATCACAACGAGGGCATTTTATCTCGTCTTTCACTAACGCAATGTGAGCTTGCTAATTTTAAAGGATTTATGTACAAAGATTAATTAATAGTCTAAAGAATTTTCCCAACACTTGGCCACATTCAAGCTGAATATATCCGACAAGAAAGGAAAAACCATCACAAAAGAACTAAAAGAGAAAGAAGCCGGTCCTTTTTTAGGACTGCAAGTGGGAAGTGAGCTAGACGCCTCGATAATAGGAGAAGGTGGCAAGTTAAAGATAAGTGGTGGTAGTGACAAATCTGGGGTTCCTCTGCGAGCTGATATTCATGGGGGAGCTAGAAAATACATACTATTATCCAAAGGTGTAGGACTCAGAGAAGCTGAAAAGGGCCAACGCTTTCGCAAACTTATCAAAGGAAACATAATCACAGAAGATGTTTATCAGATAAATTGTTTGTTCGAAGGCGAACTGAAAATCCAAGAAACACCAACTGGCGAACAAGAAAAGAATGAAAGTATAGACAAAAGTAAAAAGGCATAAGTTAACATATCCGCTTTCTTTAGCTTGTCTGTGCACTGGAAAGAAACCCTTCCTGACTGGTACGTAAAGAAGTACGGTTATCAACCATGTGTCAACATTGGAACTGCTGGTCATGTTGACCACGGAAAAACTACCCTGATCCAAGCTTTAACTGGAGTTTGGACTAGTGCACATAGTGAGGAGCTCAAACGAGGAATTACTATCAGAGTAGGATATGCGGATGCGGCATTTTACAAATGTAAGAACTGCGAAGCCCCGGTAGGATATTCAGTTACACCCAAGTGTAATAACTGTGGAAAAGAAAGTGAGTTATCACGAGTAGTAAGCTTTGTGGATAGTCCTGGACATGAAAGCTTGATGGCAAATATGCTATCTGGCTCTGCCCTAATAGACGGAGCCATGCTAGTAGTTGCAGCAAATGAAAAAGTACCCCAGCCTCAGACAAAAGAACATCTGCTTGCACTACAGACCCTTGGAATAAAGCAAATAGTCTTGGTCCAAAACAAGGTAGACCTGATTTCCTACGAAGACGCAATGACAAATTACTCAGAAATTGTAAAGTTCGTTAAAGGAACAACTGCTGCCAAGGCCCCTATCATTCCAATTTCAGCTCAATCCAAATTAAACATGGACGCACTAATAGGCGCAATAGAGACATCAATACCGACTCCACAAAGAGATGAGTCTAAAAATACTGTCATGCATGTATTGAGATCATTTGATGTCAATAAGCCTGGGACCAAGATTAAAGATATGAAGGGCGGTGTCATTGGTGGAAGCATCATTCAAGGAAATTTCCAGGTAGAGGATGAGATCGAGATAAAACCGGGACTTGCAAATGAAAAAACGGGAAAATATGAACCCATTATTACAGCGATAGCATCACTTGGCACTGGTGCAGGAATTGTGGAAAAGGTAAAACCTGGAGGCTTGGTAGCCATTGCAACTAAATTAGATCCATCTATGACAAGGAGTGACTCACTGATTGGATCCATAATAGGTAAACCAGGAACTTTACCCGAAAACTCTTACAGTGCAAAAATTGAGGTAAACCTATTTGATACCGCAGTAGGGTCTTCTGACGAAATCAAGGTTTCATCTGTACAGACTGGTGAGTCTTTAAGATTGAGTATAGGTACTGCTCCCATTCTATCCAAAGTTACAAGTGTTAGAGCAAAGACAGTAGAAGTTCAATTCAAAAGACCCGTATGTCTTTTTGAAAATAGTAAGGTTGCCATAAGTAGAAGAATAGCAGAAAGATGGAGATTAATTGGTGCAGGTGTTGCGATTGGTTGAGGTTATCTGTGATACAAGTTTTCTTATGTTGTTGGCTTCGAAGAGAATAAAAAATATTTCAAATATAGAAACTGAGATCGGAACCATAGAGTTTGTTGTACCAGACTTGGTTGTTCATGAACTGGAAAGGATTTCCGTTAATAATAAAAAAAAAGTTTAACGTCTTGTGCTCTGAAATTTGTAAAAGATTTTAAAAAGTTGAAGATTTCGGGCGATTCCGTTGATAACGCGTTAGTTGCCTACGTCAAGAAGAATGGTGGAATTATCGCTACAGTCGATATGGAACTTAAGAAGAGAATAAGAGAAAACCGCGGATCAATTTTGTCCATAGCAAACGACAGAATAATTTTGGAACCAAGTAAAATTTAACTCTTAGATAGTTAACATTTAGCTATGTTTGAATACAAAGGGCTTAAGGTAAAATGGTACGGTCATGATACATTTAGCCTAGAAGGAGATACCAGAATCTACATTGATCCTTACAAACTATCGAAAAAAACTGATAATGTAGATTTGATACTAATTTCGCATAATCATTTTGATCATTTGAGTTTAGAGGATTTGCAAAAAATATCAACTAAGAAGACAACAATTGTGGCAGCAAAAGAATGCGTTAATAAGCTCACCAGCATTGCAAGCAAGGAGAAAATAGGTATTATGCCCGGGGATGAAAAGACGGTGAATGGCATAAGAATTAGAGCAGTTAATGCGTACAATATAGACAAGATAAACCCCGATACGAAAAAACCGTTTCATCCCAAGGAAGATAACAAAATAGGATTCTTTGTAAACATCAAGGGAATAACTATCTATCATACTGGTGATACAGATCTTATTCCTGAAATGTCTAATTCAAGGCCAGATATCCTATTGGTCCCCGTTAGCGGAACTTATGTCATGACAGCAAAGGAAGCAGCCAAAGCTACAGAAATCATCAAGCCAAAAATTGCAATCCCAATGCACTATGGTACAATAGTTGGTAGCGAACGTGATGCAATAGAATTCAAAAATCTAGTAAAATCATGTGAAGTACAGATTCTTACAAAAGAGTAATAAACAGAAGAAATTGCATCAAACCTAGTTTGATTCAAGAT
>VBPL01000026.1 GCA_005877205.1 Nitrososphaerota archaeon
TGTCCACTATAGATCTGTCGGAACCGCCGGGGTCCGGTACAACTGTTTTACCTGGCCCTGTTTTTTCAGGACCCACTGCAACTGTTTTCACGGACACCATCGGGCTCGTTACCATAGGTAGTAATACACAAGTTTCACATACGTGTTGAATATTATTTCTCAGGTAAACATTATAACATACAAAACACGGCATATTATGAACATATAAGGAATTAACGATTTTCGTAATTAAGTATCCCATAAAACATTTTAAGAATGCATCTTCTACTGCGCATTATCTACTTCGTAATTTTTTGAATCTCTTGGGTTACCAAGGGTAAGAAAGCCCCAACGTCCGTAACGATGCCTAATGCCTGCCATGTTCCTCTATCCATGAGCTTTGTCACAGTTGGCTGATTGATATCGACCACAACCACTTTTACATCTGCAGGAAGCATGTTTCCTGTTGCAATCGAGTGAAGCATTGTTGCAATCATTATGACCATCTTGGCATCTTTAAGAATCTCTTTGTACTTTCTCTGTGCAGCGGTCATGTCAGTTATCACATCAGGAAGCGGACCGTCGTCCCGCAGTGAGCCAGCTAGTACAAATGGTATGTTATTTTTTACACATTCATACATGATTCCTTTTGTGAGAATTTTCTTTTCAACCATTTTTGGAATGGAACCAGCTTTGAAGACAGAATTTATAGCCTGCATGTGGTTTCTGTGTCCACGTACTGCAAGAGTTCCATCACGAACATTCATTCCAAGAGATGTTCCAAGAGTAGAATATTCTATATCGTGAACTGCAAGAGCGTTTCCAGCTAGAACCGCATCGATGAATCCAAGCTTTATCAAACTGGCAATGGAATCAGAAGCACCAGTGTGTACTATTGCAGGTCCTCCAACTAGAACAATTTTTCCGCCCTGCTTTTTTGTTTTGTAAATGTCTTGTGCCACTTTTCGTGCAATATGTTGAGTGGGTCTTTCACTTGAGCTGCCGCTTCCCATGAATTGAAATAGATTAACACCTTCTCTTGGTCGTTCTGGGGGAGTAACTCGTATTCCTTGCTCTCCAACTACAATCATATTTCCTTTCTTAACTTGTCTAATAGGGGTACAAAACGCCCTGTTTGCTTTTACCACTACGCATTTGTCCATCATCATGTTCTCTACCCGTACCCATTTTGCTTTGTAGAAAATTTCAGTGTGATTATTAGTTGTACTGTAAAAATCGTCGGGCATCACCATATCTTTTGGTGCTGGTTTGATAGCTACTGCATGCTGAATTTTTGAAGTTGCACCTTCTCGATATACCGATTCTAGAATCTGGTTAAGGTGTACTTGCGATTTACCTTGAATGAGCAGCTTTGCATAGCTTTCGTCTTTCTTTCTTTTTCCCACCGTGAATGCCTGTACCTGAAATTCACCATTAAGATCCATTATAATATCAAAGATTTTTGTTAGTATCAGTGAATCAATGAGATGGCCTCTTACTTCGATCTCATGCTCAAATTTCTTAGCCATTTCCTGAGATGAGTAATCGTACTAATTTAACCTTTAAAGTTTTTAATAGTTAGAATTTTTGATGAAAGCAAGTTTGAACCGAAAATATCTTGTTGTCTTAGAAATTGCCGTTGTTGTAGGGACTAGCTTTTGTTTATACTAATGGAGTTGCCAATTCGATTTGGAAGTAAAGATCCGTATAAGAAATTGATGAATGCGGATATCACTAATCAAGTAAATAGAATGTTAGTAATAGAAATAATGCCAAAGGATCATAATGATCCCAATATCGCAATTCCGCAAAATGGCGAGAAAATAGAGGTTTATGGGGCTCGAATTACTGATCTACTCATGACTGGAATAAAATTTCATCTATTTAGAAGATTACTATATTAAAATAACGCAAAAATCTGCGAGCGTCAAATTTATAACTTTAGTGAACTTTGTTCATCATCATCTAAATATTTTGGTTGTGAAATATCATACTAGGCGAGAACGTAATAGTCGTCTTCAAGGACGCTTTATTAGACACACAACCCCGTCTGAGAGCGTTCTCGTCTACTTTTGTTTTAACCATGTTTACGCTCAAACGGGTAGAGTTACTTGGCCTTTGTATTCCACAGTGTTATCTATTTGTAATGTCTTGACTATGGCGTCCCTGCGTTCTATGTTAAGACCTCTTACAATTGCTTTTGATATCCCATTCTTATCACAAAGAACTATCATGTATCCACTGACATCAGTTAAAACATAACCCCCGGCATCGTTTAACACAGAATAGAGGTTTTCTTCTCCTACCGGTTCCCAGACATTACTCTTATTATCTCTAAGTGCTAATGCTGGCATTGCCTGACCATTTGATACCTTGTTTAGGTATTCGCGAGCTTCTTTGACGCGTTTTTCTCCAATCTTTAGAGCAGTAAAATACTGCATAATAAAAAACAGAAGCACTTCTTATTTATAGGATATCGTATCAAGTATATCCAAGAGTTCTTTTGATTTCATCTCTTTTCGTGCAGACTCGACAAATATCTTCAGCTTTTCTTTTGAAAAGCCCTCTGACGAATATTTTATTGCCTGGATCGCCATTTCAAGCCTATCAATCTCGTGCAATAGTAGTGTTTCCTTAGAATTTCCCTCCAAGTATTCCTTCCATATCTGCCTGTATTTTTCTGCAAGTTTTGAAGGCAGGTTAGAAAGAATTTTCTCCATCGCATCGTTTTCAGCTGTTTTTTTATCTTCTTTTGAAATTTCTTCTGGCATAAAGTCTCCGGTTACCGATTCAGCTAAATCATGCAGAAGTGCCATCTTGAGGATTTTCTCAGTATTCAATCCAGTTGTATCAGAGAATACCATAGACATGATAGCAGTTACATACGAATGATCAGCAACTGATTCTGGATGCTTTATACCGACTTTTTGTTTCCAACCCTTTCTAGGTATCTTCTTAAGCTCAGATACGATATAAAAGAAATCAAACAACATTAGATTGTGTTTACAAAGAGCCTGTTTTAATCCTTAAGTGCTGTGTTATTCGCACCAAGATCGTCATATAATGCGAACAAGATAAAAACGACAAGACTATCGAATACATGTTGGTAAAAATTTATACAAAAACCGGTGATGATGGAACAACAGGACTAATTGGACGAAAACGAATCAAGAAATCAAATCCTCGAATTGCAGCTTATGGGGCAATTGATGAATTAAACGCAGCGATAGGTATGATTTTGTCATCAAAGTTGGATTCCGATATCCGAGATTTGTTAGTGCAAATACATAATGACCTATTTGTCGTAGGAGCAGATCTTGCAAATCCCAATCTTGACGACAATTCGAATAGAGTGAACTCTGACATGATTGTATTTCTTGAAAAAAAAATAGATAGATTGGAAGACGATTTGCCAGCGATAACCTATTTTATACTGCCAGGAGGAGATTTAGCAGCATCGCAGGTTCATCTAGCTAGGGCTATATGCAGAAGAGCAGAAACAAATATTGTCGAACTTTCTGATGTGAATAAAATAAACACGAATTGTCCGATTTATATCAATAGATTGTCCGACCTTCTTTTCGTTGTTGCACGTACGATAAATAAGAGAAAAAAGATCAAAGACGTCGCTTGGAAAAAATGAGAGACACACTTTAATTCCCCCAGAATTGGATATTCGACTGTGCCACCGTAGCTCAGCCCGGGAGAGCACTCGGCTGAAGACCGAGCTGTCGCGCGTTCAAGTCCCGCCGGTGGCACTACAATTTTCTGCGTCTTGCCCCATGTCTATTTGCAGAACATCATCTTTTTACCAGAATATACTTTTGTCTAATAATGCCTCTGAAGACAAGTTTAAAAGGACGATACACATTGTTGGTTAATCGTCGTTATGGCAAAGGAAAAGAAAAAAGACTCGAAGAAACCTGGCAAGAAAGTGGCAAAGAAAAAGGAGTCATCCAAGGGCAAGTCAAAGGAAAAGGTTAAGCTCAAAGAGGATCTTGTCCAAGAAGACAGTGGAATAATTGTTGTAGAAGATGATACCGAAACCGACAAAGAGGCAGAGCTTGAGGCCAGAAAAGCCTACCTCGAAGAGGCACGCTCGCAAGAAGCAAGCGAAGACTAAATCATAATCATACGATTTTTCACAAACACTTATTCGTATCTAAACCATTGAAGTATTAATGAGGGCCCTATGTCTTATCACAGTTAAAGCAGGCAAAGTGGATAATGTAGTAAAGATACTTCAAAAGATACGCAAGACCGTAAGGGAGGTGATGGTTGTTACAGGGAGGGCTGATATCGCTGTTGTGTTACAAGGAACAATTGACGAAATAAACAATATGGTAATAGATTTTAAAAAAATAAAGGAGATTGTTTCTACAGAAACACTTATTGAAGTGGAGGTTGACTTGGGTTGGTCAAGGCCGTAGTTCTAGTGAAGTCGCCAAAAAAGCTTATCGCGGCTAGACTTAGAATGGTAAAATCAGTTTATGATTCATTTGCCGTTAGCGGTCAATTTGACGCCGTAGCACTAATTGAGGTAAAAGAGTTGGCCGAGATAAAGGACGTGACCACAGAGATTCAGAGCATAAGAGGCGTGGAACGAACAGAAACCCTTGTTCAAGTGGTATAACATAATGGTTTTAACACCCGAGTTTTTAGTTTTGATATGAATATAAGGCACCTTGGAAGCGTAATAATTGCTGTCTCAAATCTGGAGAAATCAGTACAATTCTATCACGATATAATAGGATTACCGATAAAGCAGAAAAGGGGCAACTGGGTTGAATTGGCAAGAGAAGGAGCCACAGTAATACTCCATCCTGCTAACAAACCAATTAACACAGGAACCTCAATTGAAAATGGTATTGTAATTGGGCTTGTCGTTGGAGACATACAATCTGCAGTACAGGAACTCAAATCAAAAAACGTGACAATATACAGAGACGTAGTGTCTCAGAAGGCAGGCAAAAACTGCATCGTGCTGGACCCTGACAAGTACATGATCTCGCTATTTGAACCATCAGCAGCTGGAGGTCCAGAACAAGCACGCGGTTTCCATGGTTTTGCGCCAGTCTAAATTACTTTTTTAATTCTAGTAATAACTTTTGTCACTGCTTCAGGAGCTGCATTCTTACTCAATGATAAATAATAAGTTCCTTCATCTCTTTGAAAAGCGATCACAGTAACTTTCTCGTGTCTAAATATGGCATAATCCATCCTTCCAAGAGCATTACTTGTTTTTTTCCTCATAGAAAAAAGGATTGATGTCAAAAAGAATTCATTTCTTGCTGGTTCATCTGATAGAAGAGTACGAGTTCCAGGTCTTATCATTCCAGTTAATGTTCTTCCGTATTCATTAATCAATCCAACATATCTGATCGATTTTGAAATTGTTAGAATCTGTTGGCATTTTTTTCTATGCCAAGAAATTCGTTCGCTCCATCTTTGTTCAGGTGTCCTTTCCACGGAAAAGGTAAGGGTTGTGGCTTTATAAAGTTGGATTTACTTCTTTTCTTTGTTCAGATTAGATTTCATCACGGCATTTTCTTTAACAAGTTTTTCATTTGCTTCTTGTAGTGTATCAGTTGTTTGTACCTTTGAATATATTGGATGACCTGGGACAAATCTATCTGGTACTAGATTGAAAAGACCGGCAGCGTATCTCCGGAACATTGAATGATGATCAGACAGTCTTCCTATCATTACACTGGTATCATTTACGATATCTTCTTTAATTCTGCCAGCATTGGATATTCCAAGTGGTAAGTTTGCCCTTGGTGGTAGTCTGGGAAAAGCAAATGGTGAGTTTATCATGTCTCCCGGCTGACCGTAAAAATCTAGTATTCTTTTCATGTCAAAATACCACATGATGAATCATTTAGATAGCCTATATTTCATTATTGCGCACAATCTTATTCGTTAGATATGGCTGTATGTCAAGCAGTAGTCATTTTTTATCAAATTCAATTGATCGCAGATCCTTATAGAAGACTCCGATCGACATCAAATGAATGTCAAAAATAATATCAATGCATTGTATAAAATGTAAAAAAAATATTGTTCCATCTGATTTATACAAAATTGTAATGTATGTTATTGATGAAAAGTTTATGGATCATCACTACGAGCACATCGAATGTCCAGACAAATTTACTGTCTAGGGATGCATCGCATAAACACCGTACAATTTGCCAGTTTCTCTGTCATGATAACTCCATTGACTTCCATGCCATTCTACTTTTTTGAACAATTCTTTTAATGCTGGATGGAGTTTTTCATAAACATCCTCTCCAATTAGAATTTGATTGGGTCTTGCAACGTCAGTAATTTTTGCAGCGATGCTTACTGCTGGGCCCAGAATATCAACATGCGATCGAATTTGGTCTGATCCATATCTTACTATGACATTCTCTCCAAAATCCATTCCTATCTTAACTCTTAGCTCTGGATATTCATACTGGCTAAGAACCGGATTGATCCCCCGTTCTATTACATCGATCATAGTTTTTGCACAATTTACGGCACTGTCTGACACCATAAGTGGATTCTCTTCAGCCAGGAAATATCCTATGATGGCGTCTCCTACATATTTTAGTACATAGCCTCCATGGTGTCGAATTACAAACCTCATCTCTTGCGAAAATGAACTGACTATAATGCCAAGTTTTTCAGGGGGGAGTGAAAGTGCCATATCGGTAGAACCAACAAGATCAACAAATATTACTATCATGTGCATTTTCTGTGCCACATGTTCACGCAGAAATTTATCAGACTCGTCTATGGAATAGTCGTATTCATACTCATATCCCTTTTTGAGTGAACCCCAGACCCTCTTTTGGGTATCCTTGACAAGGCTTTCAGTATCCAAGGTTCCACCAGTTTTTCCTCCGCTTAACATCATGTCCACTATGCTGCTAGTGGACATGGGTTCCTCTCCTTTTTTTTCTGGTTCTTCACTCATTTCATCTTATTCCAGCGGAAAATTGACCCCGCAAACAGGGCATTGGCCTCTTTCGCCCTTGTATTTTATATCAAAATATTGTATGATTTCTACGTTACAGTTCCAACAAATTATCTTCTTAAATGTGGGCTTGGCCATCTCCCCTTTAACTCAATAAAACCTAGGCTTTATTAGTATTTAAAATACCTATCAAATTTATTTAAGAAGCGCAGGAAAAAGACGTGCAAATTCCATCAAGAAATCCTGATTCATTTATAAGATCTATGACAGAAAAAAGTGAAAAAGTGCGATCCTTGTTCTTAGAATATATAAAAAATGTAACAAAAAAAACACAACTCAAAGTAATGTTAGGGGATGGAACCATTTCAGACCAAGAATCATTCGATCCTTCCCTTCTAAGACAATTGCTTGATGGCATTCTCAGAAATCTCCCTGACTGGAAGAGTGATGGTGTCCTGGCCACAACTGATCAAGACCTTAGACGAAGTTTTATAAAACTAGAGACAAAAGATGACAATTATCTATTGTCCTGTCATATGTCACTTCAATACCACGCACTATTATTTTACAAGCTTGACCACCGAGTTATTGAAATCCAAAAGGAACTTTCGGAAATTACTGATAAGATAAAAGAGCTTCAAGGACAATCTGCACCGCAAAGTGATGAGGTAATTCAAGAGGTATTGCGACAAAAAGGATTTGAGAACGTGGATCAGCAGAAACTCTTTGAAGTACTTTTTGAGCATGATGACTTAACGGAAGAACTGGTTAAATCATTAAGTTCCACTCAGTCGGAAATTTCCAACCTCACGAAGAAAAGAGATGATCTCTTCAAGGAACTTGATAATATGTTAATTGAGATCTATCATACTACTCCTGTCCTAATTGATGAAACACGAATGATTGCAGCTGAAGAAGGATGCCTCTGCAATTTTAATTTAGAGTACACAAAAAACAATTTACGTGATGGAAACATAAATCTAACAAGAATATCAAATGCAGTGAAACACAACTTATTGAAAAGAATGGATGATATCATAGAAGTTTTGAAAATTTAAAAAAGTGTTTATATTCTGGTTTTTTTACATATTGACACTTTTCGGTCAAGGGGTCATGGAACTGGATGCATGGCGTCTGACTTATGGGGAGTTGACACCAAGCGACCCCTTGACTTAGATCTTTTTTCTTGTTCAAATGCTATTTAGCCTTTTCCGGATCCTTGAAAATACTGTAAAATAACAAACCTAGTATGCATTTTTTCGTTAAATTCTAATTGTATAATCAAAAATACGTACCATTTTCTGGACCGACCGTATTCAATAAGCCAAATATACTGTATTAGGACTGGAAACTCTGTTGAACGTCACATTTGATGAAATACTCAAATCGCAAAAGATCCAAGGCAATGTAATTCGAAGAACACCAATGGAGATCTCAAGAACTTTTAGTCAAATGACAGGTTCTAAGGTTTATCTAAAATCAGAATGTCTCCAAAAAACGGGTTCGTTCAAGGTACGGGGAGCTTATGCCAAGATATCTATGTTGCCGAGAGAGAAAAAAAAGAAGGGAGTTATTGCAGCGTCTGCAGGGAATCATGCACAGGGAGTCGCCTTTGCCTCCGCACTAGAAAAAATACCCTGCACGATCGTGATGCCTGTTACTGCATCTCCAGCAAAAGTTGCTGCAACAAGATCATATGGTGCTAATGTTGTTCTTGAAGGATCAATCTATGATGAATCGTGGTCAAAAGCTCTAGATATCTCACAAAAAACGGGAGCTCAAATCATACATGCATTCGATGATGAAAAAGTAATTGCAGCTCAAGGAGTTATCGGGCTTGAGATTATGCAGGATCTTCAGGATGTTGACGAAATCTATCTTCCAATAGGTGGCGGAGGACTTGCAGCAGGAGTATTGCGTGCAATAAAAACAAAGAAACCAAAAGTCAAAGTAATCGGCGTCCAATCTTCTGGATTTCCAGCAATGAAGAAGTCATTTGATACAGGAAGATTGCAATCTGTTCCGGGCGAAAGAACCATAGCTGATGGCATATCAGTAAAGAGGCCTGGTGAGTTTACGTTCAAGATTATTAATGAATTAATTGATGACATTGTATTGGTGGACGATTCTCAAATCGTCAAGGCCATGTTCTTACTGATGGAAAGAACCAAAATGGTAGTTGAACCTGCAGGTGCTGTAAGTCTAGCATATTTGCTTGAGAAGAAACCAGCAAAAGGAAAGAAGATAGTGTCCATTCTTTCAGGCGGAAATGTTGACATGTACCTACTCGGTCAAATAGTTGCAAAAGGTCTGACGGAGATGGGAAGAATGGTAAAGATATTTATCCTGTTGACCGACAAGCCGGGAGCACTCAAAGAGGTCGTCGATCAAATATCTGCGCTTAGTGTTAACATAGTAGAAGTAGTTCATGATAGGTTAAGTTCCAACATTCCTGCTGGAACAGCAGGTGTCACTCTGAGCCTTGAGACACAGGACCAGAGACATGCCGAGCGCCTCATAAGCTTCCTGAAGAAAAGAAATATCCACTTTAAGATAGTAACCTAATGTTTCTTGGACCTAAATTGTAACTAGGAAATACACGTTAAGGATTACTTCATTCCTACAAAGAATGAGGCAATGGTGGACCGGATGGGAGTCGAACCCATGACCTTAGCGAGATGTTGCATCTTTACGCTGTGTGAGAGCGTCATCCTAACCAGCTAGACTACCGGTCCAAGCCTTCTTGAAATTAGGCAATTATTTTGTCTTTGCAATAGTTCAAAATTAGTCCGGCCTATTCTCGTCACAATTCTTAAACTTACTTTTTACATGGCATAAGGTTTAATTCAACAAATGCATCAAAGGCAAAATATGCGCATACTGCAGCTACACTGTGATTATATCGAATTTACTCCTGTTAAGAAAGAAATCAAATCCGCAGAAGAAATAGACCCTCAATCGAAACGATTTGAAGAAGTCGTAGTGGCATTCATAGCAGTAGAAGATGGAGATAATTCAGATATTGCAAAAAAAGCAATGACTGAGATTTCTGACTCTATGAAAAAAATAGGTTGCAACAAGTTATTGTTATATCCTTATGCGCATCTTAGCTCAAAGCTTGCATCTCCAAGTATTGCATTATCAATACTCAAGGAGATGGAAGCAAAACCAGATGGTCTTGAGATTTTCAGAGCTCCATTTGGATGGACCAAGTCATACAAGATTCAAGTAAAAGGGCATCCTCTTGCAGAAAACTCTAAGACCATTACCACTGGTGAAGATAAAGAGTCTACCTCAGACGCGTTAAAAGCAGAATCAAAAATTCAATCTTTTTGGCACATCATGACTCCTGATGGCAAAATGCATGATGTAGGAAAATTTGATTTTTCAAAACATGAAAATCTTGAGGTTCTAGCAAAGTATGAAGCTGCAAAGAAGAGATCAGTGGATGAACCATCACCTCACGTAAAACTAATGAAAAAGCTAGCAATTGCGGATTATGAGCCAGCTTCTGACGCTGGAAACATGAGATTTTTCCCAAATGGAAGATTGATGAAGTCACTCATAGAACGATATGTTACCGATAAAGTGATGGAATACGGAGGATTAGAAGTTGAGACCCCGATAATGTATGATTCTCATCATCCAAGTATGGAAAGCTATTTTCACAGATTTCCTGCAAGGCAATATAGTCTTAATTCTGAAGGCAAGCAACTTTTTTTGAGATTTGCAGCATGTTTTGGCCAGTTCTTAATGGCCAAGGACTTTCAGATGTCATACAAAAATCTACCTCTAAAATTATACGAGCTCACGCGGTATAGTTTCAGAAGAGAGCAATCAGGCGAGCTAGTTGGACTTCGAAGACTTCGTGCCTTTACAATGCCAGACTGTCATGCTTTTTGCAAAGACATGGCGCAAGCAAAAGAAGAATTTCGAAAGAGATTTGAGCTTTCTAGGCAAGTAATCAAGGGTCTTGGCTTGAATGAATCTGATTATGAAATGGCGATACGATTCACTGAAGAATTTTATAACGAAAACAAATCTCTGATTGAAGAACTGGTTGGAAAAATAGAAAAACCAGTTCTTGTTGAAACGTGGAAAGAGAGATTCTTTTATTTCGTACTTAAATGGGAATTTAACTATATAGACAATCTCGGCAAGGCTTCGGCATTGTCAACAGACCAAATCGATGTCGAGAATGGAAAAAGATACAATATTGAATTCATAGACGAGAACAATAAACCTCAGAACCCAATAATTCTTCATAATTCCCCAAGCGGCGCGATTGAGAGAGTAATCTATGCCCTACTTGAGAAAGCAGCAAAAGACCAAAAAGAAGGAAGAAAACCAATACTGCCATTATGGCTTTCGCCCACTCAAGTTAGAGTAATTCCTGTTAAACCAGAATTTCTAGAATACTGCGAGAAGCTTGCAGATAAAATATCAGAAAATGATGTGCGTGTAGATGTAGACGACAGAAATGAAACTATTGGTAAAAGTATCAGAGATGCCGAGACGGAATGGATAAGATACATTATAGTAATAGGAGAAAAAGAAGTAAGTACAACCACATTAAGTATCAGAGATAGAAAAACTGGAAATGTTAAGAATCTAGCAGTTGATGAGCTTGTTAAGGAAATTAAAGAGGAGACACGAGATAGACCATTCATGAGGTTGAATATGAGCCGTGGATTATCAAAGAGGCCACAAATAATGGTGTGATCTTATTACGACGCATCCAAGTCTCTTGGAGAAATTTCCAATGACTTGTTGAAACATACTACCGCTTCATCATATCTTCCTAAACTTCGTAATGCGATTCCTTTCTTATTCCATAGATTAGGATCATTTGGGTTAACAATAAGTGCTTTCTCATAAAAATCCAAGGCCTCATCATATTTACCATCTTCTACTAGCTTGTCACCTTTCTGTATCAATTCTTGCGCTTTCTGATTCACAATTTCTGTTTGTCTCATCTTATTTAAGTTACTTGCGTGAAATGTAATAATTCAGACAATCGATCTTTTCTAGTTTAGAATGACTTCTCTTCGTATGGCGCCACAATCCATGTGAACATGCTCGTCGCTAGACTTTCTGCATTTCGTGCAAATGAATCTGATCACCTCGCTGCAAAGAGAACAACGTTGAAATTCCTTCATGGTTGAACCACATGTTCTACATGAATCTTCTCTCATATTTATAATAATTACAAATTCCTTTTATAAATTATATTAATATTAGCCTTGGCTAACTTGTATAGACACATCTAGTGAAGGGGTCTTAGACTATCTTAATTCCAGAAGAATTGATCCAGTCCGGTCTGTTTTGGTCCCCCGATTAGAGTATTGAAATCAAGGTCCATCGAGGACAATATCTGATCAAACGTACTTTCAATAAATTCCATGTATTTTGCTGAATCTATCTCGTCTGGGCGGGCCATCTCGACAGGTTTGACTCCTGGTTTGTTGATTATTTTGACATAAGATATGATGTCGCCTTTTTTTATTTCTCTTGTCCGCTCCAAGAGTTTTGCGGCACGTATGTGTTGTGGAACAGTTTTCACATATTCTGATGGTGCTTTGCTTATCATGACGTTAAACGCAAGATCTGATAGTGGAATCTGTTTCGCTTTTAATTTCTTGGCGTACTGGGATATCATATCTCCTATCTTTTGTTTTGATTGAGCAAATTCTTCTTCAGTCATTACTTTAGAGAGGATTTCTAGTATTTCATAGAAAAGTGTTCTAATAAATGGTGGTGTGTGAGACTTTTTGCCTGTTAATCCTTTTACATCTACCTTGCCATCCTTTTGTACTCCAAGATAGTTTTTCTTTCTGGTACTAAAAACAACATAGCGATACTCTTTATCAAGATCCAAATCAACACCAAATTGGTCTTTTGCCCAATCTACTACGTTTTGCACTTGTTCTCTTGTAGGACCTTTAAGAAATAGGGAATCAGTATCGCCATATAAAACTTGAATTCCTATAGACTTGCATTTCTCAATTGTTTCCAAAATTGTGTGCCTGCCAACTGCTGTTGTTGCCTCAGCCACAGGCAAGCAATACAGTGGAAATATCTCAGCTCCCATGACACCATAGCTTGCATTTAGTATGACTTTGAGTGCTTGGCTTACTACGGTGTAGAGCTGCCTTAGGTCCTCGCTTAATGTGGGATTCTTTGACAAACTTTTGTAATAGTTAACACGCAAGTCTCTTAGCGAGCCAATCAGAATTGCAGTCAAACCGTTTCTTTTTGTGCAAACCCAATGCGTTGTTTCTGGGATGGTGTTATACCTGCATTCATCATGAGTACACCGTACTGTCTCATAGGATAGATTTCTTACCTTGATAATGCTTGGGTACAGGCTTGCAAAGTCCATCACAAAGACATTGAAGTGAATTCCTTCAGTTGGTTCTACAACAAGGCCTCCACGGTATTTTTTATCTTTTATTATAGCCTCAGTAGATGCTGAAACGGATTTTTGTTCAAGTTCTTCCCGTCTTGGAATTAAAAAATTATGTTTTCTGTGTTCAAAATAAAAGAGACTTCGAATCCATTGTGAAACCCCCAATCTAGATATGTCATCTATGGGCATACGTCCAATTCTTGTTATGACAACTAACAGATTCATTAACAAATCATTATTGAAGCTTGTAAGCCGCTGAGTAATTTTTGCATCATTAAAACAATAATTAGCAAGCTCATACAAAGAAAGATCCTCGAGCTCACCATCATATTCTATTTTGGATTCATCTATAAGACCCTCGGCTACGCTATTTAGTGAGAAATCGTTATACTTGTGGCTAAAGGCGTAAATTTGAAACGAGCGATTGGAAAATGTTCGGTATAGGTCAATGTGCACTCCTTGTCTGAGTGTTGCAGAATCTCTCATCATTATTAGTGGAATGCTTTTGAGGTCGATTCCAAGTCTTTCTGCTCGATTATACATGTATGGCATATCAAAATCGTCGCCGTTGAATGTGATCACGAAGGGATAACTCGTTAGAATTTTGAATGCGTCTCTTATCATCTCAACTTCTTTGTTCTCGTCGTAGAAGGTTATCTTCGCGTCTTGAGGAAGTTCATTATTTCCTGGTTGCTTTCCTTCTCTTTTTAGAACAAACACATGTTTGAAGCTATCACTGCCACAAAATGCCATTGCAGTTATCTTCTTGTCTGCAATTTTGGCGTCGGGGATTCTTCCAGCCTCTGATTGGACTTCGATATCAAAACTCACTCTTCTAATCTTTGGTACTGGTTGGTTGAGAAGATTAGCCCATTCGCTTATGTGGTTTTGAAATTCCTTTGTATCAATTATACCAATGCTTGTTACCTTATCGTAAAGTAATCCCTTTAATGCAAGTTGAACTTCATCTGGAATAGGATACGAATATTCCTCGAGTTTACCATTCTTGATTGTATAATATCTTCCAACTGTCAAAGAGTTATCATATAGATAATTTTCGTAGTATTTGATATCGGATTCCCACGTCTCTATTATATTCCTAATACTCTTGTCGGTCTGCGTACCTCCTATGGCAAGGGGATCAGCCACCACTATTTTTGTGACATCTATAGTTCTATCCTTAAGTAGATCTTGTTTCTTGGTTTTTTCAAGTCTTATCACATCTTTTCGTTCTGATAGAAATTTTAGTTCTTCAGGATCAAGTTTAGAATAACAATATGGTTTGTGACCAGTATTGTCAGTCCACAGAAGAACCTTTTGTGAAGTTGGCTCGTAGAATTTTAAGACCGCTACTTTTTTCTGACTATCATAAGTGGCTGAAACCAATAATGCTGGTGGCATCGTGGTTGTTACTTCATCAACTGCCCCCAAAGATTGCATGTTATCTCACTTTGGTATCAGGTTAGTAGTAGGCTCTTGTAGCAAAATCTTTATCCAGTGATTTAGCCTATTCTTGTCCAAAAGAACAATCTCTACTCCAGCATCATTTAACAGTTGATAGTCTGTCTCAGCATACGAGCCAACGCATACTATTCTTTTGATCCCTATTGTGATTGCCATTTTACTGCATTCTAAGCAAGTCGCAAATGTGGTGTAAAGCGTGGTATCTTTGGTTCCTGATCCTATACCTAGAATTGCACAGTGCATTATTGCATTGGCTTCCGCATGATTGCAGATGCATCTATCGAGTCCTTCTCCAGAAGATAATTTGCCTTCTGCGCGAAGTTGGCATCTCCGACAGCCGCCTTCATAACAATTTTTTACGCCTGGCGGAGTCCCGTTGTATCCAGTCGCGATCTGTCTATGATCCCGCACTATTACAGCACCAACCTGTCTTGTAATGCAATTGGATCGTAGTTTTGCAAGTTCGGCCTGAAGCATAAAATACTCATCCCAAGTTGGGCGTTCAAATTCTTTTTTCATAAGTGAGTTGTATCGCACTCCATAATATAAGATTACAAAAAACGGTGTAACCAGATGTAAAGCATTGTGTAATAGTCAGCTTGAAAGAACCTTTTTACCCATCAACAATATGGTGAAGATGTGTGAGTCAGGAGTACGTAGAGCATCACCTAATTAAAAAATCTGCCATAGAATACAGAGAATATCAAGTAAATCTTGCGAAACAAGCCATAAGCGAGAATTGCCTAATAGTACTGCCTACCGGTCTTGGAAAGACAACGGTTGCACTACATGTGATCGCAGAGTTTCTCTCAAAAAGGAAAGGCGGAGTATTGTTCCTTGCACCAACACGTGTATTGGCACATCAACATTACGAGTTTCTCAAAAACAATTTGCTGGTAGATGATATAGCACTGATCACAGGAGAAGACCTACTCAATAAACGCAAAAAACTCTGGATAAATAGTGTTGTGTGTGCCACCCCTGAAATTGTTAAAAATGATCTTGATAGACAACTTGTATCACCTAATCAGTTTATTCTAATCGTATTTGATGAAGCCCATAGAACAATTGGAGATTATGTATATGCAGGTATTGCAGAACGATTTCAAAATTTGGATGTACGAATTATTGGAATGACTGCAACATTGCCAAGTGAGAAAGAAAAGGCTTCTGAGATACTGAGAACACTGAAAACAACAAGCATAGCACAAAGAACCGATGAAAGCCATGATGTAAAACCGTATGTTCAACAGACCGATACGGAATGGATTCCAGTTGAGCTTCCTTTCGAGATGAAACAAATACAATCATGCCTTAAAGCTGCAATAGAATCAAGATATAGCGAGTTACGTAGAGCCGGTCTGAATCTATCTAATAGCAGATCATTGTCAGAACTTTTACGTGTGAGAGAATTTGTTTTACGCCAAAATAGAAGAGCTGCAAAACCACTGTTTACAGCAATAAGGCTTATCCATTCCATAAATGTTCTTGAATCACATGGCGTCACTGCATTTCTCAGATTCTGTGAGAGAACAAGGCAGAAAAAAGGGGTCGGAATCAAAGATCTCTTTGAGAATGATCCTAATTTTGGTAAAGCAATAAAACTGGCACAAGAAGCACAAACAAAAGGTATCGAACACCCTAAATTAATAAAATTAAAAGAAGTATTGCAAAAAATTTCAGGGAAGGCGCTGATATTTACAAGTTATAGAGATTCGGTTGATGTCATACATCAAAAACTAACCGAAATGGGAATACCAGCTGGATTCTTGATTGGCAAAGCAGGAGAAAAAGGTCTTAAACAGAAGAAACAAATTGAGATGGTACAAAAATTCCGAGACGGTGAGTACAAGGTTCTGATAGCAACAAGAGTTGGAGAAGAAGGGCTTGATATTTCAGAAGTAAATCATGTCATATTTTTCGATAATGTGCCAAGTTCTATAAGATATGTTCAGAGGAAAGGTCGGACTGGTCGTAAAGGCTATGGTAAATTGATTGTGCTAATCGCAAAAGATACAACCGATGAGACATATTACTGGATAGGAAAACGAAAAGTTACAGCAGCAAAGAAGATGGGAGAGAGGATGTCAAAGGTACTTGAACAACAGGAGTTGACTTCTAGAAAGGGCCTTGATGCTTTTTTGTAGATTGGAATTATGGAATTATTCTAAGGTAAGCCGAAACGACAAGTCTACAGTTAAATAGAATAAAAATCCCAAAACTGCTCATGCACGTGCCAAGAAAAGTATCAATTATTATAATCATGTTGTTGATAGTTCCATCTCTGACAGCAGCGTACGCACAGAGTTCTGGTATCTTGGCTAACACTGATAAAGAATCGTATGAGCTAGGAGACAAAGTGATAATATCTGGATCCGTTCAGCTTGTTAGTGGAACTCCAGTTACGATAATAGTACGAAATCCAATGGGAAATGTCTATGATGTTGGCCAGGTCTCTCTTGTGAACAATCTTTTCACTCATGATTTTGTATTAAGTGATGATTCTCAGGGAGGAACATATATGATAAATATAAAACATGGAACAGAATCAGCGCAAATACATTTTGTAGTAAACGTGGGTCACCTTACAATCATTCCCGTTCTTGAAGGACAGATAAAGGTTCGAAGTAATGGTACCAACCAAATCAAATATGGCGATGTCCAAGTTTCTACTATAGATAGCACTATTTCAATTGCTATTGATACAAGTAAGATATCTGGATCAGTTAACCAAGAGTACCAGATTCCAAAAAGCGTTATAGATTCTACTACAGGAGGTTTACTAGTTATGAAAGTAGATGGGAAAGCGATTCAGTGTGGACAGTCTGAGACCAGTACACAAAGGATCGTGGATTGTTCAATTCAAGCAGGTTCTAAAGAGCTCAAGATAATAGGTACTGTGGTAATTCCTGAGTTTGGAGCCGTATCAATGGTGATACTCACAATAAGCATGTTGACAATCGTATTATTGTTAAGATATGGATGGGGTTCTGCCAACTCTTGGTTGATGAAGTGATGATCTGGACTATCTACCACGAGGTTCAGTCGCACAGCATGCCGAGAATACTCGTATAGATGCTGGCATAGCCAGCTAAAATGGTCTAAAATGGTCTGAAAAATAATTTTTGATTTTAGCCGACAGAAATTGCTAAATAACTTTATTTGATATTATGCTATTCTAGAATAAAAAACTTTGTGGAACTTTTTTTGAAACCGTCTCTAGAGTTTTAATACATATTAACTAGTTTTATGTATATAGTAATCTAGAAAATTTTTCATTTTTCTGGTCACAGTCACATGGGGACGAGTTTTAGAGTTTCAATACATAAAAACCCCCAAAACACATTTTCATTATGGATCCAAATCGTGATATTACAAATGGGAATGAAATTTGTATAGATGAAAAAATAGGATTTCATCAACCGAAGAGTTGGAAGAACATGAATAAGATAGATTATTTAACAACCATTCTGTGCATTGAATATGATCGTCTACATTCTAGCTACATGTATACCTGGCAATGAAAAAGAAGTCATCGCCAAGATCAAAGAATTACAAGACGTCGTAGAAGTAAATGGAGTAATGGGAAGATATGATGTCTTTGTCAAGGTTCAGGCTAGCGATGCTATGAAAGTTGATGCCACTATAAGCAAGGTAAGAAACGTGGCGCATGTCACAAGTACAGTTACCATGCCTGCAATCTATGGCCAAGGCGGAACAGTAGATAACGAAAAATAAACGTACTATTTTTCTATTTTCTTAGACTATCGCTTCAACATTTCTGCCATATTTACTAATGATATAACTTGCTTTGTCCTCATTTTCTGGAAGCGGATTGACACATTTGCCACATTTTGGTAGTGTTACAATTGTATCATAATCTATCTCACCAATAAATTTGCCACATCTACTACAGTGCACCGATTTTGTGTCGTATATATTCATTCCATGAGATCACTTCGATGCTATTACTAATACGATTTTATTCTATAAAAGCACTAACAGAAGATAATGAAAAATAATCCTCACGCAACAATTTACTATAAAAGTATCGAGAAGATTATTTAGAAAGATGAACTTAAGTAATTTAGTGAAGATAATAGACGTAATAGATCCTCAGAGGATTAATAGAGCACCGGACAAAACCATCGTCTTGATGTCCTCAGGCAAATTTGTTGAACAGGGGCATATAGTCAAAAATGTGTACCTAAATTTGTATGTGCAAAAAAAAGATATGAGGCTAGGCCCATACTCTTTGATTACGGCTTTTATTGAGACTGACAAAGGTTCTATTGAAATTACATACGACGAAGGATATAGAGGACAGAATGCATTAGAAGAGGCAGCATCCTTTCTGACATCTCACCTTGGCATATCTGGCCTAATCTTGCGCTCAATAATTCAGCTTGAAAATTCTCAAAAATGTACTTAGATGCGCTTTGCCTCAGCTATTATATTATTGAAATAACAAACAAAAGACATTGAATTTTGAAAGAAAACCAATTCAACCAAATCCGACGTGTGCAATATGCGGTAAGCCCGTAAAAAATCATACTGACCGCGAGATGAAGATTTGCATGCAAGAGCGTAAAAGGGCAAATGAGACGTCAAGACGCAATAAAGAATTGTAATTTTTGTTATAGGCAATAATATTGTAATATAACAAAAATATTTTAACAAGAAAATCGTTACAAATCTAATTCACTAGCTTCTTGCAACTTTGCGGTTAATTCAATGTATGTGTATGGATCAATTTGTTTAGCAAAACACTTGTCAATATTGATTAAATATACAGAATGCAATCTTGCATTCAGGATATCGCTTATTTCTATTGGCGGATTTTTATAAAATCTGTCAACAAGTTCTTTTATGTTTTGAATTTCATCTTTTGATCTCTTACTTGGGGGTTTGAGGAACAGTCTTGGAATAGGTAAAATTCCAACAACCGGAGTAGCAAGTGCAAATTTGGAGCAATGCTGACTGTATCTTGCTATTTTGCTTGAAATTCTTGCTATATAGTAATCAATCGTATCTAAGGCGTGGTCAGGTGGTGTAAACCCAGTCTCAATTTCCATGATAAATGTACCGTCGCCTTTTATTGCAAACAAGTCACAAACAAGTATGTCGGAGAGGTGCTTCTCAATATCTACAGCATAACCTTGCGAGATGAGGTTTGACGCACAAATTATCTCAAGCACGGAGTGATTAATCTTGACGAGATTCTTCTGGTATAATTCAATTAATCTCTCGCGGACAAAATTTATCTTTGATTTTATTTCAGGCGATTGACCTGCACTTAGCTTTTCTGCCACAGTGTATACGTCATCTGTAAACTTCTCAATATCCAAAATCTAGACTACAATTGTTGTTGGGTTTTAAGAAGATAGCTACTACGATTAGTCTAGTATAAAGTAAATAAGTTTAAAAAGATTTTTTATCGAGCATAAAACATGTAAAAGCGTGGAGAATTTATCATCCAATGACAAATTGATGCTTTTGCAATATGCTATTGACAAATATGAGGTGGAAAATATCCTGATTGACAAACTAAAAAATATTCTAGCCCCAAAAGAAATTGATACAGGAATAGCTACCTTGATCGGAACTCAAAAAGTCAGAAGAATAGGGCCCGACATATTACAAAATAACACAAGCCATACAGGCGAACTCCCAGAACTACCTTCTCATTTAAAGCAAATAATAGATAATCTTTGAGTCTGACCGAATAACTTACAAAGGGATAATTTTACACACAGTCAAGATGGCAATTAAGAACGTAACAGTTCTCGGATCTGGCATAATGGGTCACGGCATTGCCCAAGTTTCTGCGATGGGAGGATACAACGTTATACTTCGAGATGTAGAAAAACAGTTTTTGGATAAGGCCATGGAGAAAATCAAATGGAGTCTTGACAAACTCGTATCAAAGCAGAAAATATCTGAACATGAAGCACGAAGCATTTTTGCAAGAATTATACCTAAGGTTGAACTTGCTGATGCCCTTAAAGACTGCGATTTATTGATCGAGGCAGTCCCAGAGACAATGGATCTTAAGAAAAAAGTTTACGCTGAACTAGATAATCTAGCTGATAAGAAAACAATCTATGCATCAAACACTAGTACGCTTCCAATTACTGAAATTGCAAACACAACAAGCAGGCCAGAGAAATTTATAGGAATTCACTTCTTTAATCCTCCACAACTGATGAAACTAGTAGAAGTAATTCCTGGTCAAAAGACACCTAAGGAATTAGTTGATCTTACTATGAATTTCGTAAAATCAGTATCAAAAGAACCAGTACTATGCAAGAAAGATGTTGCAGGATTTATTGTAAACAGGATATTCATACCGCTTGTTCACGAAGCTGCATGGTCCATGGATAGGACAAAGGCGTCTATGACAGAGATAGACTCTGCTGTTAAATTCAGTTTAAATTTCCCTATGGGAATCTTTGAGCTTGCAGATTTCACTGGTTTGGATGTAATTCATAAAGCTACGATTGAGATGCATTCTCGTGATAAGAAGGTCATCAATCCTCATCCATTGATTAGGCAGCTATTTGAAGAGAAGAAACTGGGGCAGAAAAGCGGTGCTGGTTTTTATCTGCATTCTGGCGAGAAATATGAAAGAATCAACTTATCCGAAGAATCAGCAAAGAAATTCAATCCAATTCAATTGTTGGCAACGATTCTAAATAATGTGGCTTGGCTTATCACAAACCAAGTAAGTGATGCTCAGGAGATCGAAAAAGCTCTCAATTTAGGAATGGGACTTCGAAAACCGATATTTGAGACTGCAAAAGAATTTGGGATCTCAAGTATTGTTGGAGAATTGCAATCTCTTGCCAAAAAATATGGAAATTTCTATGAACCCGACCCTTATCTTATTTCTGTCCAGAATTAATTTTACCTAGAATTACTTTAACTGCGTCTTTTGGCGTAGCTACGCCAATTATTTTTACATTCTGTCTGTGATCCAGATACTGATCTGCGTATTTTTCTGCGATTCCACCAGTATTTTTGATCGCTACGATTGGTTTTTTGTGCATATATGCAGCGCATATTTCTGACAGGGTACCAGAAGCTCCTCCGATGACTATGACACCATCTGCTGATAAGGCTGTTAAGAAATCCCTTGCAAGCCCGATTCCACTTGGTATTATTATATCACAGTACTCGTTCGCAAAAGATGGGTCGTTCTGCGGAATGATTCCAACAGTGAGCCCTCCTGCATCTTTAGCTCCCCGGCAAGCAGCCTTCATTACGCCTCCAAGACCGCCAGTAACAAGCACTGCCCCTGATTTTGCCACTTCGATCCCTGTTTCGTATGCTACTTTTTCAAGCTCTGGTGTGGAACCATTTTCGTTATTACCGATAATAAGAATCTGTATTTTCTTTACCAATATTCCAATTCAAAAACTGCATAATAAAAGTTGTAATAACGCAAAGAGCCGAAGTGGTACTTAATCCGAAGATTATGCCCTTAGACTTTTCCTCTGTTTTACTCGCTTCTCAAAGAAGCTTTTGTTTTTCTGAGTTTTCTTGTTTTCTTTACTTTAGTCGATTCTGCACTTGGCTGTAATTTTGATTGTTGTACAGGTTTTTGTGTCTGAATTGCGGGTTTTGATTTGGCGGATTGGCTTTGAGGCTTTAGATGTTGTGGAGGCCTTAGTGTATGAGGAGATTGGTGACCTTTAGTTCCAGGAAGTGGTCTCATCATACTCCAAAGTACACTCATTCTTGCTCGATAACCCTCTGCGTATTCTAACTCTGATGGAACCAGAGTAGCTGGATGAATGAAACCTTGACTTCTTATCGCAATCGCCCTTTTTACAGCTATTGTTCTAATGTAATCCCAATCTGCAGTACCAAATCCATCTACTGGTCCCACAAGTTTTCCGTTATGCATACTGAAGACAAGAGCAGACACTATTGGTATTGCGAAATTTATGCTTGCAGGAGAATTTGTCTTGACAGGCATTAGTGGCATGTGATGACTTCCTCGTGTGTTACCTGCAACAAGGTGCGGATTATTAAAGGCGGCACCTACTTCTTCAGTTGCAGGAAAATCTTTCTGAGTCCTTATGATGCAAATAGGGTCATCTTTTCCAACATATTTTCCTGCAATGTTGTGTAATCTGTCGGTGGATGCAACGAGAATTGGTTGATTGTCTTTTGTATGGACAGTCGATATCACGTATCTTCCTGGGTACATCAATGCGGCTTCAAGAGTTGGCTTGTCTTGCCACATTTGGAGTTGAGCAATCTTACCTTTTTCTACATCCATGACGCTTATCTTGACTCCTCTTGCCAAGTTTTCATTTACAATAAGTCCAGTATTGCTTAGTGTGTCTACAAAAATTCTATAAAACGGATAGTTGAAGGCACCTGGTTCAGTCTTATCTGCAGCATATATGGTAAAGGCTTCGTTGGGTCTTTCTTCAAATGTCATTTCTGCAACACCTGGACCCAATCCCTTTATGTTGCCCGAAAATGAGTCCTTTAGAAGGTCTTGACCTGCTCCGTAAAGCCCTTCATTTTGTGCTACTCTGGTTGCGGCCTCAAAAGCTTTCCATGCAAGTTGATGGATCTCTCTATTATCTACACCACTAGTGTGAGTCATGACAATGTGGATATCATCGCCAGAATATCCGATATAAGAATCGATTAAGAGTCCTTTACCATCCCTTCTTACTTGGGATCTTACTACGTTTCTTACTGCATTTAGAAGACCATCACTGGGTCTAGTATGCCCACCAATGCCACCAACATCAGCTTTGATTACTGTTAAAGTTATTTTCATTATCCATAATCATAAAATACTTTGATTTATAGTATGTGAAAAATACTTAATGTCAAAGATCATATCAACAATTTATTCAAAATTTGACCAAAACAATTTCAAAAAATCGAAATGGTAATAAAGCCCATGTCAGGTAGGATTCGTCATGAGTGCCGCAAGCAAAAAACCACACTTAAACATGATAGTTGTAGGACATATTGATAACGGTAAATCTACTACAATGGGTCATTTGTTGATGGATCTTGGCCTGGTAGACGAGAGAACAATTGCCCAACACGCTGCCGAGTCAGAAAAGACTGGAAAGGGAGACACATTCAAGTACGCTTGGGTAATGGACAACATTAAAGACGAAAGAGAAAGAGGCATTACAATCGACTTGGCATTTCAAAAGTTTGAAACGCCCAAATACTTCTTCACATTAATTGACGCGCCAGGACATCGAGACTTTATCAAAAACATGATTACTGGAGCTTCCGAGGCAGATTGCGCCGTTCTTGTTTTGTCAGCTAAAGAAGGTGAGACAGATACAGCCATCGCACCCGGAGGCCAAGCAAGAGAACATGCTTTCTTACTTAGAACCCTAGGAGTTGGGCAACTAATCGTTGCGATTAATAAAATGGATGACAATAATTATTCTGAGCAGGCTTTCAAAGTTGCAAAAGATAAAGCGGAAAAACTACTAAAGGCAGTAGGTTACAAGGTAGAAACAATACAGATGATTCCAATTTCTGGGTGGAAAGGCGACAATCTGGTAAAAAAATCAACAAATATGCCTTGGTGGACAGGCAAGACACTATACGAGGCTTTTGATGAGTTTAAAATTCCAGACAAACCAACAAACAAACCACTTAGAATTCCAGTACAAGATGTTTATACTATCACAGGTGTCGGTACAGTGCCTGTCGGACGGGTAGAAACCGGAGTAGCAAAGCCTGGAATGAAAGTTGTTGTAATGCCATCTGGCGCTACTGGAGAAATCAAATCCATTGAAACTCACCACACCCAGTTGGAATCAGCTGAACCTGGTTACAATATAGGTTTCAACCTCAGGGGAATTGAAAAGAAAGACATCAAAAGAGGTGACGTAATAGGATCACCAGACAACCCACCAAATGTAGCAAAAGAATTCCGCGCACAAATTATAGTCATTCACCATCCAACAGCTATTGCACCTGGATACACACCAGTAATGCATGCACATACTGCTCAAGTGGCAGCAACAATCGTTGCCTTTGAAGCAAAGATCAACCCACAATCTGGTGCAATTGAAGAAAAGGAACCCAAGTTCTTGAAAGCAGGTGATTCTGCAATAGTTAGAATAAAACCTGTAAGACCTCTGCCAATCGAGACATTCCAAGACTTTCCAGAACTTGGAAGATTTGCTCTCAGAGATATGGGTGCAACAATTGCTGCTGGTGTTGTAAAAGAGATCACTGAAAAATATACGAAATAGTGACTTGAATGACCCAGACGGCCAGAATAAAATTAACCAGTACAAGTCTTCAAAGGCTGGATGGGGTTTGTAGTGAAATTAAAGGCATCGGAGACAAAACTGGAGTCAAAGTCAAAGGACCAACTCCACTGCCTGTTAAAAGGCTCAATGTGGTTACTCGAAAATCACCTTGTGGACAGGGAACTCACACATATGAGAAATGGGAAATGCGAATTCATAGAAGAGTAATAGACCTGAGTGCAGACGATCGAGCCATTCGACAATTAATGAGAATCAAGATTCCTAATGACGTATACATAGAACTAACTTTGAAATAATTGTTGATAGCCTTAAATTATAGAAAATTTCACGATAAAACATGTCTGAACCAAATCAAGAAAACACTTCAATAGAAGAGAAGCCAGTAAGTTTTAGTGTGGCTTATGCTTGTATGCGATGTGGAACACAAGTTAGCCAATCAGAGCTGACCAGATTACCAGAAATAAAATGCATTTGTGGATTCAGAGTATTTACCAAAGTTAGACCTCCAGTTGTAAAGACAATAAAGGCTTTCTAGAAATTTCTCTTTCCCTCATAGGTGTGGAATCTTTGTATGTGAGTTCGCATCTCTTCCATGCTTGAGAAATTTAGGTTACATTGTCTACAATCATAGAGCCGGTTATCACTATGAGTAACCTGTTCATGCTGCATTAGCTCTTCTTGTTGTCTGAACTTTCTCCCGCATTTATTACATAGATATTTTCTAAAAATATTCATCTAGCCCAACTTTGTCTTTTGAGAATCCCAGCACTCTCTGCATAGTTGACCTTGGATAGCCCATTGCTTTTTTGGATTGTATCGTATCATGCCAAGCTTCTTACCACAAATACTGCAAAATGTTTTCTGTTTTTGATACGCTTCATCTTTTTTATCAAAGCAGGTCTTGCAAAGTAGCCCCTTCATATTCCATTGATATCTTGGTTCCCACATGTCAGACACATACCTTTCTATTTCGCATATTACACATCTTTGTCTTAGATTTGATTCATAAAACTTTTTCATTTGGTCAACATAACAATCCCCGCAAAGACGACCTTGAATCTGCCATTCACTTTTTGGTCTATGTCCGTGGCCAATCTCTTTTTTACACATGTTACAAACTGCAGGTTTGCGCGTGAACAAGCTTCATCCCAAATGGCATCGAATCTATTAAAAAGGATTAGTGAGCAAAATTATAAGGGAAAGGAAATTTTTTTGTATTATTTTCCTATTTGCTTGTTTAAAGCTTCTTCAACGAGTTGACTTATGTTTAACATTCCGTTCTGCTTTGCAGCCTGTTCGATCTTTTTGTACTGATCTTTTGTAAAGCAAATTGGTACTGTTCGCTCTTTCATGCATTGTCCATGTAAAGTTGATTTTATATCTTTTTTCTTAATTTCCCTTTGATCGCTTTATCTAAAATTTCATGCACTATTCTTTGAAAACATACTTGCGCTGTCCACGCATTTCTGGAGCATTTTCTACATCGACCAGCACAAATTCCTTTTTGCTATCCAAGATGTTTTCTAGTGGGCCTCGTTTGTTCTCATGAATTTCTTCGTATTCTTCGAGGGAAACTTTTATTCTGTTTCCTATTTCTGATTCCAGATTCATGTCTCTTACTATTTCTTTGTAAGCAGGCATTATAACGCCACTAAAGACCATTGCACTGCTGCCACTACCATAAGAACCAAATCCAAACCTTTTTCCCTCTAGATCAGTGCCTTTTTGGAATTCAAACTCTAAGCAGCTTCTGAATCCCATGTAGAGAGATGCAGTGTAAAGATTTCCTACCATTCTTGATGCTATAAGAGAGCTTGCAAGTTTGGAATCGTAAGCTTCTTGGAATTCTTCCGTCATGGTGAATCTCTTCGTAAATTCGTGATCTTTTTGCATGAATTCTTCATCGGCTAGAACTGATTCTATCGTTCCTCTCGGATCTTT
>VBPL01000027.1 GCA_005877205.1 Nitrososphaerota archaeon
CAGTTTTTTCATCACAGCGTATGAAACAGGCACATTAACAGTGTGTGATTTCCCTTTGAAGCTGACGAAACCCTCGTATAAACCGGGATTCTTCTCTTGTGATACAAGTAAAGTTGCATCCACAGTAGATGTGCTGTGAGGTTTTATCTCTATGCTGTTAGAATCGAGCCACACTTCAGACCATTTTACCTTCTTGTAGTAGCTTGCTGTAATAGTAAAATTAAGTGATGTCGAGTTTTGTTTTGTGTCACCTGACCAATATGAGTATCTAGTTGGTACTGGATAAACTCCAACAAGCGGGACGTGTTTGATCTTAGAGTTTGGATCAGAAACTCTAAGCTCTTGAACTGTTCCCCATGAACCTCCCCTATTTACTAGAGAAAGATCTTGGTAAGTAGGCTTTGTATCATTATTTTTGTTGTTCCAATCGTAAAGGTATAGTGATGAGATCTTCATGTCGTCAGCATACATTTTGGCAGAAGAGTTCATGAATTGTGAAAAAGGAAAGGATAGATCAAGAACCATTAATGAAGCGTCATTTGGGATAGATTTTGTCTTGTCAAAGAATGATATTAAACTAGTATGATTTTTAATTTCAACTAGAGGAATGTAATTTGGTCTATAAACTCCCGATTTATTTATCATAGGATCCTTCAAGCGAGGTTCTGTTGTACTGTTATATTGAGAAAATTTACTTAATTTCAGTTCTTCCGGAACTATTTCGACGTCAATTGTATGGTTGGTAGGGTTTGCGATCGTAAATGTAGTGGATG
>VBPL01000028.1 GCA_005877205.1 Nitrososphaerota archaeon
CAAACCACGATGTTTGAGGCATTGAAGAATTAGTAAGCTGAAGTCTTTGTAGGCCAACGGAAGAAGAGTTCATAGATTTCAGAGATGAGTCTAAAACCTTCTTAATGTTCGAATAGGAAGCATTATTGTAAACTATAAAAACATCATCGTCGCCCGTCGCATAATTAATCGCGTTTGTTACGTTGACTAGACCAGAACCTTGTGTAAACGGATCGTTGTACATATCAGCTGCCGTTGACATTAGTATATTCTTGATCGTGAAAGGATCATATGGAATATCTTTGTCTTTCAAACCTTGCATTAAGATTGCTGCCGAGCCTGCAACAAGAGGTGCTGCAAGGCTAGTTCCTCCAAATAACGCAAACGATCCAGTTGCATCTTTACTAAATTTTGTAACCGACGTAGGAATGAAGCTGTACTCCCCAACTGCCATCAGATCTGGTTTTGGATCTCCTATCACGGATGGTCCTTTGCTTGAAAAACCTGATACTTCACCATAGTTAGAAGTACTGTTACCAAATCTAGGTTGATTCTTAAATGGCCCATAGCCTACGTAGACATTATCAGTGACGGCTCCAACTGTAAGACCAAATGGCGCAGCGTCTGGAGTTGCTAAAGTACCGTACCCAGGTCCTGCGTTTCCAGCGCTGCTAACAACTAAAACACCTGGATAGTTTTTGTCAAGAGAGCCGGGAACGTTGAGTGCGCTAAGCAAAAGTGACTGTACGTCAAGTCCTGGCACTGATTGAAGAGTAGGGAAATTGGAAATGCCCCAACTATTAGATAAAATATTAGCTCTAGGTTTTCCTGTAAATTTCCAGTTATTCTTTTCTTGATCAAATCCTGCCGCCCACAACCACCCGTATATTGCATCACCAAGCCACAATGCCTTTATTGGAACTATTTTTGCTTCAGTTGCAATTCCTTTTATGTGATACTTTGTAGAATTACCATAGATATCGTAAGATTCCTTTCCAGAGGAGACTATTGAGGCAGCAGTGCCAGTTCCATGTCCACCAAAATCATACATTATTCCAAAGAAGTTACCTCGTGGATCAAGTGGAAGAAGTAATGTGCCATTTACCGCACCTATTGCCTTGTTAATTAGTGAAGACTTTGTAATAACTCCGTATACATCAAGCACATGTGACCCTGCCATACCCGCACTATAGTCTAAATTCCCATCATGATTAGAATCGTAAACAAGATGCTCTTCTCCGTTACCAAGTATGATAGGAGTTTCATCGGTGAAATCAAAATCATAATTGGTAATCGTCGGTCTATCAAATTTTGTGAAATCCTTCCAAGAATCTGACATGTCTGGGATTATTGTATCATACAAGCCTGGCGTTATAGAATCTACAACTAGAACTGGAACTAGTTGTAACCTAAAAAATTGACCTTGCATTGCACTTTCGTAGATCACACCAAAATGATAGACTCCACTTTTTGATACGATAAAGTGTTTTGGGTCCCTCCCTATTTTGTAGTCATCTGAGACAGTACCATTTAGGACGGAATTGCCTCCTCTTGGAAATAATGAGTTATAGACTTGAATGTATGTGCCCTTACCTCCTTTCTTTATGTCAAGGAAGACCCCTTGTGAGTTTACATAAACGGAAGAGGTAGTATTTTTTGGAATGGCCTTTGTATAGTTTTGAACTGTACCTTTGCTATTGATATTTGCAACAAATGTGGCGTTAGTTAGTACAAGACCTTGTCCATCTGCATCGATCATTACAGGAATATTTCTTTCATCCCTAGCAACAGAATCTTTCATGTCCGGGTTTGAAAAATCAGTTCCTGTGTCCACAATCCCTATCTTGATACCATACCCAGTGTATCCGTACTTGTGAATTACCTTATCAGAACCAAGGATTGTATCAATTCTAGAAACTTCGGTTGGAGAAACATTAGTTGCCATGGAATTAAATTCTAACGGTAGATCTTCGATCACACTATATCCTTGCAACTTTAGAGTTGAGACTTCATTCTGTTGGAAGACACCTACAACAAAGGAACCATGATTAGAACCTACTCCATAAATTACATTATCAGCTCTTGATGTTATATCTGAGACAGAGCCTGATCCAAAGACTATGTATCTTTTAACCGGATTCTCGTATAGTGTAGGTTGGAAGCTTATAAGTCCTGATTGTTCAATTTTTTGTTCTGGATTTTGATGTGGAACGTCAACATCATAAAATCCACTTACAGATTTGGGAAATAATGAGAACAATAGAATACACACTAAAAAAAGGCCTGCCTTTGAGATGGTAAACGATTTGTTCTTTGACATCGAATTAGCGTCGCCTAGCAAGGATGGTTATTTGTAATGCGATTATGATTGCTATCAAAGCTACTACTGGCAGAAACAATGAATTAAATTGTCCTGATGCTGCTTCCACGTTTTGAACTGATTCAGACATTGATGTGACGCTTCTGTTTATGTTCTGATTCGCTTGTGTAATCGATCTCTGACTACTGTTTAATACATCTCCAAAACCTTGAATTTCCGCCTTTAGCTTATCCAGTTCTTGTGTTGTCGAATCCAAGACAGAATTTAGCTTCCGTATTTGATTTGATATTCCTGTAATATCTTGTTTGAGTACTAGTGTAGCAGCTGAACCGTGAGAAGTCGTACGTTGAAAGTCAACCACTATGTGAAAAACATATGTTCCTTCTTGAGGTGGAGTAAAATCTGTGTAGTAAAGACCTGGATGCAGAGTCTTAAGAGAATTTGAAAGGTTTACTATATCACCGGAAGGAAGATGAATGTGTGAACCACCAAGAAGTTTTGATGGTGAACCTGCTACTAATTGGCCATCACTTGTAACTTGAACGAAAACACGGAATGGTTGATTTACTGCTGCAGTTTGAGGTGCAAATACTTGAGTTATGATTACTCGTTGTATTGGAACTGGTATAAGTGACGAAGAGGATGCAAATTTTACATCTACTATTTGTGACGTTCCGTTTTCCTTTGTGGCTATAGCTTCCACAGAATAAGTTCCATAAGGATAGTTCGCAGTAGCATTAGGCCATTTGATCAAAGTATGACTAAAGTCACCATTGCTATCCGCTGTTATTTGGTTGAATTGTGCAATAGTGCCGTCAGGAGCAAACAACCTAATGATTACGGGTTCATCAGGCAGAGCTCTTCCGTAGACCAGAAGTGGTTGACCTTCTGAGTAAACTTCGTTATCAGTAGATAATTGTAAGGCGTAAGCTTGGGAAAAAAAATTGGCCAACATTACGATAAGCAGGAAAATTGCTACTAGTAGTTTCAACCTATTCATGATGCCGGCTACCCATAGATATTGGTTCTGCTGGAAGAACATACTTTTTGCGAAATCATCTCATAGGAGATAATAAAACGCGACAACATTTCATCGATACCATTTTTCATTCTTGATGATATCCTTCTGGAGACATCGAGTTAATGGCAACAACAGAGAGATTAGACTGCTCTCTTTTCAAAATTGTCAAAGATGCGTTTCTTATTATTAATTCATACAATGATTCAGGTTTCAATTGAAAAATGGTAGATATCATTGATTTGATTGGATCCATGTGTGTTACAAATAAAATGTTCTCATTGTTATGCCTTCTCGAACAATGATCTACTATATCTAAAACTCGCTTTTTGACACTTTCAAATGGTTCGATGCCATTTTTTTCCACAATTGAGTGTCCTTGATAAAACTTTAAGAAAATATTTCCGTGTTTTGCAAACATGTCTTCATAGGGCATTCCAGAGAAGATACCCATATCGATCTCTGTTAGTCTTTCATCAACATTATAACTCAAGCCAACTCTATTTGCCACTATCCTCGCTGTATGTTCCGCTCTTTCTATAGGACTGGAGTATATCTTTGATATGTGAAGTGGTTTTAGAAAATCACCTATCTTCTCTGCTTGTTGTACACCAAGATCAGTAAGTGGATATCCTGTTGAGCGTCCGGCAAGGATCCTTTCAACGTTATTTTTAGCTTGAGCATGTCGTAAAAAAACAAAAAATGACAATAACGAAACCAAGTATTGAATAGAGATAATAATAAGATTACCAGAGCTTGATTTCATGAAGATCGGAATAATCGGAGGAACCGGCGGAATGGGAAAAGGGTTTGCTCTGCGTTGGTGCAGAAACCATGATATATTGATAGGCTCAAGAGACGCAGCAAGGGCAAATGAGGCAGCGCAGGAATATTTCACTCTTGCAATTCAACAATTTGGTACCGTTAAGGGCAAAATAGCAGGAAAGGATAATCTATGTGTTGCAAAAGAAAGTGATGTCTTAGTACTATCCATTCCCTATGAAAATATAGATTCCATATGTTCTCAGCTTCTTCCCAATGTGAAGGATGGTTGTGTTGTAATATCACCTATTGTGCCTCTAACAAAAACAGATGCTGGCTTTGAGTTCATTTCATTCAAGGAAAAAAAACCCTCTGCTTTTGAACTAGTACAAAAATACATGAAAGACAAGTCCAAATTAGTTTCAGCCTTTCATACAGTTTCAGAGAAGAAGCTAATAGATCCTAAACTTATCCTAGACTCTGACATCTTCGTGTGTGGTGATAGCGATAGTGCTGTGAATATAGTAAACAATCTGATTGGAGAAATAAAAAATCTTAGGCCCATTTTGCTTGGACCTGGTTCTCTATCTTATCTAGCTGAAACAGCGACACCAATACTTCTGAATGCCATGATAAAGAACAAGATGAAGAACCCAGGCATAAAGATAATTTAGTTAGTATACACAGAAATACAGAATGCGGGCTAGAAAAAATTGGTTCACCGCAATGGGTGTTTTATTTATAGTCGTTGGTGCGATAGCTCTGGTTAGAGATCTCTTTATTTTTGGACCAGAGTTTGTAGTGGATTTTTTTACCTCACCTGAGATTACAAGCGAGAAGATATCAGCTGCTATGTTTGGAATTGGTGGATTCCTGATAATACTTGGATTAAAAGAAGGTATCTATGAAGGATAAGGACTTTGCAAAATCACAGAAAATTCTGAGGCTTGCTACCATTGATCCGAAAGGAAATCCTCACATAGTTCCTGTCTGGTATGATTATTCAAGGGAAAAATTTTATGTTGGAACTAATACTAGAACAAAAAAGGCACATAACATAAAACAAAATTCTAAGGTCTCTTTTTGTATAGATACAGGAATTAATTCACCAGATATTTTTGGGATCATGGGAGTTGGCACGGCGGCACTGATTCTGGATAATAGACGTGTACAATCAATTGCCAAGAGAATTCTTCTTCGTTATTTTAGAAACCTTAGGAACAAGTCAGCGCAGCAACTTCTAAATGATACTGATTGCATTATTGAAATAACACCGGGAAGACTTTCAACTTGGGAATTCTAGGCTACAAATTCTTCTATTTTATCAAGGGCACTCTCTAGGACTTCGATTTCAGGCAAGAACACCATTCTGAAGTGGTTACTTCCATATTGAGTTCCAAATCCAGAACCATGAACCGTAAGAATTCCTTTTGATTTCAGAAGAGCTATGACAAATTCTTTATCAGATTTGAATTTGTTGTTTTCTATCTGTGGGAAAGCGTAGAAAGCTCCTTTTGGATTCGAACAGCTAAGGCCATGCATTCCATTTAATCTCTTAATCACATAATCTCGTCGTTTTTTCAATTCTGAGACGAATTTTGGAATATAATCCTGAGGTCCTGTCAGGGATTCAAGCGCAGCGAACTGTACAGGCAAGTTGGTAGCAATTCTTACTCTTGCTAGTTTAGGAACGTTCTCACGAAGTTTTTCAAGTTTCTTTGACGGGTTAAATGCAATATAACCGATTCTCCAACCTGACATTAGATGAACTTTTGAAAATCCGTTTAACAAAATCACCGGGGAGTCGTTACTAACTTTACCTATACCGATGAATTTTTCATCAAAGACTATTTGATCATATATTTCGTCACATATGATATAGAGATCGTGCTCGTTTGCAATGTCTACCAATTCTTTCAGAGATTTTTCACTAAATACTGCACCGGTAGGATTGTTAGGACTGATTAGACATATTGCTACAGTTTTGTTCGTAATCTTTGATCTAATGTCGTCCAGATCTGGAGTTGAATTATTTAAATCAACAGAGAATTCCTTTGGTTTTCCCCCAAACAATCGAACATAGGAAGCATACGGTGGATAATACGGACCTGGTATGAGGACTTCATCACCTGGCTCTACTATTGATGCAGTGAGCATCTCAAGACCTTCAGATACTCCATTTGTTACAAGTATGTCATCTTCATAAACTTGGAGACCTTTCGAGTTCTCTTTTTTTGCGATAGCTTGCCTAAGATCTGGCAATCCTTCTGAAACTGCGTAATAGTTCTGACCATCCCTAACTGCCTTTATCAGCGCTTCCTTGACATTATCAGGGGGTTGAAACCCATATTGCAGAGGATCTCCTATATTAAGATAGGTTATCTTCTTTCCTTCCTTCTGTAGTTTTCTTGCCTCAAGTGCAATATCCCGTATTGCATATTCCACTCCAGTAACTCGTTGTGATATTTTCAATTACCTAGACAGATATTTAGCCCCGTATAAAACTTGTAAACCCAGAGTTTAATTCATCAAGTATAAAAACAGATATTCAATTAAGCGAATGGGTCTATCTGCAAGAGAAAAAATAAAACTCTCCTTCTTAGTCATGCTAAATTTAGTTTCTTTGCCATTACAATATGATATGCAGAAGAATTACCAATATAGGTTGTTTCATATTTTCTTAGTAAATCGTTCACTTCTTCTTTTGATAATGCAAAAGTAGGATCTTTGTAAAATTCTATTTTTGGAAGTTGAACAAAAAAAAATCCGTCGTTCTTAAGAACTCGATAAACTTCTTCGGCATAGGATTCTTGTACGTCTTTTGTCATGTGTTGAAAAGCAATCTCACAATAAACAACATCAAAAGAATTATCTTGGAAGGCGCTTAATGTTCTACCATCATTTACGATGAATTTGGTATTCAGAAAGGAAGAATTGTAACTTTTTGCCTTTTCTACCATTTGAGGTATGAAATCGACTCCGGTGTATTGTTTTACTTTAGGGGCAACCCATCTACAGGTGCGTCCCATTCCGCAAGCGAGTTCTAGTACTTCATCTCGGGAGGAAATCTGAAATTCTTTCACGAAAACGATACTCTCTTTTTTTGTTTCAAAATCTTCCCTAGTAAAACCATCACAGATCCTTTTCATAGCTTTTTCTACACTTCCCGACGCAGCACTTTCCCAATACTCTTTTCCTATTGACTTTATCTTGTCTCGCCCAAGAAATTTTCTAGCAATATTTCTTATCTTTACCAAAATTACTTAAAGAGTGGATGTGATTCTATTTAAGTTCTTAATCTAAGATGCATTTATTGCTAAACCAGATAAATTAAAAATACTCTGGTTTTGGCACTGAACAAAAGTTTTATGTCCTAAATCATTATAGCCCCGTTAAATTCTTACTTGATTGGACCCGTTGCATAGCCAGGATAGTGCGGGTGGCTTCGGACCACCAGGTCGAGGGTTCGAATCCCTCCGGGCCCTCAGTAAATATAGATAGATAGTACTACATCTAGGAATAGTTATGCGGTTGGTTTCTTACTTCAAAATAGGATTAGTTCTTGTAATGGTTGGTTCCATATGGATCGGAATCTTGTTTTCTATGACTGCCAAGAACTCGAATAGTTTTCTTCTTGATAAATCAGAATCTGAAAGCATCTCCCTAAATCTTCATGGACCTGGCCTGGGGTTCTACGTCATATCCATAAATGGGTATTCTGAGAATGCGCTTATTGCCAAGGTACTTGATTCACATGGAAATTATTATGACGTAAAAAAAATAACTAACAAGGTAACGGTAAATTACTTTCAATTTGATCAGACAGGAAAATTCATTCTTGAAGTAACCAATATTTCTGACAAACCGCTTCGACTAACTGCTGAACTTGGTGACACCAAGGTTCACGAAATCACGATACCTTCTGTTATAGTATTGATGGGAGCGATTTTATTAACATTCTCAGGATATAGAAAGTTACGAAATTACATCACAGCACAGCCAGATGAGAAGAGCTCATAGATTGGTACGCACATCACAATAGCTTCAAGTAATAAAACAAGATTGAAACCAATCCAGGCTGCTGAAAGAATGACTGCTACAATCGATATCGGAATCATTTTTCTTATATGGCCATAATCAAATCCTGACAATGTTAGCAAACCTCCCATACTACTTAGAAGCAAGCCGCTTTCGACGGTAAGATGGGATGGGGTTACTAACCCATCAATACCATATATTTCATGAAAATTATAATCGGCATAGCCTCCCACAAGTTGCATTGTTGCACCGAGTAGGATTATCTTTATTCCTTTTTCCATCTTTTTGTTTGTAGTCTTGAAAAGAAGTAAACCACACATCACTGCAGAGACTGTTATCATTGATGCGCCCATATAGATTGTTAAATGCTGAATAGTCCAGAAAGTCTCTGGTACCCGCAATGCGTGGGACGTAGTATCCCATACACCGCCAAGAAGTACGATAACAGTACCGCAAATTGCTAGAATTGTAACTATTGATACGATTGTCCTTGATCTTGCTATAAAGGCGCTATTAAATGTCTGAAGTTTCATATTGAAAAACTTCCTCATTGTATGATATATAGAATTTTGTTTTGGAATTTTTGAGCTTTTACATTTCTTGAGCCCTTGCATGAGCTATTGCTTTCTTCATTTCAAGTGCTCGCTGAAGTACAATTTCTTTGACCTCTGCTACTTCTGACCTAATCATGCTGCGGTTTTGTGATTTGAAGAAAATCTCTGCAAATCCCCCAGTTACGTAGCCCACAAATATTCCAAACGCAACTTCGGTATTATCCCTAGTTACTGGTCTGAGCTCATCTGCTAATCTTTGCATACTGGTCGGTTTATTCATAAGATCTTCTATCAAAGTGTAAAGTGCGTTTCTAAGCTCGATGGTCAGAGCCATAGATTCGTGTCAGGGATATCTAGACAATAATCTTGCTAGATCGGACCTAATGACAAAAGTATGATCATTTTTGACTAATCTAATAGCTATTATACCTCATGAACAAAATGAGAACATGAGTCCTGGAATAGGATTAATGAAAAGAAAACTTCCTACTGAGAAAGAAGCTATACCAGTAGCAATATCTGGAATAGTACAAAAGTATGGCGTTACAGCTGAGGAGGTAAAAACACTTGAGACAAAGTATGATGCTGATGATGGAAATTGGTATGTTGCTTTAGGATTTAAGGAAAAAAGGGCAATAGTAAAGATGGACTCAGTTCAGGGTACAATTACCGAAATCAGAGAAATATGAGAGATTTATTTTTTGAACTCGACGTTTGAAACTTCGGGTTCTTTTATTGAAATCAACCCCCCATCTCTGAGTTGTTGTATCAGCTGTAAAACTTCTTTTTCTACCTGTCCTCTTTGAAGACCAATTTTTTGCGCAAACATTTCTACTAGGTCTGTTATTTTTCGTTGTCCATTACATAATCTCCAAAAATCAACTATTGCGTCGTTGACCATAAACGCTTGTTGATTTTCATTAGTCAAAACCAGCGAACCGTCTTCTTGTTTTACAAGGGAACCCCTTCCTTGAGGCATGGCAGTTTCATAATTTATTGGAGAAATTGTTTGTTGTTTACCATAGTTTATCAGCTTCTTTCCTTCTTCTGACATTTTTTCAGGCGTCCAAGGAGGATCCCACACGATTTCTATATTAACATCGGTTACACCGGGAACTTTGTTTACATATCTTTTTACGTCATTTACTAATGTATCATGCAAAGGACAACCACGGGTTGTCATTGTCATTTTGATATCGACTTTGTTGTTGGCTTTTACGTTTATTCCATAGATGAGTCCCATATCGACTATATTGATTGGAATTTCTGGGTCCATACATTGCTTCAAAGAATCTAAAACCTGATCAGATGTTACAGTTGTCATATATTCATCAGAATTGGCTATGAATAAATACCTTACAGCTTTGATTCGAATAATTTTTTTATAGATTCTTCAAACGGAGGTTTTGCTATACCGGCTTCTGTTATAATTCCAGTTATTAGTTCAGGAGGAGTCATATCAAAGGCGGGGTTAATTACGTTGATGCCATCGGGAGCTGTCTTTTTTCCAGCTATTGCTGTTACCTCACTTGGCTTTCTTTGTTCTATTATGACCTCTTCTGGTCTGCTTTTCAAGTCAAAGGTAGAAAGGGGAGCAGCCACATAAAACAGAATTTTGTGTTGTTTTGCCATCATGGCAATCTGGTATGTACCTATCTTGTTGTATACGTGTCCAGTACGTAGAATCCTATCTGCTCCTACTATCACTTTTGAAACCAGCCCTCTTGCCATGGCATAGCCAACCGCAGTATCGGGAATCAAGCTAACGTCTATACCGTCATGTTTTAGCTCAAATGCAGTAAGTCTTGAACCTTGCATAACTGGTCTTGTCTCGGTTGCTATTACTTTGATCTTTTTGCCACTTTCTTTGGTAGCACGAATTACTCCAAGAGCTGTCCCATAACCTACTGTTGCCAATGCGCCTGCATTGCAATGTGTCATTACGGTATCGTTATCGTTAAACAGCTGAGCACCATATTTTCCCATACGCATGTTTACTTTGACATCTTCATCTGCCATCCTTTTTGCTTCTTCAACAGCGGATTCTTTAATTTCCAAAACGTCTTTTCCTGACTTTGCAACCTGCATTACCTTTTCTAGACCCCATGTGAGATTCACTGCGGTAGGTCGTGTTTCATAAAGAACCTTCCTTGCTTGCTCTAGATCTGACAAGAGGTCTTCCTTTGTCTTTGCCTTGCTCTGTAAAGCGGCAAGAGCCAGACCAAAGGCGCCTGAAACTCCTATTGCTGGCGCTCCTCTGACAACAAGATTCCGGATTGCATCTGCGACCTCTCTGTAATCAGTGAACTTTACATAAACAAGCTCATTTGGTAACTTTGTTTGGTCAATCATGACAACAGCATTATCCTTCCACTCTATTGTTCTAAGCCTTGAATGGATCTTAGTTTCCATACGTGCAAGCTTGAGGAACTGTACTATATATCATTCAAATGCTTGGAGGACTGCGAATTTATTGAAAGAAGATGATTAACCATTATATTGCAATCATTATTGAACTCAATAGTTGATTGATCTTCCTACTCTGAAAAAGTATGATCCTTCTGGCATGCACTACATTTACGATAAGTGGCCCGAAATCGCAAGAGAATCTTATGAATCAAGGCAAGATGTAGTAGACTACAAGAACATCGATCACATAGTCTTTGCTGGAATGGGCGGGTCAGGTGCTCTGGGTGATATCTTTTCAGCTATATTATCAAAGACTGGTATCCATGTTGCTGTTGTAAAGGGTTACCATCTTCCAAACACTGTAGATAAAAATACTTTGTTGGTGGCTACAAGTATATCTGGAAATACTACCGAAACTCTTTCTGTTTTAGACTCTGCTAACAAGTCAAAATGTAATGTAATAGCATTTTCATCTGGCGGAAAGATGCAAAATTATTGTGGGGCGCATAAAATAGAATACCGAAATATATCTCAGCTTCATTCTCCAAGGGCATCATTTCCCTGTTTTCTTTATACCATTTTGAAGGTGATGGGACCTGTTATTCCTATCAAAAAAAGTGATATCATAGATTCAATTAGTCATCTTGAGAAGAGTAGAAAAGAGATTTCGTCTGAAAATCTAACAGAAAAAAATTCATCATTGAGTTTAGCAAAATGGATTACTAGCATTCCCATCATTTACTACCCCTTCGGATTACAAGCTGCCGCGATCAGGTTCAAAAATTCCATTCAGGAAAACGCTAAAATTCATGCAATGATAGAAGACGTAATAGAGGCATGTCACAATGGAATAGTTGCGTGGGAAAAGAGCGATAATGTAAAGCCGATCTTTTTGGAAGGCGAAGATGATTATATCAGGACAAAAGAGAGGTGGAAGATTCTTAGGGAATATTTTGATCAACGTAAGATAGAATATTGGGAAGTATTTTCTGTAAAAGGGAGCATCCTTTCAAAGCTGATTAATCTCATATACATGCTAGATTATGCAAGCATTTATCGAGCTATATTATCAAAGGTAGATCCTACACCTATCAGCTCAATTGACTTCATAAAGAGCAAATTACATAGCTGAATATCATGATAGATCTACAATGTTCAATTCTGATATCATTTTTTTGATTGATATTTCTTTAAAATAGATTTCGCGTTTTTGACCTTTCTTCCATATAGTGTATTTAGTTTTTTAATCAAATCGAAGGTTTGGTTATGTACCAAATCTAAGTTGGGTATCACACAATGGCCGCCAATAAATCCTGGAAACATTTTAGGTCTGTTGCCCAAGAATTTGTGTATCTCATCTGCAAACGACCACATCTCATCATAGTCTACTCTATGTTCTAGTGCTATCATGTTACTAAGTTGGGCGTAGGTGATTAGCCACCCATAGTAGGAAGTATCAACTACTATCTTTGCAAGCTCCAACACAATGGGTTTTGACATTCTTTTGGTTTTAACTCCACATTTTTTCATCAATTTTGAATATGCTTGAGATGCCCATTCTACTCTTGATGCATTTGGCTCTATAGCATAGAATTTTGTATATCGTTTCAAGTCATACAGCATTCTCTTGTGAACCCCCTTGTTGCACTGTAAATCACTGGAATAGTTAGCTTAGCCTGAAGATGGTTAGTAGTTCCCGGACTTACAGTACTATGAATAACAATTACTTCTGGATCGAATTTACTGACTAATGAAATTACGTTTTTAATAAAGTTCTTTGAAAAAGGTATGCAAATGTGTAAAAACGACGTTTTGAGTTTTTCATATTTTCCGAATTTCCTTTTATCCATTAATTTTTCTTTAATATCGTATCCTATTGCAAGTGATCTACTTGAAATTAGTTTTAGGATCGGTCTACCTATCTCCCCTAATCCTACTACAACATTTTTTTTTACCAAACCATTAGGAATGTTTGTAGACTCCTAAATTAACTAATTGCTTTTGATTTTGGTTTTGAATTTTGCTGGTACACCAACCCATATCTCGTTTTTTGGAATATCTTGAGTTACAAATGAATATGCTCCTATAATGGAATTTTCGCCTATTGTTACTCCTGGCATTATAGTAGTATGTGTACCAATTTTACAATTTTTTTGTAAAATGACTCTACCTTTTTTTTCATCAATTGTAGAATGTGAATAGATAGAACAATGGGAACCAATTTGCACATTATCATCTATTACAACCCCGTAATGGCAATTAATGTAAGTAAAAGTCCCTATATCAAAATTTTTGCCTAATTTCAATTTTTCAGGATACTGTACAATATAATTGTAAATTGTCAGTTTACCATGTTTTATAACAGGTTTTGTCCACTTTTTTTTCATGAATCTCATTGTACAATCAATATAATATTTATTTTTCTAACACTGGTCATCTAATTAATCAAACAGTTGGACTAGATTATCCTCGATTTAGCTGAGAAGAATGTTTGTTAATGTTTTTTTCTAAAATTTCAGTAACTCGTAGCAGTTGCTTTCCATCAAGAATTTTGCTACCTGCTAGACTCATTTTTCTTCTTTTTAATTTGTCATTTAAAATCTGAATAACGGTTCTCCTAACCAGATCTTTCTTTACATTTTTCCAAAATCCTAAGTTTTTAGCAAATCCTTTTGACTCAAACGTTTTTGCATACGGCTTTTGATGCTCTGCAGTAGCAATACAAATAGTAGGAATTCTTTGAGCAGAGAGCTCAAATAAAGTATTTCCAGCACCAGATATAACTACATCACTTTTTAGAAAGTCATTCCAAATTTTCTTTGGAGAAAATATGAGCGAAAAATTGTTTTTATTTTTTACAAATTGATTTAATTTAACCGAGTTTTCAAAAAACGGTCCAATGATAATTGTTATTTTTATATTATCTATTTTTTGTAATGCCTTTGCTACTATCAAACTTAATTCATGTGGATCAGAACCACCTACTGACACAACAACACTATATTTTTGTTTGTCATAAATATCACGCAATGTTTTTTTATGTTTCCCAAACTCTCTATTGATTATCCAATATTTGGGTCCAACGAATATTTTAGATGCCTTGTTAATTTTTTTATATTGGTGATTTTGTTTTATCATAGTTCCATTAAAAATTATATCCGCATATGCTTTCTTGCACCATGCATCATCTAACAATATTACTTTCAAATGTTTATTCATTAAATTTTTGGAAATTTGTTCTCCATATTCACGCATATCAATTATCACAGTTCCACATTTTCTAAAATTCAGTATTCTAGATATTTGATGAGAATAATCACCAGCTGATTCAAACATTGGAATTAACATATAAGTGAATTTTCTTGATTTTAGTTCTTGAATTGCTGATTTGTTGCGATTTATTATGAAAACAATTTTGTAACCTTTTTCTCTCATTGCCTCTGCGATTGTAACTGATCTACTAAAATTACCGAATCCTTTTGATTTATCAGTTATGCAACATATTGCAATTTCTTGTTTCAACTTTGATTTCAATGATATACCTTATTAATTAATAAAAATTTAAAACATGTCCCATGAAAGCAGCGCACCTTTTTTCACATTTTTATTTATTGTCATTCCTGCTATTGTATCGAGAAATATTGGGGAAATACCAGTTCCTGGCCTAAATACACTTAACATTGATTTTTTTATCTTCGTGCCAGACTGTATATTTGTAGATGTACCAATGCTTTTTCTCATTAGATTTTTGAATTTTTCTTCAGATTTTGTAGGACCATGCCTAGGTGTACCTAATGATTTTTCAATCATTCTAATTTTAGAAACCAGTTCAGAAAATTCTTTTGGATTAGAAGATAGTTTTTGATCTGGTCCTTCCATCTTTTTATTCAAAGTAAAATGCTTTTCTATCATACATGCACCTAAAGAAACTGCCGCTAGACAAACTTCATTTCCAATAGAGTGATCGGAATATCCCACAGGAACACCAAATGCCTTCTGTAAAAAATTAATGGTGAAAAGATTTGCATCTTCTATAGGTGTAGGATAACTCGAATTGCAGTGAAGTAATATAAAGGGACAATTTTCCTTTTCCACAATTTCAACTACTGACGCTATTTCTGAAATCATAGTCATCCCAGTAGAAATTATCATAGGTAGCTTAAGTTTTGCCACAGTTTTAATGAGTTCGTGATTAGTTACTTCGCCAGACGCAATTTTCATAGTTTTGACACCAATATCATAAAGTAGTTTTGTTGATTTTTTTCCTAATGGAGTAGAAAAAAATTCTAGGCCGTTTTTTTGAGCATGTTTTTTTAGTTCAACATGTTGTTTTTTTGTAAAGGACCATTTTTTACATAAATTATACCATTCAGGATTTAATGTTTCTGAAAATAATTCCTCAGGAATAATAGTTTGAAATTTGATAGCGTTAACACCACAATTACCACTGCTTTCTATCATTTCTTTTGCTATTTCCACATTCCCATTATGATTAATTCCAGCTTCTGCTACAACATAAACTGGTTTTCCTATATCAACATCATATTTTCCAATTTTCAATATTTACGATTTCCTCCATAACTATTTATCATTTTTCAACAATTCAGTAATAGTTTTCATCTTTAAAGTTATTTGAAATTTGGAAAAAGAAGGGGTGTAAATAATAACTATCTATATATATCAAATATTTTTCAAAGTAAATTTCCATTCGATTCAAAATATTCAGATACTGATGTAATAAGGTATTCTTTTTCTTCTGAAGTCATGTTTGGATATATTGGAAGTGTCAATATTTCTTCAGCGATTTTTTCAGTAATTGGTAAAGAACCACTTTTCGTTCCAAATGTGTTCATGTATAAGGAGGTAAGATGAATCGGAGTAAAATAGATTTTAGAAAAGATACGTTTTTTGATAAGATGATTGTGTAAGTCATCACGAGTTTTTTTATCAGGCAATTTTATTGTATACATTTGATAAATATGTTCATACCCAGAAGGTGAGGTAGGAACTCGAATTTCAGAATGTTTTGAAAGCCTTGATGATATGTATTTTGCATTATTTTGTCTCATTTTTATTATTTTATCAAGTTTAGCCATTTGAGAAATCCCTAACGCAGCAGTTAGGGACGACATTCTCCAATTATACCCTATTGTAACATAGGCTGCCTCTAAGGGATTATCAAAATATCTAATCTTATCGGCTCTCCCATGTGAACGTATCAGTTTTATTTTTTCATAAATTTCTTTAGAGTGTGTTACTACTGCGCCGCCTTCTCCCGTAGTTAATACTTTGTTACCACAGAAGCTAAAGATAGAAGAATCTGCTATCGATCCTACCTTCTTTCCCTGTACAATTGCGCCTAAAGCTTCAGCCGCATCGTCAATTAGAATCAGATTGTTATGCTTTGCAACTTGCTGAATTTCAAGAATTTTGCATGAGAGACCACCATAATCCATTGGAACAATGGCTTTTGTATTAGAAGTTATTTTATTAGAAATTAAAGTTGGATCAAGA
>VBPL01000078.1:0-542 GCA_005877205.1 Nitrososphaerota archaeon
TACTAATTGACGCTTCTACATTATCTTATTAGAAACTTTTTTGATTGTTTCAATTGTGCCATCAATTAGAAAACCAAGTTCTTTCTCGGAAATTGCAAGGGGGGGAACAATCATTACTATGTGTCCAAGACTTCTAAGATAGATGCCATGTTTCCTTGCCTCGCGGAAAATTAGATCACCTGCACACTTCTCAGGTGCAAATGGAATCTTGTTTTTCTTGTCACGTACTAACTCTATTCCCATCAGCATTCCTTTATGACGTACATCCCCGACTAGTCTGAGTTTAGAAATTTCCTTGATGCTACTTTTAAGCTGGTCTGAGCGTTTTCTTACCTTTGATATTAGATTGTATCTTTTATAGAGGGATAGATTTGCAAGGGCAGTTGCACAGACCAAAGGATTTCCAGTAAAAGTATGGCCATGGAAAAAGTGTTTCAGTTCATGGGACGAGCCAAGAAATGCATCGTAAATTTTCTTGTTGGTCAATGTGGCAGCAAGTGGCAAGTAGCCAGCAGTTAGCATCTTGCCAAAGGAGACTATAT
>VBPL01000078.1:552-5044 GCA_005877205.1 Nitrososphaerota archaeon
TGTTGCGACCTCATCTAGTATGAATAAAACATCATTATTTTTGCATATTCTTCTTATTTTTTTCTGAAAGCCCATGGGATAAATTATAACACCACCTGCTACCTGTGCCCCACTTTCCATAACAAAGGCTGCAATACTGCTGTTTTTTGAAAGCGTCTTTTCTATGCGTTCAAGACAAAACTCTTGGTATTCCTCATATGTAATCCCATGAGGAATTCTGTAACTATGTGGGGTGGGAGTTCGAAAAACTGGAAACAATGTTGGCTTGTATCTTGAGAAAAATGATTGAACATATCCTAATGACATTGCCCCGATTGTATCTCCATGGTAGCCATTTTCAAGCGTGGCAAACCTTGTTTTCTTTTTCTCACCCTTGTTGTACCAATACTGTAAGGCCATTTTAGCTGAAATCTCCATCGCAGTTGAACCATCATCTGAATAAAACACCCGGTGCATACTTGGAGCAAGTTTGACTAGCTCCTTGGCTAGATCTTCCGCTTTGTCATTTGTCAGGTTAAACAGAGTGGAGTGTTGCAATTTCCTTGTCTGTGCAATCATGGCGTTAACAAGTTCCTTTTTAGAGTGGCCCCACACGTTGCACCACATGCTTGCAACCCCATCAAGAAGCATTTTGCCCTTGGAATCTTGGAGCCACATCCCTTTGCCTCTGACTATTACATCAAAATTTGGCCACTCTCTCATCTGAGTATAAGGATGCCAAACATAACTTCGCATGAGCGAGTCTACAGCTGGTTCCATTAATAACGATACGGTGAATTATTAAATGAGACCAGCATTTGTTTTCTGTGAAATCTTTCTTTGTAACAGGAACAGACACTGGGGTTGGTAAAACTGTGATAACTGCTGCATTAGCAATGTGCCTTCGAAAACTAGGCATAGATGTGGGGGTGATGAAACCAATTGCAAGCGGAATTCCTCAAAAAACTGGATTCAAATCATCAGATGTTTCATCGCTATATGAAGCAGCTGGGATAACCGACAGTGAAGAAATGATAAACCCAGTTTTTTTACCAATACCTACGTCACCTTATGATGCGACAAAAATTCTAAACGTATCTATTGACATGCCATTGATATTTGAGAAATTCCAAAATTTGATCAAAATTCATCAAATGCTTCTTGTAGAAGGAATAGGTGGAATCATGACTCCGATTACAAAAAATTTCTTTGTTGCGGACATGATAAAAGCTATCGGATTAGATACGATAATAGTTACAAGGTCAACACTTGGCACCTTGAATCATACTATCATGACACTAAGAATGTGTAAAGATTATGAAATTCCTGTAAAGGGAATGATTGTCAATTACTTCGATGAACGAGGTGGTCCAGCCGAGAAAAATGCGCCTGCTACGCTTTACGAACTTACAGGAATTCCAATTTTAGGAATAATCCCCTTTGTAAAAGACTATCAGAAACTAGATACAATGGTAAATATCGTGGAAAAGAACATCGACCTGAATTCATTCATATCTTAAAAATTTTCAATTTTGAATGTCTCCTATTGGATGAAAAACTAATCAAATCGTTGATTATGTTTTCAAATGTAAACTCATTCTTGTCAAGAGCATACACTTTGGCATCTATTGACTCTTGTTTATCTAATACCATCCAGATGTTCTCTGAATTGGGCTGAATTTTTTTCAGTTTATTCACGTATTCCTTTATGGTTTCAAATTCATTAGTCTTTGGAAATGAGATTACGACAGCATCTTGCGGTGATGAGGCAAGAGTCTTGGTGTCAGGTACTGTAACATCAATCTCAATTGAATCAAAAGAAATCTTTCTCTGACTTGGAATAAGCGCAATAGTCATCATGTAATGGATTAGACCCTCTGCAAATGAGGCACGTATTTCATACTTGTTGCCTTCAAACCTATCAAGCTCTGGCATGCAATGGTCGTAAATAGCGCTTATCGCCATTGGACTCTCGCCTTGTACAATATCTGATAATATTCTCTGCTCTCTATAATCGGAAATCGCTTGGTATAGAACATCTTTTAGTTCCAAAGCAGTTATACCATCTTTTGACCAATAATTATAATCTAACTAAGGAAAAGATGGACTACTTTTTGAATTTTTTACTTGTAAATTTAGTCAGTCCAAGTTTTTTCATCTCCTCTGATTCTTTGAGCACTGATTTGTGTTGCAGTTCTTTGTACTTTCCAAGCTTTCTTCGCAGATCAGCAAATTCGTTACCAAGTATTTTAACAGCGTATAGTCCAGCATTTGCGGCTTTATTTACTCCAACTGTTACTACAGGTGAACCTGTTGGCATCTCAGATATGGATAGTAGCGAATCCAAGCCGCCAAAGGCAGAGAATTTGAAGCGCTCAGAATTTGCCTTATCATTGTAGACCATTATTGGAACTCCTATTACTGGAATAACAGTGTGAGACGCAATCATACCAGGCAAGTGTGCAGAGCCACCAGCTCCTGCAATTATTACTTTGAATCCTTCTTTTTCGGCATATCTGGCATAATCTGATAATCTGGTAGGCGTCCTGTGGGCAGATACTATCTGGTCTTCATGTTTAATACCAAATTCATCCAGTATAACAGCAGCTGAATGCATTATTTTACTGTCTGAACTTGAGCCCATTATTATACCAATAAGTGGTTTTTTTGAATAGCTCATGGGATCATGGAACATTGAATTTTAATAAACTCAGCGATTTTCACGGCTAGATTCATGAATGTTCTTCTAAAATCACATTTTGGAATCAAACTTTTAAATTGTCTCTGAATGGAACTCGATTATTCTTTATGCAAAGTTCGCCAATAGAAGTAAGACGTGCATTTGGACTACTTTTCATAGGAGTTGCAATATCGGTAGGTTTTGCCTCAATTCTTAGTGAGGTTGCGTTTGAACAGAAGGATCCGACTTATTACTATTCAATTATTTGGGTTGGAAGCTTTGTAATAACATTTGGAGTTATTTTTGCCAAGTGGAAAAATATAATTCTGTCTATTCGAGGAAGAATGAAAAACAGCGTAAAATGGTCTTCTCCTGTAAAGGCCATAAACGGATTATGTTGGGCGGCTCCCTTTGCAAGTATAGGAGCATTTCCATCGATATACCAGTATCTAATATTGCTGGGAATTGGCTTGGGCAATACAACAACTTACCTTTTTATGAAAAAGTTTAGTGGTGTGTCTAACAACGAACAGATAATTGTTGGAATCCTCTCGCTTCTGGCAATTCCTATCGCCATATTTTTAGACACATCATTTGTATCCAATCAAACTATAGCCATAATTTTGTCAATGCTTATGATTGCCATAGCATATGGCGCAGGTGGAATATTTGCATTTTTGTCGAAAAAATAATATTGAATCGCGTAAATGTATAATTTGTGTAGGTTGCATTCTTCACAAGTGCTACCATAGAGCGTGATTAGCTATCTTTGATTAACTGATTCAATTAAGATGCTGTTATTCGTTTGCTATTAACGCTGGCATTTTGAGATTTACTGCATTTGGGAAAAGTATTAATTAACTACAATATTTTATTCTGCAAATTTTACTAAAATAACAAGGCGCATTCTAGCTCAGACCTATTACATTGAATTTATTATATTTCGTGCAGTACTTGTAAGTAGATTTGCTTGATCATTTATTATAGGTTTACTTAGTGAACAACAATTTGAGTTGACATTATTTATGAATGTGTTCAAATTGTTTTGGGCATTATTGATAAGGCCAGCATTATAATTGGTCAACGCATTGGCTAATCTTGTATCAAGATTAGTCGTAACAGTGAGTGGAAGGTTCATACCATTGATGGTGTTCATCAATTGTTGAATTGCTTGGGCTGGATTAAGAACGGTCACCTTAAACGAGCCAGTAGCTTTATTTCCTCCAGAATCAGTCGCCGTACAAGTTACGCTATTAGTACCAATCGAAAATGTGGAACCACTTGGAGGCAAACATGCAACCGAAACTTGTCCAGAGTCATCAGTTGCTTTAACAGTATATGAAACGGGAGCTCCAGATGTACTTGTAGGGATTACGGTCATGTCTGCGGGAACTGTCAGCACTGGAGGAGAATCTTTTATTATTTTTAATGAGGCAGTTGCAGTTTTTCCGCTACTATCTGTTACAGTTGCAGTTATAGTATGTGTTCCATATGTGAGGGGACTTGTAAGAAATGACCAGGAAGTAGTTCCACTTGCTTGATTTGCAGTTCCACCGTCTATACTTACTTGAACTGATTGTATATTAGAGCCAGATGCTGTGCCGCTTAGTGTCAACGTATTAGTGTCAAGGAGAGCTCCATTAGTGGGGGATGTAATCGATATCGTTAGTGGAGTATTCACTGTTATCGTAACAGAAGAAGTTCCAGTGTTTCCGTTGTTATCTGTTACAGTTGCAGTTATCGTATGTGTTCCAGATGTGAGGGCGGTTAGAAGAACTGACCAAGTAGTACCACTTGTTTGAAACGAGGTAACCCCATCTAGGGTTATTTGAA
>VBPL01000029.1 GCA_005877205.1 Nitrososphaerota archaeon
CGATTAGATTTCAAGTTTTGTTCTAGAATATTGCGGTCTACGAGCAAGCGTGGGGTCAATAAGCAACCGGTTTGTAGACCGCAATGATAATATTTTTTTCTTATTTAATATCTGAGTATGGACAGAATGTTCTATAACTACAATTCATCTTGAAATTCTGTTCTGTCTTATTATCAAAAAATTGAGTCTGAAGGTTGTTGCCTACATACAAACAACAACCAAACTGAAACAACCGTTTGAAACAACCATTAACCCCACAATACCTGAAAAATTGGTGTATCTTTCTTCTAGTTATTCTCTAGATTAATTAAACACTGGGACACGATGATAAAAGTAGGTAAGATATTTGGACTCACTTGAATTCTGCGATCTTTGTTTTCAGAGAGGAAAGCCAAATCTTTGCGAGACATACAAGGGCTCCTTTACAAAGACAAGCCCGCTGCATTTCTCGGTACAGGCCAAGCTTGACAGGATTCTTGCAAGACTTGGGCTTCGGGCAAGACTAGTTGACAGGCGCTGGACATGTGTTACAGATTCAAAGCGCAAAGAGTTTATTGATTCTTTGTGGGGAATTGGCGCAAGTGTTCACACGTTAGATGATCATGCCAAGGTATTATCAAGATTGTACAAGCCAGAAATTAGAACACCTGGAAAAACTGTACCAGTAGAACTCTCAGATGCGCAATCCTGGGAGGAGTTTGACCCAAAATCAAGGAATTGGATTCCAGTTGAGATATCAAAAAAGGCCAAATCTACTGGCACAGTCCATCTTGGAAATATTCTAAGGCGTTCTGGTATTGATGGAAAAACCTATTTTCGTACCAACGAGGACAAGGATGGAATTGTACTTGTTCCAATAGAAGAGCGCGCAGCATACAATATCGCAAGTATTCTAGCTTGGAAGATAACCATTTCTTGGAAGTCAGACAATACAGGTGAGCATGTGTTTTTAGATACCAATAATCTAGGAATAATTCCTGATGAGATTTCTAGCTTTTTGGAGCGACTTGGAACAAGGGATAGAAAAGCTTCTCATATCATGATCTTTGATACAGAGGATTTTGAGCTTGTAAAATCAACACTGGGATACATCAAGATTGGTTTTGAGAATTCGCCAGCTGGAACCATCATACCAGAGAAAAAATCCGATGCTGCAATACTGATATCTCAGATAGAAAAAAAGCGTCTTGGAGTCCTGTCAGGTATAATACAAGAGATGGGCGGAGCCGTATCTATTCAAAATGATACCATTGCAATATCAGGCAAGCGAGGAGCAATTAACGTAAGCTTTGTACAAGACGACAAATCCGCCCAAGATGGTACTGCAGTTCGGGTTTCAATATCTGCCTTGTCAGAGCCTTCAAGGCTTGCTGAAATTTTGTCTGCCATAAAAAAACGACTTGGTCTCTCGGACCTGCCACTTGATAGTACCATATCTGTTTGCTGGCCAATAATTACAGATTCTGATTTACAGTATGTTATCCAGTCCGCAATCTCGTGGTATGGCTCAAACCCTGTCTTGGCATGCAAAATCATCGGTGAAGCAGACAAGTTTGAAAAGGTAAAGCAATGGCATACTAATATCAAAGAGGGCAAGGTCCGCTCAAGTCTTGATACCATAACACTTGGAAAGATAATCAGATATCAGCAGTCAAATCAAATGAAACCATGAGAGCAAAGTTTTGCGAATGTCCTCAATTTCTAAAATTGAAAGCATCAAAAAATAAAGATACCGTAACCGTGCAAGGTAAATCTTAATCTTCTAGTTTGAAAAAATTCTAGGACCCGGTGGTGTTGCCAGCCTCTGACTCTATCGAAACGCCAGAACCCGCAGAATTACTCAAAACCTAATATCTTTCCAGTAATCGCATCTATTCTGACTTGTCTAACCACTTGAGGATTGCCAGTTGATACTGTCACTATCCATGTAGCGCCTTCCAACACAGCCTTCTCTACTAATATGTTAGAATGCTGTTGTTCAAAAAATTTTGCCGCTAATTGTTTTACTGTAGCTTTGTTAATACAAAACGCAACCTAATGATATTATCGGTATTTGTCTAAATAAGTTTTATGTGACCAGCTTCCAGAAGATCAATACATATTTTGAATACTAGTTTTAATAATGATAGTTCTGGAAAGATAATCTATCAAAATACTGGAACCGTAAAGGGACACATCGAGATTCACAAGTTTGCTGAAAAAGATGCCAAGTCAGATAGTGGCTGTAATCACAATAACGACAAAAATAAATGATAAAATAAAAATCCATAAGAATTTCTAGAAGATATTTTATAAAAAAATTCTATGAACCTCTTCAAATGAAAAAGGTTTGCTCAAAGTGGTGTAGGTTCTGCAGATTTGCCAAAATATACCTTGACATGTGGTCTATAGAGGTAATACAAAATTATACCATCAATAATGATACCTATTGTCGAACCTACTGGACTTGAAGTTTTTGATTGGATAACCATTGTTATGATATCACTTGCTATAGAAATGAAGGCAAGAGCCACTGCTGTCTTCCATGCCCATTGTTTTCCTTTCAACAATCCGATTCCTATTATAACAGCGGCAATTCCCAAGGCAAGCATTGCCCCTGCTATAACATAACCCAATGGACCTGCGAGAAGTTTATATTCAAAGGAATTTGAATCAAGACCCAATTCCTTGCTTGTAAAAACTGATATTCCTGCAAAAAGTGCGATTCCTGCAAATAAGAAGATAAGACCCACTATTATCTCAAGCGCGCCAATTAGAGTAACGCCTGCTGGTCGTTGTCTTTGCACTATTGGTATAACGTTACAGGTTATGGTTAAGAAAAGCGGTTTAGATTTTTTGATCTATTGGGGCTGATACCACCATGAACTAAGAAATTAGACATAACTCACAATCGCAAACTATACCAGGATTGTTCTTTCCAAGACAGTTACCGTGTTGACCTGCCTGACACTGGACACATATGGTATCTTTGCCTTCTAGTTTGGAATATTTTGGCGAACCGTCAAAACCAAATCCGCCGTCTTTTGGTCCAACCATCTTGTTATAATGGTTTGTAACTTGTATTTTTGCATACCCGTAGGTGATTCGTATAGATCTTTTTAAATGAAAATTATAATGAAATAAGCTGCTGCATTTATTGATAGAAAATCAAAGTTGTATTCACCAAGAAGCCTATAATGGATACCTAACTTGTCAAGTTTAACATGGCTGACCTGTCTGTCTCTGAGCTAATTAGCTTGGCAGAAGCGGTTGGAATAATATCAACGTTATTTGTGATTTTCTATTTCTCAAGGAAGGGAGTAAAGGCTGTTTCAGTAGATATAGAAACTAAGGTTCTAAATGATTTGGATGAAAAGATACATGGAATGGCCGAGATGCTGGTTGAGCGCCCAGAGCTAGTCAAGGTATTGAACAAGAGTCAATCAAGTTTGTCACCTGATTTGGTATTTGCATATTATATCCTGTACGCGTGCGCCCATGCATTTCATATGCGCCAAAGAAAGGTGCTAAGCGACAATGAATGGGCCGGATGGCTGCGATGGATGAAAAGTGCTTTTGATGGAGGAACAGTAGGCGAATACTGGGTAAAAAGCATACAACCTGAGAAATGGTTTGACCCAGCGTTCCAGGATTTTATCGATAACGAAATAATCAAGGTAAACAAGGTATAGATTCTACACTAAATTGCAGGAACCACGTCAAATCTGAAAGGTTTCTCTTTTTGTACCCTAATTACCAGCTGATAACCGAGGTGGCAAGATTCGTGGTTTTGAATGCGATGAATTATAATCAAGGATTCTGCCAGTGTTGGCCTCTATTCTTACCTTTTTAACATGAGTATTGTTAAATAAGGAAACTTGGACTGTAACTATCCAAATATTATCTTCCAGAACCGCATCTAGTCCATGGATAACATGATATTGTTCAAGAAATCTTGTTGCGATTGTCTTTGCGTTATCTGCGGCTATTAGATATAGTGTATTAACACCAACATTGTCAGCTGCGATAGGGGGTAACTCCGGAGTCGATGCTCGTTTGCTCATCGTTGGTAAGAAAAACTTTATTTCATATAAGAATGGGTTAGTAATTTTTTGTTACAAACAGAGCCATAACAGAGACTAGAAACTGGATCAATCTTCTATAAGATTCTTACACTGATCTTTTATCATTTTTTTACCTTTGATATAGCATATGCAGTTGTTTGAGGATGATCCTATGTGGGCCATGAAAGTAGCTGAACAATATCTTAAACAACACAACTCTGATCTATTACCAGTCGAGGCTTACAAGGAAGGGAATGTTTGGGTAGTAACTATCTCGATTGGGCTGGTAGATAAAAAATTCAGGAAAGTCATTATCGATGCAAATAGTGGGAAAATACTGCGATGTTCCTAATTTGTGATCATGGTCGTATTTTGTACCCACTCGTATAGAAAAATCAAACTTTGTCTTCCTTTTTTGATTTATGATTTTGTTTGGAAGTGTTCTCGCCAATAAGGTGGGAAATATGTGGAGGATCTTTTCCTGTATGAAATGAGATAGCATGTTGTTCTATGGCAAGATCTGCTTTTGTTATGCGTTCATGTTGGCGTAAATGTTCAGTCCAAGATTCTGAAGTAAACATCTCAACATAACGACTTGGATTTTCAATATCATGAAACAACCCCCAATTGATTGCGCCATCACGCAATCTTAGAGAACGTACTTTGTTCATTGCAGATTCAAACTCGTGTGAACGTGTTGGATCAATCTGAAACTCTATCTCTACTAATACAGATCCCTCCTCGTGGTCATCAATGTCAATCATCACACGTGGCATTGACCAATGCATTGATGGAGTCATGTCTACATCGGTGAGTGGCTTTAGCTTGTAACGAGTCGAGGTAACAAGACCAATTACTAACCCAATAGATGCGGCAAGTAAGGCGGTTGGAATTCCCCAGATTTCTGCGACAATTCCCCATACGATACTACCAATGGCCACTCCGCCCCAATACATCATCTGGTGAACTGAAACTACTCGTGTTCTTACCCATGATGATACAGAGTTGTATGCAACAAAATTCAAGCTGGATGTTATAATAATCAAAGCAGTTCCGCCGGCAAATATTCCAAAAAACACGATAATGATGTCATGCTGGAATGACAAGACAGCCAATGCAACCGCATACAAAATTGTCGCACTTGTTACGCGCTTTTCTATTGACATCTTTTTTATCCGTGGCACTATTACCAAACCGCTGATCATTCCGCCTATACCAAACGCACCAATCAGAATTCCAAAAAGAATTGAATTTGAACCTGCCCCGTTACGGGCCAAGAGAGGCAAAAGTGATACCAATGCGCTGCCACAAATTGTCAACGCAAAGTCGCGAACAAAAAGTGCGCGTACATGTAATGAATTACGCATGTATCGCAACCCTGTACGAATAGCTCCAATTACTTGCTCGGGTGGAAGAAGTTTGCGTTCTGACGGTTTACGCCATTTGTGAAGGAAAACTATTACTCCAACAAAGGAAAGTGCATTTAGCATGAATACTGCCCATGGTCCCGCGGCAGCAACTATCAACCCACCAAGGAGGGGACCAACTGCAAGTCCTATGTAAATTGCCACGCTAAACAAAGTCATTGCAGCAAGAGCCTTTTTCTTTGGTACAAGCTCAGTTTGAATGACAATATTTACGGGTAAGCCCATTGCATTACCCAAGCCAAGCAAGAAAGTAAACACAAGAAGAACTGAAGATGTTGTAAAACCTCCAAAGGTAAGGATGCTCAAGACAGCAGCTGCTGCAAGTGAAAAGTATTGTGTGGTAAGGAAGAGCTTGCGTCTGTCAACAATATCTGCAAGAGCTCCTGCTGGAAGTGCAAGCAGAAATATCGACAAGCTTGTCACCATTTGTAAAAGCGCCACAACAAAGGGAGAGGGGGCAAGCGATGTTATCAGCCAGCCAGATCCGACAGTTTGCATGGCAACGCCAATGTCTGATGCAAACATTGCAACCCATAGAAATCTATACAAGGTGTTTTTTAGAGGACTCTCTGACGCAGAATTTGTGCTACTCATATAATATCACGCATAAACAATATTGCTCTAATCAAATGTATAAATTAGTTCTTTACAATTTTTTACTTTGATTTCAATCGTTTAATTTCAGCAATATTTTAGATACGTCAGCACCCCTCTTTTTGAATTGCTCTTCTTGGTTTTCGTCTTTCAACTTACCATTTCCTCACTTGATAACTATATCATCACTTTCTCTTTTTATAGTTGACAACCGTATTGACTATAATGAATTTGGGGGATATCTTGTAAAATGCGTGCAGCCGTTGTCCCAAAAATTAATGGAAAATGGGAGGTAAAAGAAGTCCCTACTCCAAAACCAAGTGCAAATCAAGTTTTGATAAAAATCCATGCTAGTGGTCTCTGTTATACCGATGTACACATAACAAAAGGTGAACTGCCGATGCCAATTGAATTTCCAAGAACCATCGGCCATGAGCCTGTTGGTGAAATTGTTGAGGTTGGAGATGGTGTAACTACGCGTAGAATTGGTGATAGAGTGGGCGTTCCATGGATACAAGCATCATGTGGAAGATGCGAGTGGTGTGAACGCGGCAAGCAGTTATTTTGTCAGCAACAAATAGGAACTGGAATTGGAACTCAAGGCAGTCATGCTGAATACATGTTAGCTTATGCTGATTCTACAATGCTCCTTCCAAAGGAAATAACATACGAACAGGCAGCCCCAGTCTTTTGTGCTGGTTATACAGTGTATAGTGGTTTAAGGTTTGCAGAACCAAAACCACATGAGAAAATTGCAATAGTTGGCATAGGTGGATTAGGTCATCTAGGAATCCAGTATTCAAAGGCATGCGGATTTGAAACAATAGCTGTAACTCATTCCAAAGATAAAGAAGAGTTATCCTACAAACTAGGGGCAGACAAAGTTGTTGCAAATGGTGAAGAATTAATGAAGGCAGGAGGTGCTGATGTGATACTTGCTACAGGAAACTCTACAAGATCAATGACTGATGCTCTAAAGGGGATACGGCCTGATGGTAGAATGATGGTAATGGGAGTCTCAAACGAAGAGCCTATTCATGTCTCAACTGAGATATTGTTTAATCGTGCAAGAATAATAGGTTCCACACAAAACAGCCGAGAGTATCTTTTTGAGGCACTAGATTATGTTTCTAAAGGCAAAGTCAAGGTAATTACTGAAACCTACCGCTTGGACGATATTGGGCAAGCATATGATAGGGTAGCTGATGGCAAGGTTAGATTTCGAGCTGTAATAAAAAATTAGGATTTTTTCATTTATTTAAATCCACAAGTGGATGAAAGCAATAATGAAAGAAGCTGTTTGGTACTGCTCATCGGCTGACCAATCCTCCATCAACTAATAGTGTGTGACCTGTGACAAAAGATGCCTTGTCGGACAGGAGCCAATCAACTGGTATTTTCAAGTGACTTTCGGTTCATATTGTGGCCTTCAATTTTTACGAAGTTTTGATTCATCAAAGAAATCAGCTCTTTCCCATTGATAGTCAAAATAATCATTACACCACTCTGAAAAATCCTCGTCATTGCTAAAAAAGCCTGAAAGCATGTCTGGCTGTCCTGTGATATCAGGAAAGAATACACACGATTCCTTGTCACTTGTCGTAACACTGACTTGAACAGTCTTGAGCATCTTTCTTTTGACAAGGCCGCTTGATATCATTTTGGTCCATGAAATTTCCTTAAGCATATCATCTCTTTCTTTTGGGACTTCTGTGTTGTAACCAAAAATGTAGGTCATTTTAACACCTTCCTTTGGCTTGGCTGCATAGATCTTTGCAGCGTCCAGTGGATAGTGAATGGTAATCAACTTTATGCTAGACTTGGAATCTTTTGCCAAGTTTTTCCATCGTTCAAGAACTGGTCCTATCCCGCAGACCAAAGTAGAGTTTCTCAAGGCGCCCAATCTCCTGATGAATTTCTTTGGAAGATCTCCTGTTGTATGTTTTGTAAAATAATCTTCGTTTTTCAACAGGAACTGGTATGGAATCAGCTGATTAACTATGAACTTGCCAAACGAAGAAAGGGCAAGTGAGTTGTCAGCTCTTTTTTCTACCAGTCCAAGTTTTGAGAGCCTTGAGACATTGCGATGTGCTTCTTGAATAGTAAGGTCCAAGTCAGTAGCTAACTTTGATAACTTGTAATCGTGTTCATCAAGCCTTTGCAACATGCCTCTTCTTGTCTGGCTTGCCAATTCCATGAAAAGTTCATCCAAAAGTGATTCATCATTTACCATGACTAGCCCCTGCATGAGTAGGGCTGTTCTTACGATAAAAGGATATTTGGAAAAAAAAAGCAAAAGATGGTTTTACTTTTGGCTAGTCAAAGTCTAGTACAAGATGCCTCATAACCGTTCCTAGCCCTTTGATGAACTTTTTACTTTGAGGGTTTGATAGTATAGCTAGTGACAACTTTACGTCTCCTTTCCTTGTGAAAACTCTATCTTTCTAGCAGAGTGGTTTGATATTTCTTTGTGTAGTGATGCGATTGATTCTTTGTGAAATGTTAGGTTACACCTGTAACAAATCCAAAAAGTGGGGAGTGTTGGGGATTGGCTTATCAATTGTACGGTCTTTGTCCTTGCCATGCTACTTTATCCCCTTGACAGGCACTACTGCTGGCGGATTTTGAGGTGTCTCGCCTGGAGCACACTTGTGGTCTCCGCATACCAAGCCGTGGTTCCATGTAGCTGTTTCATGTGAATGCGAGTACCTGCCGCCTTGGTCATCAGCATAGGCAGAACCTGCAAAGGTTGAACCTAATCCTGCTGCAAAGATTGCCATTGTAAATAGCAATACCATGTAGTTTGTCATCTTACCCGTACGTCCTCCCACAGATCTCACACTCCCATCGGTGCGTGATTATAGTCCACTTGTGTTCGTGAATTTCAGATGTCACGCCATCTCTTGGAGTTTGGTTTATTGTTTTCATTGAGTATTGGTTTGACAACCTCTATGATATGGTCAGCTAAACGTTGGAGTGTAAAGTATCAATCAATTGGTATTTTTCATCAAATGAATCCAGTTGGAGGTATCAAGTTACTTTGCTATCTTTTCTAATTTCCCAAATACCTGCTCTACTGTTCTAGGTTTGCCATCCTTGAATACATCACAACTACAATATTTCATAGAAAAGGCAGCCATTTGCTCAATAATTGGTTTTAATGCTTCCCCTTTTTCTGTAATAGTATATTCAGTTCTAATAGGAAAATCAGGGTAGACCTTTCTTTTTACTAGCTTACTTTTTTCCATCTCGTGCAATCTGACAGATAGAGTCTTTGGATTAATTCCTTCTATTGATTCTAGAAATTGACTGAATCTAGTTTGATTCAAGAATATCATGTTACGAAGTATGTGTATGGTGAATTTTTTGCCAACAATTTTAAATGTATTATCTATAGGGCAGCACTTCATCTGATCTGAGATCATTTTGAGTTCTTGTGGAGTCAACTTACTAAATCATCACTCACTTTCGGTATGGTTACTTTCCAATTTATATACTTACCTTTCTATAGTGACTATAAGAAAGTAATATGGAATGCACAGATGAATCATGTAGGACGGAAACACATGCAACATGTGCATGCGGCTCTGGTAAGTCATACGAAGAATGTTGTGGTTGCCAAACAATGGATCCAATAGAGATTTCCATGAGGATGTGGCACAAGGCATTCTTTCAGGCAATGCACGAAGTACACGTTGAGCGACTGAAGAAGAGGATAGAATCTGCGTTTGGACCTGCCCTGGACAAATCTGCAGATGCTGCCATAGAATCATTTGGCAAGATGTGGCAATCGATGCTATTGCAGTCAGAAGGACAAAAAGAGTTTGCATCAAAGTTGCAGAAGATATATTCTGAAACAAGTAGGAGATAGAAATTTGGCACCAACCCCCCAAATCTCCTACTTTCTTTTTTTACCAGTCAAATCCTTGGCATTTCAAGGAAACAGTACGAATTGACTTTTACAAACAATCCTGATGTTCCAAGAAATGTCTTATTCATGTTCAAGTCTTAGCCTTGATTAATTAGAAGGAACTACAAATGAAAATATCATTCATTTGTAGCTGTGAATGCTTCTGTTGTTTTGCCACAATAAACGCATTTGTCAAAAAATCTGTTTATCGGTGTCCAGGAATGTTTTCCATCAGGAGATTTTGGACATTTTCCAAGATTTCTGCTCGTTTGTCCTTAACACCCTATTTTGAACGACACGCTTGACAATCTAAAGGAATTATCTCCACATGCCATCATAGTTCCTTTCCAGTAACTTGCTTTTTCTGGATCCTTTTGTGTGAGCTAGAAATCTTTTTCATTGCAAGTTGTTTTTGTGAATATATATCATTGTACTTTTTTGCTTCCTTGATTAGCTCAACTAGAGTGTTTCTTTGAACAAGCGGGACGCTCTTACCTATATCGTAAATCATCTCAGTAATTTGTATCATCTGTATGAAACCCTGATTGAAGACTCTCATGTTTTTTATTGCATATTCTAGGAATGAAGAGTAGAACAGATCCATGCTGCGGATTAAGCTTACCCAAGCTTTTGTTATCATATCTGATTGCTTGATCATCAAATCCTCCTTGTAAAACGTAGGGTAACTGCCTGTGAACTTGTTTTGCAAATCTACATAATATTCTAGAAAATCATTTAACGCTTTCATATACTGGCTTCTAAAATCAGCTGAAGAATTTGAGAATCGCTTTGAGAAATCATCTGCTTCTTGAATTCTTATTCTATAGTTTTTCTTGAGCACTTGCAAAAATTTCCCATTTTGGTTTTTACTCAAGACCTCAACCCTTTTGCCGCGATAATATCGTGATTGTAATAGATAAGAGTATTGTAAATTCTTATACTGTTCAATCTTGGCAGGTTTTCAACGAATTCACTGGTGTTCACTTAAGGATTTGAAGGCCTAACCATCATGGTCTTATTTTGGGCCCACTTTATTCGTAAATTTCTGAGGTTTTTAGATAATTACTTTTTCTTGCTCATTACTGCAAACAATGCTTTTGGAAAAAAAGGAAGCGTGCCTTGGTAGACAGCATCAGTAATGCTTTCAATTACAAAGTCTTTGCCAAAAATATTTCTTATATCTTGCTCAGAAAACCTGTAAGGACCATAATCTAGCTTCTTCTCTTTTATGCTAAAACATTTTAAAAAGAACAAGCCATCTTCATCAAGGATATGGCGTATCTTTTTAACATATTTGTCCCATTTGTCATTAGATAAAACATGAAAGCAACCTCTGTCTAAGATATAATCAAAACTATTTTTTTCTAATCTGGAATCTAGTATGTCATCTACCTTGAAATTGATCTTGCCATCAAGTTTTCGTGCCTTTTGTATAGCATTTTCTGACAAATCTGTCCCAGTAACGGTAAAACCCATTTTTGCAAGCTGGATTGCTTGTGTTCCAGGGCCAGTCCCCAGATCAAGAAATCTTCCATTTGTAATCTTTCTTTGTTTTATCTCCTTTTCCAAATCAGCATCCAGCTTCTCGTTATACCATGGCATAGTCTTTACATCCTGCTTGTAAAAAGTGTCCCAGTCCGGAAATCTCCCTCCTTGATTGTTTGACATTATGATAATTTGATGACGATTGTATCTATTCATTTGTTTTCTCTAGTTTTTAGTCGATTCAATTTTTTACAAAATTAGTTAACTCTTGTCCTGTAAGACTCGCTTACGTTCTCATCTAATAAAAAAATAAAAGGGGGAATTTCAGCTAGCAAGTTCTTTTATGTGCAAGATCATGGCAAGTTGCTATAGGCGCACCAAGTGAACCATCAGAATTTTGTGGTTTGTATTCTACTGTAAGTTTGTCGTAGACAAAGGTGATTTGTTCCTCCGGTCCTTCATCTCCAGGTCCACTCCAGTCGATTTTGGTAGTAAAGACAGTACCAAAGGTGAACTTCAAAAAGACCTGCCCAGAAGATTCTGGATTACCGCCAGCTTTTCTCATTTCCAATGTCACGGTTTTGTAGTGAACCCCAGTTGCAAGGTTTTTAAAAAACAATGGCGATGCCGAGTCTACCGTTTTTTTGATGGTAAACTCATTAAATTTTACCTTGCCTGCTCCAGCGCCACCAGTTGCACTACCTATGGTTGTGGGATTTTCTACTCCAAAAGAAAAGTCCTTTATCTCAAATACGCATGGGCTTCCGTTTGGTCCGGTTATTCCATCTACTGTTGAAAATGCCGCTGCGCGAGTTGGAGCTGATGTGTTGCATGGCAGTCCACTACCTGTTACTGTGATGTCTGTACTTGCAGCCTGATCTGCTGTTTGGGCAACACTTTGCTCCGGCATCATCAAGCTTGGATAAACAAGCAAGACTGTCGCAGCAATTATTGCCCCTAAAAGTATTTTTTGCATTGAAAAAGAAAATGATCTGGAAATATTTAGGTATGATCTCTGTGGAATGTAGATCTATTCTAGTCTGAACATAGATTCGAGTTTTGTAAGATTCGTTAGAACATGTAAAGCGGCCCCGTGGGACTCTGGTACTAACGTTGGGCTATTTTGGACCCATTAAAAAATATCGAATTTTGTTTTATGCCCTAACTACGTTAATACTTCTAGTCCCTTGCTTGTTAGTTTATTGTTATTTGTGAGATAACCATTTGTTTTGAGCACTGCCGTTTCTTTTTCTATTTCTTTTTTATCCAGAGACAGCATCTTTTCTATTTCTTTAGATTTCTTGTAACCTTGTTGAATTGATTTTAAGATCATAAATTGTACGTTGGTGATATCATCTGGAAGTTTTTGTGGTGGCACATTTGCATTAGACTGTGCAGACCAAGTCATGTTCATACCCATATTTTTCATAATATCCGCTGGATTTGTTTTTGGAACAGAGCTAGAGTAGGCAAGAGACTGAACACGTCCCAAGACTTGTTGAGCAATCATCCAGACAATAATGCCACTGCCACCAGCTGCTGCAAATGGAAGGAAGTGGGTCAGCGGACCAAGTGAGGATAACGGACCTGTAAGAGTAGACGAGATTTGACTGCCAAAAAGAGCCTGAACTGAACCAAGCGGATCAAAAGTAGGTGACGAAGGCAATGAGGATGATAAAGATGGAGGTAGACTAGGAGACAAATAGCTAGACATCATGAAAAAAGGAATTATTGCTCCTATAATAGAACATACTGACCTTATAACAACGCGCGCTGCTCTGCCAACTCCCATTCTTTCTAGTCTCATTTGTACTATGATAAAGTTTTCCATTTTAATTATGAAATCAATAAAATTTTTTCAGCTTTGAATTCAGCTATTGAAGATCTACGCAAGTCAGACCCTCACAAGTCTTAATCCTGTGTGATTTGGACGTTCACAGGTCTGAACCCCCCCTAAGATTTGAACAAACCAGTTTAATGCTCATATTACTTTACGTAGTCTCGTATAGGATTACGAAGCAATGCATCTTTACTATTTTCAGTCAGTCCATTACAAGACATACGCAGGTTCATCAGTATCAAAAAGTACCTTGATAGGCATGTCTCCGATAGAAGAAATCCGGAACATGGACATGAGGTGAGCTGGATAATAACGGACAACAGAATTAAGCAAGAAACTTCTGAAAAAACTTTCACAGATGAAACTTTGGCGGAATTGGATGATATCATTAATGAATACATACATAATCAAAAAGAACAAGAGATGATCAGACTACTAAAAGAAAATCTTGAAAAAATCAACAATGACAAGAAGTGACTATAAAGTCTATTAACAATACGGGAAAGTAAGTGCCTGACTTCGTAGTCTGATATAGGATTATGAAATCCAGAATATAGCTGATTAGGAAGATAATTCCCTTGCCTTCCTCATATTTCCTGTATCATTCCGCCGTTCGTCTATAGGCGTTTCAAGTATGATTGGGATTTTCTTAGAATTTGCCATTTTAATTACATATGAAAGACCGGCTTCGCCGATGTGACCAAGACCAATGTGTTCATGTCTGTCTATGCCTGAACCCAGCTCCGCCTTGGAATCATTGGGATTCAATATCTTAAGATGCTCAAATCCTATTGCCTTATCAAATTTTTCGAGAATATTTGCAGCATTCTTTTCAGTTCTCAGATCATATCCAGCAGTAAAAGCGTGGCACGTATCTAAGCATGTTCCAAAGCGGTTCATTGATTTTAGTTGAAGCAATACTGAGCCCAGCTGATCAAAGTTAGAACCCAGACTATTTAGGGAACCTGAAGAATTTTCAATAAGAATCATTACATCCTTTGTTGTGCTTTCGGCTGCCTTTGTAAGTGCCTTTACCACTCTTTCAACCCCTATCTTATCGCCTTCACCCATGTGACTTCCTAGCTTGGTGATAATGTAGGGGATGCCAAGCTTACTGCATCTTTTTATTTCATCGATTAAGGTGTCTACAGCTTTAGCATATGCACCATTATCAGGAGATGATAAATTTGGTAGGAAGGGCATATCAGCTACTGTGGCATAACGATCAATTTTACTTGCAGCTAGTTTTTCTTTAAAACTGGCAATATCTTTACTTGATAATGGCTTTGCGGCCCAGCCACGTGGATTTCGTGTAAATATCTTAAAGGCTGTGCATCCCAAAGCCATCGCGTTATCGACTGCTCGGTCTATGGAGCCAGCGATGGATACATGCATTCCAAGCCTCATATCACATTCATACCTAGTTTATTCTTTCTAATAATTATGTAGTACTTGTAACATTAGCTAATTATCTCTTATATTGAAGAAATTGTAATATTTTGCATGAAGTTCTGGAAGAGAGAGCACAAGACATCAGAACATACTAAAGTTAGGGAATTACAATCCCAAGGAGAAGTGCTTGCCTTCAGTCGCAAAGATGAAGAGGCAATCGAGTGTTATGATGCGATATTACAAATTAATCCGAGGAATGCCGAGGCGTTAAACAGCAAAGGTAACGTGCTATGTACACTTGACAGATATGAAGAAGCAATCAGGTGTTACGAAATGGCATTACAAATTGATCCAAGGAATGTTGATTCATTATATAGTAAGCAGAGGGCGCAACGCCAATATGAAAAAGAAAAACCTCTTGAAGAAGTATTAAAAATTGATCCAAAGAATACTGATGCATTGTTTGAAAAAGGATTTCGATTTTACAGGATAGACAGATATGAAAAAGCTATAGAGCATTTTGATGAAGTATTACAAATTGACCCAAAACATTTTGATGCATTGGATAGAAAAGGACGTGCGTTTGTCTTGCAAGGCGATTGTGAAGAAGGAATAAGGTGGTATGACAAGGCATTACAAATCGATCCCAAAAATGTTAAGCTATTGGATAATAAAGCGAGGGCACTTGCTTGCTTGGGTAAAATTGATGAGGCTATGAATTGCGTTGACAAGGCTCTAGAAATTAATCCAAACGACCCTCGCATATTACACCTCAAAGATGAGGTGATACAAAATTTAGCAGCTACAAAGAAGACCTTGTATTACCCTCGTGTAAATGATCCATAATTCAATTTCAGATTCGTATTTTTCCTCAGCTTCTAACGCAGTTCTACAAACCAGAATCTTCATAGTCTTTTGGGTATAATATGGGTAAAAAAGAAACGATGATCCGCCATATCAAATACCTTATCAATCCAAAAATTAAAAATTGGGTATTATTTGCAAATGGCACATTTGTAACCTTTGAAAACCTAAATACTGAAGATAATTTAGCTGAAAAAGCTATCAAGCGTATGAAGGAATTCGGACCAGTCCATCCAGGTTCGGAAGCAGGGGACTTCAGTATTAGAGAACTTGAAAAACCGAAACTTTGGTTGGTAACTGGATATGGTCCTAATATGTATACTTTAGTCTATCCAGAGGAAATTGAAAAAAGAAATCCTGACCACTTTTTTGTAGGAATGTTTGGGAGAACAAAAAGGGATAGAGATAGTCAGGAACTTGAAATTATCCACATCAATAGTGTTTAGAAAATGATGATTTGTTGGAGAACCGAATAGGATACACAAATTTGTACTCGATTAGAACATATATAGATTATTAGTCTTAAAGTCGAATCATAAATATGGAAGCTGGACAACCTTCAATAACTAAACCAAAAAGACCTCGTGGGATCACGGTACTTTCGGTCCTCGGAATAATTGGAGGAATCTTTGCTCCCATCATGGGTTTATTCCTCATGATAATCTCTCCATACTTGGCAAATCAACACAATGACTTGGGTACAATTTCAATATTATTTTCAGCGCCCTTCCATTATGCATTTGGAGGCTTCCTTGTAGTAGAGGGTGTGGCTTCTTTCATTATTTCAATTGGAATGCTCAGGGGTAGAAAGTGGGCATGGAAGACTTCAATTGTCTTGTATCTCATAGGAATGACTGTTGGTAGTACTCTAAGTATTTGGTCATCTCCAAATTTATCAAATATTATAAGTTCTGGTCTTGGAGCAGCTATTGGCGCATTAATTATTTATTATTTTTACAGACCTCATGTCAAATCTTACTTTGGCATAGGTATTCCAACTACAGGATTATGATTTGTTGGAAAGTTAATTTCCTAGTAATACACTAGAATCTTGAATCTAACATTGACTTGGTTATTTTCCATTAGGAAAGAAAAAAGGAGAAAAGAACTTGAAGGAAGGGTCAAAACACTTTTAAAAAATTTCAAACATGATGATTTGTTACAATTCTGCTTTGATGTAATCGGGAATGAACCTGAGTGGCGTCTAATACGGTGTGCTACGAACCCATCATGGTGGAAATTTATTCAAGTCTTTAATTTTATTACTTTTCACATTTCCTGTAAATTGGATAATAGCAAGACCTGTAAGGCCCTACATAACATGTCTTATTTCGTAATCTTGTAAGGATTACGATTCTAACATGCTTGAGCTTTTAGACAAATATTCTATATTAAAGAAATAGAAAAATATTCTATTATTAGAAGTAGCCAGTAAACGTATGGCACACATCCTCATTTTTAGCCTCGGCAATGTACACTTAGTGCTATGTTACAAAAGGAGGTTCTGCGTGGATATGAACCAACCAGAGATGAGCTGGCAAAAGAATTACTCGAAGTCATAGCTGCTGATCCTCCAGTACTGCGTAAAGGAACCTGTTGGTTTTGCCAGACATCATGTGAGATAATCAGGTACACTCATGAAGAATGCATGTTGGATTATTTTGGAAAAACAAGGCGTGACCAAGGAACTAACATAAAAATCTAGTCAGATTCGCACATGTCAGAACCCACTGGAGATTTGAGTCCTGTAAGACCCAGTTATATTTTGGAACAATTTTAGAAAAAGTCTCATTAAGGATATAGACGTGTGCATAGATACGCGAAGATGCCAAAATTACTAGATGCTGAAAATTTTGCAAAAGAAAGGCATTCTGGCATGTTAAGAAAAGATGGCGTCACTACATATCATGAGCACTTGACAGGAGTTGTAGCCAGACTCAAAAATCTTGGAGTAACAGATAATGATGTTTTGTGTGCCGCATGGCTTCACGATATCATAGAAGACACTCGTACAAGTTTTGATGATATTGACCAAAGGTTTGGTTCAAGAGTTGCTGTCTTGGTGTTGTCACTATCAAAGGACAGGGGATTGTCAAAAGGCAGACAAGAAGAGCAATACGTGAAACAATTGAGAGAATCTTCCGTTGAGGCAAAGCTGATAAAACTTTGTGACATATCGGCAAATCTCAAGGACGTAAAGGACTCGTCATTGTCGAAGACAAAAAAAGCAAAGACGATACGAAAGATATTGTATTATCTTAATGCCATAAAACCTGAATTGGTAAAAAACAAGGCTTCTACTCCTGCAATTACAAGTTTGATTGACGGAATAAACGCAGTAATTGTATCGTTTGGACATGGACCTCTTTCGTTATAATTGAAAACGGATTATCGTATTAGCTACAAAACTTCAATTTTTTCAACAAGTTATGATTTGTTGGAAATTGTTTAAGATAATAATCTGAGTTATGAATCACTGTTGATTAGACAACAACATTGGTCCATTGTACAGTTTGGACATTCTCCGTTTGATTTGCTTCTCTTACAATCTTCAGGAAAGCAACCACAATCCGCACAGCGTATGGACATGATATTATGACGTTAAAGGGACACAAAAACCATTACAACGTAAAATTCTCTTTTCTGAAGGATTAAGCTTTGATCATGGTTTAATTATGTGAGACCAAAGCAAACAAAACATGATAAAAGACCTATTATCGGATATTATTAAAATTAATGATATTCTATTAATTGTACGTACCGAAGGAGCCATAACTGAGATGCGAA
>VBPL01000074.1 GCA_005877205.1 Nitrososphaerota archaeon
ATCCAGACGTGGGGTTTGATATCATTCCGTATTGAGAAATGAAAAAATGAAAACTCTACAAATTTCAGTAATTACAGTTCTAGCAGTTTTGATCCTGTTTTCATATCATGTGACATTTGCTCAAAATGTTTCAAGCTCTTCAAATCAAATGCCTCCTGGTGCAATAAAGACTCCAAATGGAGGATGGATTACACCACTACAAACAACCGAGAATGGAAAAAATCTTACGATTCATTATGAGACTGGCATACCAGTTCAAGGAAATTATCTTCCTCCTGGTCCCCCACCAATTATTCACATGGACATTAAAGCAAACAGCGAGGTATACCAAAAAGGCGACCTGATAACAATTTCAGGAAAAGAAGACAATTATTTGATACAAAAGTATGGCAACGATCTAACACTATCCATCGATAATTCCAGAACAAGAGAACGCTGGTGCTGTGATAATTTCCAATCATCACAAGAAGGTACATTTTATTATTCATTTAAGATGCCAGACATCTTTCAAAGCCAAGACAATTACAATCTCAGAGTAAGTCCCAATAATTCGACTGATCAATATGGCGTTGGTGTTCTATACTATGCTGTTTTACCTAATCCTTTAGTACAGCTCAGGCTAGGAATTTCCACGTTGGATGTAGAATGCAGAGTTAATTTCATCCATCTAATAAAATCAGAAGACCAATCCCCAGCATGTGTGAGGCAAGAAGCATCAGATGAATTGGTAAAGAGAGGCTGGGCCCAATCAGTAATGGTTCCTTCAAAAAGAGCTCCACACATAGTTAAACCACTAAACCCAATCAATCTATCACCATGTGAAACTCGATATGAAGGAAAACCAACTAGCACAAGTACAGTCTATCCAAACGGTACTGTGATAACAACTGGGTATGTTCCAGTGCTGTACATGCCGCAAAACTCAACAGGAATGATATGCGTAAACTATACCAATGTAAACCAACAAGCTACAGCACAAATACGTATCTTTGAGGCAAACAACTTGTCGCGTCAAGCAGATATCCAGTATTATGCTTCTCCTGACAACATTTCTAAAGGAAATAGTACCGTTGTGTATACCATATCAACAGGCAACCAAAGAGGATTTTATGGAATATCATTTTTTTGTGGAGGGATGCCGTTTGCCGTAGGATATGACAACCAATCAAGAATAATAACAGATGATTTTCCATGGATTGGCCAGGTATTTCATTGTCCATCCATGACATACACCTATAAAATTTCAGGTCTACATGGAGTTGGGATCTATTATATCAAAACAGTATCGCATGAACAATTAAGTTATGATATTCAAAACACGACGATCACATCATATTCCATGGGTACAAACAGCCACAATGCTACCTTTTCTTTGCATATACGCACTTTTGATAAACCAGCTCGATTTTGGTTTGACTACAAAGACAGCACAGCTACAAAGTTTGTGAAAAATCCTGGATTCAAATTTGGTTCTGACGCATGCAATTGGGATGTAACAGACAACAGTCAGATGCAAAATACGCCTTGGCTTCGAATAGATGGAATTCATGTCAAGGAAAATTCTGTAAGTATTCCAGCTAATTCCAATGGAACCTATACATTTTCTATCTTGGCAGAAAATCTAAGCGATGGATATTATGGATTAAGTCCAGTCGTTTATGGAGCAACTACGGATGTCTCATCTGATGATGCAGGTACAAATTACATTGCATACAACTTTCCATTAGTCACTGGAATTGGAAACACTAAGATCCTTGATTTTTCGGGAACGTGTTTAAGATAAAATGAAAACTCTTACTAACTAATGTTCCTGAAAACCTATTACAAACTGTACCAAAATAGAGATCACCTTTGACAGTCATAGATTGTGCAGGTGACAATGAAATTGCACTTGAACTAGAAAACTATCTAAAAAATCTTGGATTTGATGCAAAGGCAGAAGAATCACTTGTGACTGTAGACAAGACCAATGTAGAAAATACTGTGAACCTCTTTCTCAAGGAAACAGTGAGAACAGAATACAAGATACGCAATCTGGACTCTACACATTTTCTTTTGTCCAAAGAAGTAACAATTGAAGATCTGGATTTGCTAAGTTGTGAGATGTGCGGATATGTGTTGTCAAATGAAATTGAATTGATGAATCATAGGCGTCTACATGGTTCGGTGTAAACAAGACACTGAATTGATCTGAAAAATTCACATGAAATATCTTAATTATTCCATTTAGAGTCTTGTTGGCACTTAGTCATGCTAAAAAACTAGAAGAATCCTGCGCCAATTTTTTAAACAATGCCAGTCCAGTCCAGACATATGATGAACATTTTGTATTTCTTTACTATTTTAATTATGATTTCTGGTTCATTTTATCCGGCATTTGCACTTGATACATCACAAACGTGTGATACAATCATCCTACCCCCTCACTGGCCTTCGTCGCATATTTACATAACAGATACAAATGAAAGTTCACCGTATATCCCATTGACTGATCACACCACAATATTCCATGACGATGATGTGTGGAACACTAGTACTCAACCAAGAGATGTTCATGTAACTCTGACAATACAAGATCAAGATACAGGACAACAGGTTTTCAATCAGACGCAAAGCTTGCAGATGAAGGCTTGTAGTGGACCGGAATCAGTAAAGTGGAGATTTGTGCCAACACAAATTGCAGATTACCATGCAAATCTCTCAGATAACAGGGGTACTGTCGGTATGATTTTCTATTCAATGCTTGATGCTACCAAATCACAAACGGTTTCTTCACCACTAGAACAATTAAGGTTTGGAATAGATTCACATAATGTAGTCTGTAAACAAGATCTACAGCTAGTGATAAAATCTGAAGACGGTTTTCCAGCATGTGTAACCAAACAAACGGCACAAATACTTGTTGAACGAGGCTGGGGAACATTTGGTGAATCATCCCTTGTTAATAGTGATATTCATGGAAAAAATGGAACGCTTTCTGGTACTGTAGTTTTAGCTGGAGGTCCTGCTAGTCTAGCAGGCCACAAGGAACCACGCTATTTGATTAATGAAACCTAGGCCCACACTAAACCATGGTGTTCTTTTAACGTTGCAAACTGCGTGGCACTAAGCGCATCTATATCTTCATAGCTATAGGCACAGACAACAGTTAGAGGTAAATCAAATTTCTCCTCTAAAATAGATTCATAGCCAACTAGCTGCTTTGCAAATCCGTGTTTGAAAAAAGGTCCGGTATCTTCAAACACACGTAGGCCACTTTTACCCTCATCTAGAAGCTGTATTACCAACCCATTCCACTGTTCTTTGATTTTCTTGGGATCTGGTCTGCCGTTTCCAAAGTAAAACTCTGAAACACTTTTTACAATAATATCACTAGATTCAACAAGGCTTTGGGCGTCAATATTCCATTTGTGCGCCATCTTATTTAGGATCTTGGCTTTTGACATAAAATCAGTTACTAGCATTACGGTTTCGTTACGGAACAATCCGTCTTTTAGAAATTCAAGGGCAGCATCAAGTTTTGCTTGATCATTTGGATAAATTCCTATTATGTGAGTTCCTTTCTGAATCAAATGCGAATACCATGTCATCATTGTTTTCATTCCTGTTGTATTATATGGATAGGCCTACTGAAGAAGCTTTGTCAGTGTTTTCTGTTACTTCTTGTTATTTAAGATAGAATATTTTTCTGACAAAGCATTATAGAATAATCTTCTAGGATGATTTACTTTCCTCTCATCAAATTTCTTGTCACTGCATTTCCTTGTCATATGCAAAAGGCGTGTACTTTACAGGACTTGCTCTTAATCCGAGTTTAGTTTTTTATTGAGATGCAAAATTATCTTTTCAGATAACTGCCCATCTAAAACGCCAAACATAAAGACTCCATTTTCCTCATTACTTTGAATATAATTGGAAAACAAGGATCTTTTTGAAATGATGATGTCCAGAATGGGTGATGAATTCCCTCAATGTCCAAGAGCGCATGTTGATTGGGAATTCACTCTAGTAGACAAGGTTACTCAAGAAATTAAAAACAGAAAAAAGTTCCGAGTTCTCGTGCCCACTGTCAGTTCAAAAATCCATAAGGGCTCGAACCCTGAATTTAGATTTCGAGCCTACAGGGCTCAAGCATCTGGCTGCAGGCCTTTCAAAGTCTGATTGGAACCTA
>VBPL01000075.1 GCA_005877205.1 Nitrososphaerota archaeon
ATCTTAGTAAACAATGCGGGGATCTTTCCCAAAGTAAAACCATTACATGAAATTTCTGAAAGCGAGTGGAACGAAGTGATTGATGTCAACCTAACAGGGCAGTTTCGGTTTACAAAGGCAGTAATTCCGTATATGATGAAAAATGGCGGATGCATAGTTAATGTTTCGTCTAGCGCAGGATTGAAATCATTTGCGAACTTTGAAGCAGATGCTTATTCTGCGTCAAAAGCTGCAATGGTATTACTAACAAAGGCATGGGCCATAGAATATGCCAAGTATAAGATTCGTGTAAATTGCGTCTGCCCTGGAATAGTAGAAACTGAGATGACAAAGCCATATTTAAGAACTGAGGCCGAGAGATCTATGGCAGATGCCGAACATCCAATAGGAAGAATTGGGGTGCCAGAAGATGTTGCCAAAGCCATATTGTACCTTGTTTCAGAAGACTCCTCCTGGGTTACGGGAGCCGTTTTACCCATAGATGGAGGTTCCTTAACCAAATAATCATCGTAATAAAATTAATAGAACCAGCCCCCAAGTTAGAGTGTGACACCAAAGAAAAAGCGTGCGCTTAAGATAATTATCATGCTCTCAATAATCTGGTTTGCGTCTGCCTTGCCAGTACCTTTCCTGTGGTCAAATCCCAATCCACAGCAGTCCCAGCAATATTGGACCTATTTGGGAATTGCTGCACTGATATCTATTCCATTTATTGGAATGGGGATAGCTTGGACTCTCAAGCCAGAACTTACAACAAGGGGCTAGCTTAGAAATTCTACGGCTCCACGTCCTTCTGGGGTCATTCTAATCCAGCGCGTTCTTCCAAGTCTTTCAACTTCGATAAACTTCCATTCGTCCAGAAGAGGCTGAATTATGTTCTTGTCCAGACTTGCAAATCTAGCCTGCTGAAAGTTTTCTTCTCTTGCATTTACAACGATTAATCGTTTTTCATCTGCAAGCTTGGCCATCTCTTTTTTAGTTATCTTTCCGCCATGATCATGTATGATCTTTAATGCTTGGACCAAGATGGATTTTGGAGTATGAATTTCGTACGCGGGTAGCTTGACAACTGTTTTCAATCCTGAAGAAAGCTGCTCTCCTTTTACACTTGCATAGCTTTGTGGTTCCGCATAATATGGTGTAAGCTTTGTTTTTCCTTGGAACATCATGCATGCCATCATACAAGCAATAGCTTGGATCTTTGAGCCAGACGAGCAATTTATAAAAATGTCATTTCCCTTTTCTTTTTCAACAATTTCTCTTACTGCTTTTAGTATCTTGAATAAATCAAATCTGTCAGTATATGATATCTGGACTCCTATCTTTTCTTTTTTTAGTTGAACCTTTATCTTTTCCATGTAACCTTGTGCCCTGTCCTTTGAAGGGTCGGCATGCATCAAAAGCCAAACCCTGTCTGCCCTCATCTGTCTTGCAGCAAGCGCAATCCTGTCAATCTCAAAGCCGACAGGAGCAATATGTACACGTAAATTAACGATGTTGCTCATAATAGTATGTATAGTTAGCATACTAAGGTGATGATATATAATAATTCTGCCCTTGTATTAGATTCATGCAACAAAAATTGGAACTAGAGCAAAGGCAAGTTGCGGTTTATCCAAAAGTAAAATCAATCTTTGAAAAGCGCTAGCCTTTCATCCAAGGAGTTTGTTCTAGATAGTCTTTGATTTTATCATTTCTTAGTGTCTCTGTTGCGCTCATGGTTCCATTCTGTTAAATGAGTTTAAGGATTTATTGTAAACAGAACTACTTTTTTGGGATTGTATTCCACTATTGCAAAGTGTGGAACAGTAGAACCATTGCGATAGTAGCCTTCCGGTCCACCCAAACCCAATCTTATTAGATAATTGCTTGATGGATTTATCTCGATCTCTCTTGTATCTAGTATGTGGTCTGAGATCTTTTCTTTTGTCGGTCTCAAGGCAGAATAGATCTCATGTATATGGCTATCCTGTACCATAGCTGCCTCAAGATGTTGATGGCCGCACAAAATGATGTGATTTTTCAAATGTTTCTTTACTTCAGCAAAGGCAGAGGAGGCCTTGTAGTGATACCCGTAATAGTTAAAGAACTCAAAGTCCTCATCTGTAAGTCTCTGCCATGTCCTTTGATACAACCAGGAATCATCTAGTGCGTTTTTTGGCATTATTTTATCTGGATCAAGTGGACCACCGTGAACGCAGAATAGACCATTTTTTTGATCCATAAACTCCTGCTTGCCAAATGTTCCGTCACTATTTTGCTCGAAAAATGAAATGTCTTCGTCATTTAGCTGTGTATGTGCATCCATACTTGCAAATGAACTTCCGCTAACCATTCTCTTATACAGAAATGCTTCATCGTGGTTTCCCATGACAGATAAGATTGGATAACTTTTTTCAAGTGATTTTAATTTTGCAATAACCTCCTTTGGGTGGGTACCGCGCTCAAGAATATCTCCAAGATTTATTATTCTGGAAAATTTACCATGCTTTTTTGTAAATTCTTTACTTGAAGCAACATTTAGTATTTTATCCAGTGCATCAATATCTGCGTGGATATCTGATATGACTAGGTCCAATGTTGTAATTTAGATATCGTGCCTAATTTCTAACTTTTCGTTTCCTTACTGCAAAAATGCCGCCTGCTATTGCAGCAGCAGCCCCAACAGTTGCGCCTATAGTAATCACAGACCAAGATGGATTATTTTGAGATGTGTTTACAGTGTCTGCCTGTACAGTCGGTTTTTCTGATTTCTCATGTGAGGATGGACTTGGAATGGTCTCTACATTTGGTCCAGGTGCTGCTGGCTCTATAGTCTTTTCTGTGGCCTGTAAGTTTGCTTGCTCTGCTGCTTTTTGAACACCTTGTTGAATCTGCTGCATTTGTTCAGGTGCTGGAGATCCACTTTGGTGAAGTTTGCCAATGACAGCCTTTGCCTGCCTTATCTGTTCGTCATTCCACCCTAATGCCCTTAGCTTGCTCTCAAACTGTGCCTCTGTAATCTCGCCGTTCTGGTATTGTTTTATGATATCATTTGCAGTGTTTACAGCTTGAGGCTCAGGCTGTCGAGAACCTGGCGTCACCGTAAACTGTAGTACCTTTTCAGTATAAGTCTGTGAGAAATCAGTTTCCAGCGTCCAAGCAAACTTGATCTTGTAAGTGCCTGTAGGTTCGTCTTTTGTATTACATACAGTAGAGAACCTCTCAAGAGTCTTTCCATTCATTATAACATCACAGACAGAGTTTTCTAATCCGTTAAGATAGACCGGTTTTGGATTGGTACTACTAAACAATGAAAATGTAATGGTGCGGTCTGCAGCGTTGTGGCTTAGTGCGTCATCATGTGTATAAACTGGAAGACAGTCTTGCCCCCCGCAGTGGCTTGCAACTGTTACACCAAAAGGCTGCGAAAATGGTAGGTAAATGTAAAGCTCAGGGTATGGATACTGTTCCTTTGATATATCTGGAAGGTTTGTTACTGTTATGGTAATCTTTGTTCCGGGAGGACCGGAATTTGGTGTGATGGTAACATCCGGGCTTCCAAGAGTAGAAAGGTCTGTGGTTGCCCATGCAACACTGATAACTGGAATAAAGAGTAGTCCCATCAATCCAAAAGAGATGGACTTTGTCAATTGACAAATAGATCATAGCCCGAACTATTAAGATTTAAGATGGATTTGTCCCGGAGATTCCTAGTTAATAATTACAAATCGTGAGTAATGCTTATTTCAACGGCAAGGCGCGTTTATTCTAGTTGAAAAAGGTTGCAACGTTTGCAATAATATTTTCTTTATTTGTGGTATTTCATCCACCAGTCTTTGCAGAAAAAGGTAACATTTCACCATGGCTAAAAACCGATTCAAAATGGTGGGCAGAAGGCGAAATTTCTGACTCGGAATTTGTAAATTTGATCGAGTGGTCAGTCAATACCAAGATAATTCCAGTCCAGTATACACCGGTACAAATAACCGAGAAACAGGTTCCCCTATCGGTAAAAAACATAGCTTACTACTGGAGCCTAGGCAAGGTCTCAGACAGGTACTTTATAGAAACGATACAATATCTCATTAAAACAGGACTAGTCAAACTTGACGAGAGTTTTCACAAACAGTATTCCGACGAGCTGCGCAAGGTTTCTGTATTTGATGACAAGAAAAAAGCTGTGGTTATCATTCCCACCTTTACTGCAAGTGCTTATTCCAAGGGTGGATTTTATGAATATTACAAGGGAATATGCGATACC
>VBPL01000079.1 GCA_005877205.1 Nitrososphaerota archaeon
CCGTTTCTCCGTAGTACTTGTTCATTATTTCAGGTCCATTAATAGAGTAGAAGTTAGCTTCAGACTCGCTAGCAAGTACTTTGGCAATTAGAGTCTTGCCACAACCAGGTGGACCATACAAAAGAATTCCACTGTGCGGTTCTATGTTTAACCTGTTGAAGACCTCGGGGTGTTTGAGTGGTAATTCTACAATTTCTCTCATTCTCTTTGTTTGTGTTTTGAGACCTCCTATTTCTTCATAGGTGACCCTTATCTTCTTGTCAGTGGAAGTCTCGGTGAGAATAGTAAGGGAGGTCGCACGTTCTATCTTGACTACACCCTTTGGCGATATCTTGTGAATCTTAAAGTCCATCGAATTGCCAAGAATCATGACCGATATCTCATCGCCTTCAGACAGTGGCAATCCTTTAAGTCTGTTTTTGACAAAATCGGTAAATTCCTTGTCTACTGTGACATTTCCATTGACAGGCATTAGGACAACGCTCTTTGCGGGTTTTGCTAAAACCTTTCTCACATTCACTAGATCGTTTATTCCTACACCTACATTTTTCCTAGTCTGGCCATCGATTCGTATCATATCAGGCGCCTTGTTATCGTCATCCGCAGGCCAAACAATAGCGCAACTCGATCTTTTTCCTATGATCTCTATCATGTCGCCTGCCTCCACTTTAAGAAATTGCATTGCTTCAGGTTCTACTCTGGCTCGTCTTTTACCTACGTCCCTTTGCTTTGCTTCCCCAACCCGCATTTGGAGTAGCTCGTCTTTTCTTACCAAGAAAACACCTACTTTACATTAACAGAAGTTCGACTCATACCAAGTACTTCGAACTCCCTCACACCTTCAACTGATCGGACTATGTTTTCGAGCGAATCCATTTGTCCTTCTCTGTCATCTAAGGAGAACTCCGCATTAATAAAGTAGAGACCAAAAGCAAGTGGCTCTTTTGTATATTTTGAAAGTGTTATGCCCTCTTTTAACGACATGCCGATCTTATTTGCTACGTTATCAAGATCTATTTCTGTTCCGGTTGGTAGAATTTTTGCTCGTAACGAAAGTCGTGTCATTTTTAAGGTCCTTCAAAATTGCATGATTTACATTTGTAAGGTCTTGCCGCCTCTCTGCAACTTTCGCATCTCCAAAGCAGCATGGACCCGCAGTCAGGGCAGTTGAATTTTACACATTTATCATTAGGCATTATGGGTCTGTGGCATGAGCTGCACACTGGTAATGCTATGGATGACGACATGTCAACAGCTGAATTTCTACCGAATTTATATCTTCCTTATCAATCATTGTCTCAAGTCAAGAGTCGTCTCAACTCATTTCCAAGAATTGCTTGAACAATTTTGGCCGATCCTTTTACACCTAAAAGTTTTGCAACAGATATAGTATGAAAATCAAAACTTCCTTCCTTTGAGATTTCATTTAACACTTCTGGCGTAATTGATTCAAATAATCGATCAATTGTTTTGTTATCAAGCCTTTCAAGTAGTGAACGTGCAAGAAGCATGTGTTCGAACTCTTTACCAAATTTTTTCAGCCAGGATTTTTGATATTCTAATAACTGGCTTTCATTTTCTGATTCTAAGAATTTAGAAATTGAGTTACCAGCAAGTATGCCTCCGATGCCACAAGAGTATATCCCGCCAGCAGTTGTCGGTTTTGATTGGCCTGCTGCATCACCAACAGTTACTATGTTTCTTGTTACAAATTCCTTGATTGGGCCTTTTACCCATATGGGAGCGAATATCTTCCTTATTGCTGAATATTTGCCTTTTCCTTTGCGTTTAAGGAAATCTTCTAAGACAGCTGCCGCATTGATTCCCTTACCTGCAACTCCAACCTTAGCTTCATCACTTCTTGTCGGTATGACCCATGCAAAAAATCCCGGATATTTTTCTTGGTCAAGATAAACCTCGATTCTTTCTTTGTCAATCCAGTCCGCGTATACTTCATACTGAGCTGACTGAAGTATTCCAGTTCTATCTTTTTGAATCAATGATGAAACACCTCTGGCATCTACGACAAGTTTGCATTTTATTTCTCCATCTGATGTTCTTACGCCCTCCTTGGTTATTTCTCTAAGTGATGACTTGACGCGAATCTCCACTCCATTAACTTTTGCTTGGTGTGCAACTTGTTTGTCAAACTCGCGTCTATCCAAAACTATGACTTGTTGAGGTCTTGCGTCTAATGTAAATTTCATTCCAGATGGTGATATGATTGTAGCAGACCTTATCTTGTTATCAAGAGTAGACCTCATTGGAATTATTCCCAACTCATCCATTGCTGAGATGCTGACCACACCTCCGCAATGTTCTGGAGTGCCAATCTCAGAATCTTCTTCAATGACAAGAACTTTGTGATCGTGCCTTGCTATCTCTCGTGCACATAGGAGCCCAGCTACACTTCCACCTGCAACAATTACATCGTAATCCACGATTTGTTAGTTTTCTACAATTATTTATTTCAATTCAAAAGTTTAACATGTACTAATATTATTCAAAATTCATATGGGTTCCATTAAACAAGTAATAGTTGTAAGAAAAGATCTTCGTATGGGCGTGGGTAAGATTGCAGCACAGGTAGGACATGCTTGCGTGTTAGGTGCAGAGAAAGTGCGAAAATCCCGCAGGGGCTGGTATGATGAATGGGAAAGATCAGGGCAGGAAAAAGTTGTTGTCAAAGTTTCAAGCTTGTCTGAATTGGAGGAAATAAAAAAACATGTGATATCTCTTGATTTGCCGTGGTCTGTGGTGACCGATGCAGGTCATACACAAATTGAACCTGGAACAATAACTTGCATGTCTGTTGGACCAGCTCCAGAAGAAATTATTGATAAAGTTACTAAAAACTTGAAACTGCTTTAGAGATTAGATCTGTTTTCGTCGTTCTTTTATCTTTTCATCATATGTAGCATTGATATTCTCCCCTGGTTTTGCATTACATGGAGGTATCTTTACTATTAGACCATCAGTAGTTTCCACCGTACAGCCTGTCTCGTCAACATACACGACTTTCACTTTCTCTGTGATCATCTTGGGAAAAAGGTTCCAGAAAGGAAATACCGCGGTTGACATTATGATAACGGCTGCGGCAATTCCTCCATAGATGGCTAGTCGTTCATTCATGTTTTTAATCGAACTGTGACCAATATTTAGTGTTATTGGGCTTGTACGTCTTGTTGTCAGTAGTGAAGCATTTAGAAATATTCTCAAATGCAGTAATCAGCAAGAATTTTGTGTTGCTCTTTGCTTTAGAAAAGATTGATTTAAACAAAGTTCTATGCTCAATTTTCCGAACCACAAGATGCTCCGCCGAATACTTGCAATGAATCTCTAAATAAAATAATATTTGAAGCCAATCCATCCGCGTTTATACGTAATACCAATATTAGTTCACAGTACAAATATTTCAGCATTAGAGAAATAAACTCATTACCATGACGTTGACAAAATGATCCTCTATTGAACCAATTTCAAAATACTTAATTCCGGTCAACTGGACATATTCTAAAATGCGTTGCGGTATACATTTGTATGACCTAAAAAATTAACTTATTACGGTATGTAATATTTTATTACATCTCATATTGATCTGTAATTTATTTTTAATAATACTAGTTTAGTTCTTTATTTCATAACAAATTTTTATAAATCAAACTTGATTTTGTGCTCAATAAAAAACTGAAACGAGAATTCATATCTTTCCTATTCATCTCTTATATCAATAGAAGACTTTTCTGGAATGAAATAACAGACAAAAGCTCTAGAACAATGTGTATGATCATGACACACACCCGGTCTTTTATCAAAACTAACTTCAACCACCTCACGCAATGGAAAAAAATAGAGCAGGTAGCCTGTTGTTAATTATATTTCTAAGTGCATTTGTGATGGAAGAAGTAAGCGCTAGTACTCCTACAGGTACAGTTTCTATCAACAACAACCAAACTGGTTTCTCTACTACTAATTGGACTGGAGATTTATTCGTGGGCAAGTTTACAAATGTACCCGCTGGTGCAAAAATAACAGCAGTTGGCATCAATGTAGCTACAGCAGCTGGAAACATACGAGTGAAAGTCTTTGATGACAATGCGGGATTGCCAAATAATTTGTTGGCCGAATCTGCATCCATTCCCGTGCCAGGTAGAGGGATCCAGAGTATATCATTAACAACTAGTGCCACAACTCCAAGTAACGGTATAGTATGGGTTGGGTTTGAAGTTGACAGCAGCTCATTTGTCACTGTCTTCAAATCTGTAGCTGTGCAGAAGTTATGGTTTCCACATACCTATGGTGCAGGTCCATCAACTGCATCAGCCCTTGGACTGGCGACAACATTTCCTAACTTGCTTATTTATTATAATACTAGTCAAATTCCTCTGGCACCTTCAACGTTAACGACAAGCGCCATCTCAAACTCTCAAATACGTCTTAATTGGTCAACATCTACAGGCGCAACATGGTACAAGATAGATAGAGAAAGTCCACAAGGCGCAGGTTTTTCTACAATTGTAGTCAATACAACAAATTCCACAACCCACTATGATGATACGGGTCTGGCAGCAGGTACACAATACAATTACAGAGT
>VBPL01000006.1 GCA_005877205.1 Nitrososphaerota archaeon
CTAAGAGAAGTAGCAGAGTATCGTGGCATTTTGTTAAATGACTTGTGGCTAAAGAAGTTAGTTCTTACCATTATAGGACTTACAACAGTTACTCCAACCCCAGTTCTCTTTAACTCGTGGTGTAGAGCTTCTGAAAAACCTAACATGGCAAATTTCGATGCGCAGTATGTCGCCATGCCTGGAACACCAAAGCTTGCAGCTACAGATGCTACGTTGACTATATGACCAGATTTTTGTTCTAACAATTTTGGTAAGAATGCTTTGATGCAGTATACCATGCCAAGAAAGTTAGTTGAGATCTGAGATTCGATTTCTTCCAGTTTTGTGTTATTTACTACTCCGTATATCCCAAAGCCTGCGTTATTTACAAGTACATCAACTGTACCAAACTTTTCAAGGACAACTTTGCTCATCTGATTTACCTGGTCTTTCTGTGAAACATCGCAGGGATAGACCAAAACCTTACAGTTGTACTTCGAAAGTTTCTTTGCAGTTTCATATAATCTATCTTTATTTCTAGATACAAGTACCAGACTGGCATTCCTCTTAGCAAATTCTTCTGCTGATTCCTCACCGATTCCACTTGAAGCACCGGTTATTATTACAATTTTACCCGAGTAATTCACAAGGAAAAGATGAGATCTTGAAAATAAAGTGCTTTCTATGCGGTTTTAGTGCTTTTGATATTTGGATATACTACCTTCATAAGAAACAACCAGCTTATTACTAGACCTACGTGATAAGTTGCAATTCTCCAAGCTATCACGATATTCCATTGAAGACTATTCTTTGTAGCTTCAAATGTTAGAGTATTTAGATGTCCTAGGTAGGCCCATATACCAAACTCCGTGAGACCTGAACCGCCAATTGTGACGGGTATGTTCCCTATGGCGTTAGAAGCCATTGTAGCCATAAGCGCATGGAAAAAGTCGATGACATATCCCGCGCCGTTTGCAATAATCATAAACGATAGACCATAAAATGACCAGGTAAAGATCGATATTATCAGTGATACTGCAAATGCTTTTTTGATCTGCTGAGTGTGTAATGTTTGTCTACTCATATCACAAATTTCCTTCATCCAAAGGTTAACCTTATCAATAGATTTCTGAGAACGTTCCTTCCCTACTCGCGCAGCAATTCTATAAATCCAACGGGGAACTTGAAATGTTCTTTTCGATGACAAAAAGAAAAGGGTTGACCAGACTCCTGTTACTGGTAAGCTTACGGCCAGTATCGCAATACCCACGATATAAGCACCATAAGCAAAAGAAAATGCAGCAGCTGTAATTGCAAAGATTCCTGCTACCAAAACTTCTGTTACAATTTCGATAATTGTTACCCATGAGGCCTTTCCGACAGGCACTCCTTTCTTATTTAACCACACAATTCTTACCAGTTCGCCACCAACAAAAGATGGAGTGGTTGAAGTAACAAATTCGCTTCCTATCCTTACAGAAATTGTTTTCCAATTTACATCGACTGGCCCTAAGAATTTCTTGACTAAATAATTGAATTTCAGCCCTTGTGTAAACAGCTTACAAGCCATTGCAACTGCGGCTCCAGCAAATGGAATAATTCCAACTGCAAGAAGATTTTCTATACTTACATTAAATGTGACAGCAATGATAACAAATGGTACTATACTAACGGGAAGTGCGAGGAGCTTCCAATTCATTGCATGCCCTATTCATGGATGGAAATATAAGCTCAACATAAAATAACTTATCAGAAAAATGAAGACGATATTTATGGTGGGAACTGCGGGATCAGGAAAATCTCTTCTAGCCTCTAAGATTTTTGATTACTATACGAGAAATGGTGCCTTTGTTGGCATGCTAAACCTTGACCCCGCAGTTGAGAATCTCCCTTACACGTGTGATGTAGATGTTCGGGATTATGTAGACATTGTATCTATTATGAGACAGTATGATCTTGGCCCCAACGGTTCCATTATAATGGCAAATGATCTTGTCGCTTCAAAGATAGAGGAACTTCAGCGTGAGGTAGATAATGTGAACCCAGATTATCTTATTGTGGATACCCCTGGCCAGATAGAATTATTTGCTTTCAGAGCCAGCGGATCATTTTTTGCCCAGAATTTGGAAGCAGAACAAAAGGTTGCTCTGTTTCTTCATGATGGAGCTCTGCTTACTACTCCGACTAATTTTGTTTCAATAGCTTTACTAGCTACCTCAGTCAAGTTGCGGCTTGGATTATCGCAAATAAACATACTTACAAAGATGGATCTTATTGAAGATAAGATTAAAGACATACTGAAATGGTCAACAAACATGGCAAGCTTAGAAGATGCCATAGCAAAGCAAGCTGATGGTGAAAGCTATACTCTTGCGATAAATCTTCTTAGGAGCTTGAATGTAGGAGGATTTGCTCAGGGATTAATTCCCGTTTCGAATGCTACTGGGGAAGGTATGACCAATCTTCAAGCTGCGCTAAGTCGGATTCTTAACCTAGGTGAAGAGGTAGAGGATTAATGGCTGAAAGTGTGACAGTTAGAGCACCGTGTTCAACAGCTAACTTGGGACCAGGTTTTGATGTATTTGGACTTGCCTTAGATGCCTATTATGATGAAATTCGGTTAAGAAAGGAAGGAAAAGGAATTACAATTCAAAGTTCTAGTCCCATTCCACTCCAACCGGAAAAAAATTCCGCGGGGTTAGTGGTCAGGGAGATGTCAAAAAAATTCAAGATAAAGTCTGCCATTACTATGAAAATTAAGAAAGGAGTTCCTGCGGGATTTGGAATAGGTAGTAGTGCTGCATCCGCAGCAGCAGCAGCTGTGGCTTTCAATTCATTGTTTGAACTCAATCTTGACTCTAATACTCTAGTTCAATTTGCAGGAATAGGTGAGATGGCAAGTGCTGGTTCCATTCATTACGATAACGTTGCTGCGTCCGTTTTGGGAGGATTTGTCATAGTAAGAACAAATCCACTTGATGTCATAAGTATAGATCCTCCTAAAGATCTTGTCCTCTGTGTGGCCATTCCAAAAATTACTGTGCCTCAAAATAAGACCAAGGTTTCAAGAAGTGTTCTTCCTCAACAAATCAAGCTTTCAGACCATGTGGAGAATCTTGCAAACGCTGCAGTCATCACCGCGGGATTTATGAAAAAAGACGTTAACCTAATAGGTCGTTCCATAAGGGACATAATTGTTGAACCCGCAAGGCAGCACCTAATTCCTGGGTTTAACAAAGTAAAAACAAATGCTCTTGCAGCTGGCGCTTCGGGTGTAACAATAAGTGGAGCTGGACCCTCCATCATTGCGTTTACTTCAAAATCAGCTGATCCAAGAAAAATCTGCAAGGCTATGGAAAGAGGCTTTGCCTTTGCTAAAACAAAATGCACCACAATAGTTTGCAAACCAAGTAAGGGCGCAAGTGTTATCTAACTATTTTTTCTCAAGAAAAGCTCTCATTCTTTGCTGCCTTTCGTTAGTTGAAAAGCATAAAGACCACGAATAGATTTCAAGTTTAAGTCCTGTATCCAAACTTGTATCCATTCCTCTGTTTACTAACATTTTAGATATGCCAACTGCAAAGCTGCTATTCTTGGCTACTGTTCTTGCATATGTTTTGGTTTCTGAAAGCAGACTTTCAGATGAAAAAATTCTGTTGACAAGACCCATTGATAATGCTTCTTCTGCACTAATTCTCCTACCGGAAAAGATAAGGTCCTTTGCCCGCGCTGGGCCGATAATTCGTAAGAGTCTTTGAGTACCACCCCACCCAGGACAGATTCCTAATGTGACTTCTGGTTGACCAAGATGAGCGTCTGTAGAAGCGAATCTGATATCACATGATAGTGCGAGTTCACAGCCTCCCCCCAGAGCGTAACCATTGATTGCGGCTATAACCGGTTTCTCAATCTTTTCTATTTTATTAAGAACCTCATGTCCTTTTAATGCATATTTTTCTGCCTCGGTCGGTTCAATCCTGCTCATATATTCGATATCTGCACCGGCTGAAAAGGCCGTCTGCCCTGATCCCGTGATTATGATCACCTTTGAAGAATCATCATCCAACTCACCTAATATTGAGATAAATTCGTCCATAACATCAAGATTCATTGCGTTGAGTTTGTCTGGTCTATCAATTGTAATTTGAACAATTTCGTTATCCCGTTCAACCTTTAGATATTGCATATCAAAGAAATATTACACAAGAAATTAAACTTTAGAGAAACAACTCAATAGAAACCGAGTTATACTACACCCCTTACAGTGGAACTACATTGAATGGCATAGGATTGTTATCCGCTGTCGTTTCTGCAATAAGTTGGGGTACTTTTTTTGTTCCGGTCAGAAAGGTTAACATTGTAAATGTCTGGCAGCTTCAAGGAGCCACTGGTATAGGGGTACTTCTTTTTGCAATTCCTGTTGGTATTTTTTGGGGATTTGACATCTTGCCTAGTGGTCTGCTAAGTGGAGCCATCTGGACTGCTGGAAATATACTAGCACTTTATTCTGTTAGGCTGATAGGACTTGCTAGAACTTCACCATTTCTTGCTGGCTTTAGCATTCTTGTTTCCTTTATGTGGGGAATTTTGTTTTTTAGTGAAAAATTCAATTACATGGTTCTTGCTATTGCGGCAATAGGTCTCTTACTTGCGGGTTTGCCATTTGTCTCAAACGCTGCAAAGAGTTCAATGGGACAAAAGAAAGGTTATCTCCTTGCGGCAGCATCGGGCCTAATAGGAGGCTCATATGTCATTCCCATGCAGGCTACGCATTCACTTCAATCAGGATTCTTTTCTTCGAGTCTGTCGATTTTCGCTATTGGAATACCATTACTACTACTTTCCAGAAGGTTTATCAAGAAAGAATTGGCAGCAGGAATTCTTTCGGGAAGTCTATTCAACATAGGCAGTTTAGGTGTATTGATAGGTATCAGCTTGATAGGAATCACCGTTGCTTATCCTATCTCTCAAACAGCTACACTTTTCGCAGTTTCTTGGGGAATTCTATATTTTAGAGAGATCGTTCGTAGGAACAATATATTGAAGGTAATTACTGGCGCGGCCTTGATATTGTCTGGAGCAGCACTGCTCGTTATTGCTTAGTTAAACATTTTATTTGGTAGCCAACGAGTGCATTAGAATTGAAAGCAATCATAGTATTTAGTGGAGGATTGGACTCGGTCTGTACTGCAGCCTATTTACAAAAAAAGTATAATCTTTATGGCATCACATTCTCATATGGTCAGAAAGCCCAGCACGAAATATCGGTGGCACAACGTTTTTCAAGATTATTGAAATTTTCGGATCATAAGATAGTGGATATCAAGTTTATGAAAGATTTGTATGAGAAAACAAATGCTCTAACATCTCCCAAGATGAAGATTCCTTCAGAGTTTGATTATTCAATAGTTGCTCCAATAAGAAATGTTGTTTTTCTTTGCATAGCATCTGCCTGGGCATTTTCAAAGGATGCAGTTCTTGTGGCTTATGGTGCTCACAAAGGAGATGAAAGGTATCCTGACTGCAGACCGCCTTTTACTAGATTGCTTACTCAAGCACTCAATCAAGGAGAGATCGATGGCATAAGACTTGGTATAAGAAAGCGAATTAAGATATGGAGTCCTTTTATGGATAATCTTTCAAAAAGTGATCTCCTGAAGCTTGGTTACAAAAAATTGGGAAATAACATATTCAGAACCTGGAGTTGTTACTCTCATACAAAGATTCATTGTGGGAAATGTGAGTCTTGTAATAATAGAAAAATGGCGTTTTGTCTAGCTAACATCGTAGACAAAACCAGATACAGGTTCAATTCATATTCGTGAGAGTGTTGATCTTCTCAGTAAAAGAGGCCTTACAATAAGATAGTATACAAGAAATACTCCACCTACGATTCCCCAAAAGATCCAGTCTGTCATGGATTCATCGAAGCCCATCTTCTTGAAATAATCTATCGAGCTTACTGAGATTCCTATACCTGCACCCAATACAATAAAAAACTCGATGGCGTACCACAAAAAGGCCGGCCAAGATTCTTTTGGTACATGTACGTTGTTGTGTGCTCCCACGTCGTTGATGAATTTGATGTTATTATTTAGTTTTTCAGATTATACGATATTTGGTTTAGGTTTGCCGCTATATATCAAACTGATGACATCGGATCGTGCTTCTTTCTTATCATAAATACCTCTTGACGCTATCGTTGTCACCATAGCATCATTTCTTACTCCACGCATCTTCATACAGAGATGTTCGCCTTCTGCTATCACAATGACACCTTTAACACCTTCACCATAGAGTTCGTCAGCAATCCTTTTGGTAATTCTTTCTTGTATCTGCAATCTGGCTGAATATTTTTCTACGAGACGAACCAGTTTTGATATTCCAAAGACCTTGCCATTTGGTGCGTATGCTATTGTTACTTTTCCAAAGAACGGTAGCATGTGGTGTTCACACATGGAATAAAACTGAATATCTTTTGCAATAACAACATCCGAGTCTTCTGAGAACTTGACAGTTAGTTCTGACTCTGAGTCATATCCTTTGAAGATTTCTTCGTACATGTCTGCTATCCTGCTTGGTGTATCAACTAAACCCTCTCTTGTTGGGTCTTCTCCTATCTCAGCAATTAACTCACGAATAAGTCGCTTGATTCTTTCTTTGTTCATCATGGTGCTCCTATGAATTTATGAAGTTGAGGTACTATACGTACTTCGTTGTAATAAGCATGAACTTCATCATAAAAGCTTAAGAGTTGTTCCAAACTTGGCTCTGCAATACCATAGCTTGGCTGTATTATAAATCCTGCAAGTGATGACTTTTGGGCAATCTCGAAAACCTTCTTTAAAAGTTCCTTAAAGGGATTAACTTCGGTCTTGGCACTCACTACCACTTTGATATAGGTAACTTTTTTTGATTTTACAGCTAGTTTCAAACATTCAAGCTCATTTTCCAAGAGTTTAGAATAATGTTTTGAATCAACGAATTCTGAATCCGGAGTCTTAAATTCTATTTTAATAAAATCGATATAAGGAAGAACCTGTACAAATTTTGCCCAATCGTAGCATGACGATTCGAGATAAGTCGGAATTTTTTTTAGCTGAATAAATTTTGCCATCTCTGCTACTGCTTCAGATTGTGCTAGCGGATCTCCACCGGTAAAATTTACCTTGTAAGTATTTTTCTCTAAACTGTTTTCAATCATCTTTCTTGCCTCCTCAAGTGTGTATTCTTGACCAGAGTTCATTGGGATTGCACCCGTTGTATCACAATAAAAGCACTTGAACGGACAGCCTGCAAGTCTCACAAAGAGGGTCTTTGTGCCAAATAATAGTCCCTCCCCTTCGATTGATGTGAATACTTCGTAAAGTCTTACTTTCAAGCATTCAATCTGCATCTGTTCAGTATTTATTTAATTGGATTTTCTGGCAAATGATTTTTACTAAAACGGTTTATTTGCTAAAGGGAGATACTTTACAGTGAATAAACTCATTTTTCTGTTAGGACTTTTTATTGTGATAACCTTTCTAACTTATCAAGACGCAAATGCTGTAACAATAACCGCTGTCCCCCACGAATCAACATTTGGACCTAATGATTGGATAAAGGTTGATCTAAGAATTCAAGGATATGGTGGGGGTCCCATAACGTGGATAGCTCACAGACCAGATAATTCAACGACATCAGGCAAGATTTATGATATATCGGGGGGAGGTGTGGTACATCAGATTATACGTGATGCATTTGACAATTATTTTGGTGCATGGTCAATTGATTATCTGTACGATGATGTAAAGGAAACCACTCATTTTGAAGTTAATCCAATAGTATTAACAGTTCTTACCGACAAAGAACTCTACTATGAACCTGACATAATGAAAATAAACATTACTACATCAGAATACAATCCAAATGCGAAGTTTGCAGAATCTTATCATCTAAACTTTTATGATAAAAAAGGAAATCCTGCAAAAAGCGTAGCACAGATTGATATCAGGGCCTTTCAGCCAAGCATAGAATACAAATTCCCAATAAGTGATCTTTCAAAGTATAATCCATCTGGCTTGTACAAGCTGAAAATTCAGTACTACAATACAGTTCTTGAGATTCCTTTCCTTCTAGGTGACATATCAAAGCTGATGGAAGTATCAGCTCAAACCAATTCTACCACCTATGCTCAAGGTGACAATGTTATCCTCGATCTAGTTTTTACTAGAGTCAAAGAGTTCACTGGTACCTTGAAAATAACTGATCCTTCTGGAAATGTAACCAATAGTGAATTTCATGTCGAATCTGTCCATACTTCTCTAGTTCTAAGCGATATTACCAAAAAAATAGGAACCTATAGATTCGAAGTCCAATACGCAGGTGTTACCGAGTCCGGACTCTTCAATGTTACAGCTAAGAATAACAAGATACCAAACATTGGTCTAAAAATCACTCTTGATAAGTTAAATTACAAAAGGTATGAAATTATTCACGCGAAAATTCACACATCTGATATCATAGCAGATTCAATAAGCATGTGGGTATCAGATCCAAACGATACACAATACCCGGAGTTATCTGTACCTGTAACAATCAATGATATAATTTTACCACATAGGATAGCTAAGAATTACACTGTTGGGACTTGGAAATTCTATGCCAACTATGGCGGTGTAGTAAGATCTGAATCGTTTTATGTTGATGCGGCCCAAGCGGATGATAAGGATATACTTGACACAAAGAAGTTTGCTGTTCCTACTTTGATATACAAATTTGGTCTGACAAATTTCATCGAGCCAATTGGTATTGCAATCGACTCAGACGACAATGTCTATGTTGTAGATTCTGGAGACTCTGAGGTGAAGAGGTTAGATTCAAACGGAACGCTAGTTCTTCATTGGGGAAGCTGGGGCTCATCAAACGGCCAATTTAAACATCCAACCGGAATATTTGTGAATAAAAAATATGTTTTTGTTGCAGATTCTGGAAATGCTAGAATTCAAATGTTTGATAAAAGCGGAAATTTTCTTTATGCTTGGGGAAGCTACGGTGACGCCCCTTCTATGTTTCATACTCCAGTAGCAATGGCTTCAGACAAGATTGGTGATCTATTTGTGGTGGATTCTGGTAGAAACACTATTCAAATATTTGGTACTGATGATGTTTACAAATATCAGATCCATTCCCCGCTTACCAAGTATGCAAATTTCACCGCAGTCAAAGCAATAGCATTTGATTCCAAAGATGATTTCTATGCGGTTTCTGTTGACAATAGAGTCTTAAAGTTTTCTAGTACTGGAGATTTCAAGAACTTCTACGGTTCTAGTGGTACAGAAGATGGCAGATTCAATAATCCATCTGCAGTGGCTGTTGATTCTAAAGACAACTTTTATGTCATTGACACAGGCAACCATCGAATACAAAAATTTGATACTTACGGAAATTTTATTTTAAGTTGGGGTACAGAGGGAACAGATCCTGGAAAGTTTGAGGAACCGACGGGGGTTGCAATTGATTCTGAAGGTAACATCTACGTAGTAGACAAGAAAAATAACAACGTACAGAAATTTTCCGTTAGTGAAACTGGCTATATAGCTACTCCCAGTTGGGTGAGAGATACTACTATGTGGTGGTCAGCTGGAGTCTCGGACAAAACTGATTTCGCACAAGGAATAAGATACATGATAAGGCAAGGATTGATAAAAGCTCCTCTAGCTACGGAAGCAAACGCTGTAAAAATTCCCGAATGGTTAAAAGCAAATGCAAGATGGTGGTCTTCAGGACAAATTGATGACAAAACATTTGCTATGGCAATTCAGTATCTTATTGAGACAGGAATTGTAAAGGTCTAAGAGGGAATTGCAGCTAGTTTTCTCGTAAATAAACCAGCAATGAAGATTAATGCTCCTAAAATTCCAATGAGGCTTCCTACAAACTCAATCGTATCCTTCAAGGATTGTTGTGTTGGAGCTAATAATATGGCAAGTATGGCACCTACAATTATCATCGGAATTCCTACTCCCACTGAGATATGTTTTGAAGTCATCCTTTGTGTTCTAGCCCGAAATCTATATGAATTTTATGAGAGCAACATGCCGCACCAACACCAGAGAACTATTGTCCTTGCTAATTTTGGTCCGAATTTGTGGCTATTCTGGTTTTATTAAGACTGTCTAAATTTTAACTGTTTTTCTTGTTATGGATTGCTTTTTGTTGGTTTTTTTTCTCTAAGTTTTTTGTTTCATTTTTTTTTACATGATCGTCTTGTCCTGATCCTATTTTATCTGCTGAAACTGGTTGAGTTGAGTTAGTTTTTTTTTCCGTTGTATTACCTGTTTCAGTAGAATTTGTAGTATTAGATGAATTTAACGCCGTAGAATTGATTTCTGTTGCATTAGAAGCTGGAGGCGGGTTTATTGTAGTAGCATTGACTACTGTTCCATTACTAGAAACATTACCTGAAACAGTAGCAGGGGATTCTTCAGAGTTTTCGTTTGTTTTTATCTTTTCTTTTTGATAAGCTTCAAGTGATTTTATTACCTTTATTGCTTCATCCACCTTACCTTCTGATATAAGCTTCCTCAATTTAGCAACCAATTCTTGAGGATTTTCGTTTTGAACTGGGTTGGTATTGTTCTGAATGTTTGTGGGCGAAGGTGTTTTAGTCATATTTTGAACCGAATTTGGCTCTGTAATGTTGCTGAATCTTTCGATTTGCTTCTCAGTAAAGTCTTTAGCTCTATCTGATGTTCTTTGTTGTGCAATCGTAGCAAGTGAATGATGTGCATCAATTACAAATTGGTTTGCGTTCTGAATTGCTTTTGATGCGTCTTCAATATTACCGGAATCTAGGTCTTGTCTTGCAGTTTGAACAAATTGATCCAATTTAGTAAAATCTATATCAACATGGTTTCTATTAGCTATAGTTTGCAGTCTTTTTCCAATATTATCCATCCTACTAATTTCGCTCTGTAATTGGACTATATCCGTACGCTGTTGATCGGTATAAGCTGTAGCATTAAGAGAATTTATCTTATCATTTGTGGTTTTGAAGAATTGCATTGCCGAAAGAAAATGCTGTTTAGCTGAATCGACATCCTGTTTGTCTATGGCTTTTGCTAGTTCATCAGTTTCAGAGGACCCCTGATTGTAAAGCGTAGTAATTTCATCAGATACATTATTAATCTGCGAAATTGCTACGCTAAGATTGTTTTTAGCCTGGCTAGCAATCCTAAGTAACGTATCCAACTGTGGATCAGCATAAGATTGGATGGGAATATTCAAGATCATAGTTCCAACCAAAGCAATTAAGACAAACGATAGGGTTCTCATTCTTCTCCTTCTCCCTCAATTTTTCGTAACTTTATGAGATTTTGCTGATCTATTTTTTCTATTTCAACTATACCCTCTCTTTCCAGTCGCTTTACGGCACGCCAGGTGGTGGTGCGTGGTAATAGGAATTTCTTCCGCAGTTCACTTTCGTACACGCGACCTCCCTTTTCAGAAATGAATACCACTATATCCTTATCATCCTGGCGTAGCTCTGGTTTAAGTTTGAAAATTGTTTCTTTATCAGGTGGTACGTAACTGATCTTTGGCAGTTCAGCAACGGCGACTGGTCTAGCTCTGACCTTTCTGATTACAAGAAAGGCAGTAGCGCTAGCTGCTACAACACCACCTGCAACCGAAATTGAAATAATATTATCTGGAGAATTTTTTGATGCAGAAAATGTTTCCTGCTGTTCTTGTACGGCCAAGTTCTTTGCTGCGTTAGCTAGTGCTTCTGCGTCAGAATACTTTCCATTGTTAAATGCTGAATTAGCTTCTTCTAGCTTTGCAGAAGCCTTCGGTGTCTTAATACCCTGAGAATTAACAGTGCCAATGAAATCGTGAGCTTTCTGAATTGCTAAAGTTGCAGTCTGACTGGTACCTAATACGCCGAAAACGTAACTAATGTCTGCTGACCCACTTGGCAAAGAAATGAACGATTGGTCATCTGCTATCTGCATGTTTAATGGTGTTGTACTCATACCAACAATCACAGTATTTCTTGGTAATAGTATAGAGTAATCGACTGCTGAATTTACACGAAATGTCCATGTCTTACCACTTTTTGATACCAGATCGGATGTATCATAATCTACTTTGATCGTAGAGGCTCCCAGGGTCTCTACTACTGCTACATTATTGTCTACCTTGCTTGAAAGCAATGTTCCGTTTTCATCTTGTATCACAAGGTTATCCACAGAATTACCGTACAGATTTAGCGTAAAATCTGGTGATTGTGGATCAACATCTATCTGATAAAAAACGTGAGTTGTTCCATCTGCGTAGATAGTAAAGTCAAGAACCTTAGGTGAGCTTAAGGCGTACTGAACAAAAGAAGAAAGTGCAAGTAAAAAAAAGCATACTGCTACTATTGGTGCCCTTACCATTGTTGTGAGGATATAATTGAACCTTACAAAAAGCATTCTTTCCTGTAATGCCTCTTGTGCGGGTATCACCTCAACTTCTTGGTACATTTCTTAATACCTTAAATTCATTCCTTCGACTATGTTCTGAAATCTCTGGAATTCCTGGAAGAATCTGATGCCCTTTTCTGTAATCTTAAATAGTCTGTTTCGTTCGGCTTTCATCGATTCTACCAAGCCGGCATCTATTAGCTTCTGGCACTTCTCAAGCACAGCATAGTGTGAAAGGTTTGCCCTTCTTGATATGGCAGAGACAATTACTCCTTGTGCTCCGCCATCCATGGTTACGCCCAAGATATCGGCTATGATCCCCATTTCAGATCGGTATTGTTGCTTTGACATGCGAAGGTTATAGAATTAATGTTTTATGAGGGACATCGTGAAACGCCCTAGCGGAACGCATAGCGGAACAGCTACTTCATGGTCTGAAATGGACTGAATTTATGATAATTACGAAGCGCGGGCATTATCCAAATGTATTACTTTATTTGTAATTTGAACAGATTTTATAGGGCTGTATCATGTGATACTAACAAAGGAGGTGCAACGGTGAGCTTTAACGACTCTGGTTTTGGTGAAAGTCGAAACCAAGGATATGGTGGTAATAGAGGTTATGGCGGCGGCCGACGATTCGGAGGCGGACGTCGATTTGATGATAGGCCAAAACCAGTAGAAACCGGTAAGGAATATGATGTATCCATAACTGAGATCAGTAGAAAAGGAGACGGCATAGCAAGAATAGAGGGCTTTGTTATATTTGTCAAAGGTGGACAAGTAGGCCAAAACACAAAAGTAAAGATTACACAGGTAGGCGGACGATTTGCTACTGCTGATGTGATAGGCGAAGGAACCCCACGGCAAACAACAGAATAGATTCAGTTATGTAAAAAACCTACTTTTTCTTTAATTTTTTATAATTTTGCAATTTTCTTTTTGACGAGTTCCATAATTTCCAGCTTTCGTTCTATGTCCATGTTTGGTTCCATTGTGACATAAACCGTCTTTCGCTTTGGATAGAGTACAAACTGAGTAACTTTTCGACGCTCGATATGTACGTAATTGACTGGCCCTAGGCTGTTATCAAATTGTTGTCTAATCTTTCTCCTTATGGCTACTTGTTTACAAAAGTGTTCCTCTTCCTTTTGCGTCTTCAATGAAGTTTTACCTTCTTTCATTATGGCCTCCGATATGTTACCTCTAAGGTCTATTATTGCTGCAAATCGCATCTTTGGGTCTAAGGCGATGATATCCTCTACTATGGGAAGAAGGCAAAGCTTTCCATTATCTTTTTTCAAGTAATGACAAGCAAGATTCCTGATCTCTAAATATATCTTAGTTCCATATGGCTCAGATCGGGCTAGAATCAAGCTAAGAAGGCTATTTCTCGCTTTAACCCAAAATCACCAAATTTCTCTATCTATTAACTTTTTATATATTGCAAATAACAGTACTCATAAGCGATATGTTTGAAAGGTTCCGAAAGAAAAAGGACGAATCAAAACAAATCTCTCCTGAAAAGGACGGGGATACGGTGGACCTTAGCTCTAAGAATTTACACTATGAACCAGTGGAGATGAAACCTGATGAGAGCCATGAGGTTATTGAAGAATCTAAACCTCGTCCTTTCGAACAAGTAAAAATACCAGAACCTGTTCAACAAACCAGTATGAGCACACCGACTGAAGACATAGGAATAAGGGCTTTGATGGACAAGCGAACAAAACTGGAAGAGGCAATTGACTATGTAGGTCTAATGATCAAAAATCTAAAAGATAAACGAACAAATCTTGAAAAAAGCATAGAAGATGAATCTGTAGACATTAAGAATCTTAAGGAAAAGCTGATAAAAGTTGGACAGTACATCGATGAAGAGAAACAAGGAATAAAGATACTTCAACAAAAGAGAGGCCAAGTTGAAAGCGAAGCGGACGATGTAGCAACTATAATCAGCAATCTCCGAGAGAAGCTGCTTAGTATTGATCACGTTGTAAACGAAGAGGGCAATAAGATAGCCAAGTTCAAGGAAACGCGCCCCAAAAGTGAGTCTTCACTAACTTAGAACGTGAAGCTTTCTTTTAATAGTGAACTCAAGTTTTCTTTCAGTTCATCGTCTGATGACAAGGAGTTGAGGTCTCTTATGAGTACCTCGCTTGCAAGGCATTGGTTCTTTGAATAC
>VBPL01000007.1 GCA_005877205.1 Nitrososphaerota archaeon
TTATTTTATCTAACACATCACAGAACTAGGTGGTTTCCCATCTCTTGAATAGGTCGTGGTCTATACCGAACTGGTCAAGACATTTCCCTATGACATGATCCAGCATATCGTCTACACTTTTCGGCTTGTTATAGAATCCTGGCATGGCAGGAAGAATCACAACTCCTATTCGGGCAAGTTTTAACATATTCTCCAAGTGAATACTTGTTAACGGCGTTTCTCTTGGAACCATCACCAACCTGCGTGATTCTTTTATCGTTACACCTGCGGCACGTGCTACAAGAGTCTCCTCATAACCATTAGCCACGCTTGAAAGAGTTTTCATGCTACAAGGGATTATTATCATGCCATCTGTTTTGTAGGTGCCACTTGAAACACTTGCAGCCATATTGGAATCGTCTGAATAATGAGCTGCTAATGATCTTACATGTTTGAAATCGTAATCAGTTTCTAGGGAAAGGCACTTTTTTGCCCATTCCGTCATGATCAGATGAATATCAACTTTGTAGCGCTTTAATACCTCCAGCATTCTTACACCATAAACAATTCCAGAGCTTCCAGTTAGTCCTACTACTAGCCTCATGGTAAAACTCCTTGTACACTATATTTAATTTCAGCTATAATTTTAGCATCTTTAATTATAACAAATTTTGTCTAAATAATTATGAGTGTGAATATAGATAATGTTGAGGAAAAACTTGTTTCAGAACTTAGACTGTCTCCTTTGCAAGCAAAGATCTTTATTCTTGTGATAGAAAAAGGGAAGATGGCTGCTGGAGAGATTTCGCAATACCTTAGCATAACCGAAGCAGAGGCACAACAAGTGGCAAAAAGTCTGATTGACTTGGGTGGCTTTATCGACATAACAAAGACTGAATACGAATCGACACATCCACGGTTTGCTGTAGTTAATATGTATAGAAGAATGTGCGAAAGAGAAAAAATACCGTTTAAGAAGAATCTTCTGGTAGACAACATTTCGATTATTCTTGAGAAACCGTATGATGATGTAAGAACTAAATAGACCTAAATATTGACTAGGAACGATGTCATCTGATCATGATTCTTGTAAACATGAAATAGTTTATTTTGGAGTAACAAATCTAAATTATGAAAAGAGAACTATAGGTTCTGTTGATATATGGAGATGTGCACTGTGCAAGAAGATCTTTTGTGAAGAAAAACAATTGGGAATAGAAAGTATAGTTGATTATGTTGGCATGCCAAAAATATCTTCGGATCAAAAATGGTCTGTCCTTTTATGCAACCTAAAAAAACATAAAGAAAAATGGAAGCTTATCAAGATCAAGGAGAATGATGAAATCCAGCATGAGTGTCTAGACGAAAAAATCATGATGTTAAAGGTACAAGATTTCAAAATTCAGGATGACAAACACTGGAATTTCTTGATAGAAAACTCTGTTAACAAGGCTATAGAGATCTAATTCTAGCATGAATCTACAAGTTCATATTAATAATGTTCATGGAAGCCAGATTGCGGCTAAAATAACTGGAATCTTTACTATTGATAGTCATTCATTCAAGTTTAGTGCTATAGCCTTTGGAAGGATAGGTGGGCATAACATAGGAGCAAAAATCTCAAAATCTACCCAAAAAGAGCTTGTCAAGCTTGGCTATGACATTGATGAGGTCATAGATGAGTTACAACAGAAACTTGTCAAGGGTGACATCACTCTACCTGAAGGAATCAAAAAGGAATCTTTTGCAGATAGCTAGAACTGTGCTTCTTCCAACCCCTTATGACAAAAGCACCCTCGTTGTTCAGGAATAAGGTCTAATAGAACTCCAAGTAACCTCTTGGTAGTTTGGACATTTTTTGATAATGTATCTAAGACCTCTTTTGCAGTCACCGGCTTCTCTGCCCATACATCATAATCAGTCACGGTCGAAATTGACACATAGCACATCTGGGCCTCCCTAGCTAATTGACATTCAGGAACAAGCGTCATTCCTATTATGTCTGCCCCTATGACATCTTTATAGAATTTTGATTCGGCCCTTGTCGAAAATCTTGGTCCTTCGATGCAAACGTATGTTGCATCATTATTTAGGTGAAGATCAATTTTTTTGGCAGCGCTACTCACTGCATTTTGGAGCTCTGGACAAAAGGGATCAGCTACTGATATGTGAATTACCTTTTCCTCCTCGAAAAATGTGTATTTTCTTGATTTTGTAAAATCGATGAACTGTGATGGAAGAACAAAATCTCCTGGTTTTAGCTTTTGCTTTAGACTTCCGACAGCTGAAGGGGCAATAATTCTTTTGATACCCATATCTTTGAATGCCCAAATATTTGCTCTAAAATTGATGAGGTGCGGAGCAATCGTATGTTTCCTACCATGCCTTGGCATGAAGGCCACTTTTCTCCCTTTGTACATGCCTACTGTTATAGAGTCAGAAGTTTTGCCAAACGGTGTCTCGAAAGTGATCTCTTTAGTTTCACTTAATAATCCTGGATCGTAGATCCCAGTTCCACCAAATATTCCAATTTCGGCCTGTTCTGTCAATATTTCACCAACGACTTGTATCTGTAATTCTTAATTGCCTTAGATCCTTTGAGATCGGTTAGTTCAATAATAAAAGCAAAACCAGCTACCATCCCACCTATCTTCTCGACTAGTTTTGCGGCTGCTTTCGCTGTTCCTCCAGTTGCAAGTAAATCATCACATATGAAAACTCTCTGACCCTTCTTGACTGCATCATTCTGAATCTCCATTGTTGCAGTTCCATACTCTATGCTATATGTTATCTTACGAGTAGCTCCAGGCAATTTTCCCTGTTTTCTAATCATTATCATTCCTTTGTTATACCTCAGGGCCAAAGCACATGCTAATGGAAATCCACGAGATTCTATTCCTGCAAATAGGTCCACATCATTTGGGTGAATAACCCTGGCAAATTCGTCAACTACAAGAGAGAGTGCTGCGGGATCTTTTAGAATCGGACTTATATCTCTGAAGAGAATTCCTTTTTTCGGAAAATTAGGTATCTCTGCGATTTTTTCTTTTAGATTCACAGATGGTTCACAAAGAGTGGATATAAAAAATATTTCTTAATGTGAAAATTCTATTGAACAGTCATATCAATCTTGGCTATTCCAGTAACGGAAGAAGCTTGTATAGTGTACCTTCCCACGTCAAGAGTTAAGGGAATCTTCCACACTGTGCTGTATTCACCTCTATTTGTAGAACTGATTTGAAGATTTGCAATCTGAGTGCTATTTGTTCCAAGGATCTTAATGTTTAGATCAGATGAAATACCAGCATCTGTTCCAGAAATGCCAACAATGCCTCCTCTTGAATATGTTGTAGGATTCTTGTCCAAATGGATGGTTATTCCTTGGGTGCTTGACTTGACGCTTAAGGACAAACTCTTGTGGTTTACACCGCACGATGCATCAATTGTCCAATCTCCGGGATGAGCATCCCCGGGTATTCTGAAATCAAACGATGAAAAATGACCGGTTTTATCACTGAATGTTTGAACCGATTTTGTAATTACTCCATTTGGATCAGTCAGGCTTAGGCGAATAATCGTGTTTGCATTGTCGGTTCCGATTAAGATGAGGCTATCACCAGGTACATATACAGACTTTACACTTTGCAGCGATATTTGACCACAACCCGGGTTAATGCCTACAGCAAACTGTGTCTCTATCTTGTCGTTTCCTCTTGTTACGACTGCAGAGTAAACACCAGGAGTATAAGCCGTCAAATTAAAAGAGTAAGTGGCCAATCCATCCCCGCCAAGTAAAATTGTGTCAGCAAATTTTTGTTTATCTGAAGGATCTATTATTACAAGATTAAGTGTTGAAGATGCTGGCCCAGAGATATTGATAACCGGTTTGTCAATATTCAAATAATTCAATTTATCCATGTCTGCAGTTAGCTGTGGTACTGGATCCTCAGCCACTCCAAAATAAACTGACAGCTGATCGATTCCTTGAGAAGCGGTTATTACGTAAGTGCCTTTCATTGCAGAGTAATCTAATTGATAAGTAAGCGATATCTTACCATCCGACGTTACGTTCATATCTTTTGCAAAGATCAGATGTCCCGCAGCATCTTTTATTGTAAAAGTTACAAGCTGGTTAGAAATTGCAGTGCCGTTTATGACAACTATTTCTCCCAGTTCATATCTCTGCTTCGATGTTGAAACATAAATTTGGTGGGTTGATACAACACTATACTGTTTGGATATTTGGCTTTGTCCGTCTGAAACTGATATGGTATACTTGCCAAAATCTCTATCAATAGGTATGGTGTTTGAGATGGAGTATTTGCCGTCTTTTTCAACCTTCGCGGTCGAAGTGGTAATGGCCTTATTACTTGAATCTAATAAGGTAATCGTAACAGTACCTCCGGGATTCGCCGTACCTGAGATCACTTGGACATCACCTCTGTGAGAAATTGGATCCAAGTTTACAGTTAGAGAAACGTTCTGGACAACAAGACGAGGGGGTGGTTGTGGTTTGATATTTGTCGTAAATGTCTTTTGATTTCCCTGTTGGTCTTTTAGAACGACAGTTACACTGCCAGGTTGTTGGGTGTCAGGTATCTTAGTGGTAACAATAAAGTTTCCTCTTTCGTTGGAAGCAAAGGAATCTATCTTGTCACTACCGATATACAAGTCTAGACCAGTAGATGGTGAAAAGCTCTGACCCACTACGCGTACATGGTAACCAGGACTTGGAGTGGAGGGAATAATTCTAAATGTTGATGAATCAAGTACACCCCCACCCGTAGGATGAATTACTTGCGGATTTCCAGTCTGTCCTTGCTGATTTCCTATCCGTCCAGAGCCTATTTCATTATTATTTGCGTCAATGGCTTTCCAAGTCAGAGAAGGATTTTGTTGATCTGTTTTAATCTCAAACTTTGCAGAATTTCCAGGTTTTATGGGACTAGAGGAAATAAACGCTACCGCAGTTGCAGATGTTTTCTTACCGATCCAACCATTTTCAAGCTTGAATGATTTGAAACTACCTCCGTTTATTTCTAGTATGAGGGAAAATACATCCGACGTACTACTGGCACTATTGTTAACCTCTATCACAGTCTTGTCTCCAGTGTTAGTTGAGGTTGATGTGACAAAATCCGATGAACCTTCTGCATGTGGAGCTGTGTATACAATAAACGAACCAGTAACAAGTAAAACAATGACGATGATTGATTTTAATAACATTCTTCTCACAGACAGAAAAATCAGCCTCTCAATTAAATCTTAATTAGGAATTATTCTTTTTGAGCTATAGATTTAGTATGACTTATGAGTAAAGTAGAAATCCTAAGAGCTTTCTCTCATTCGCACTATCGTGGATAGGGTATAGTAGTTTGAGATACTAGATTTTGATTTTGTCTAATTCGCTCTGCTATTAACCTGTATAATGATCTGAACTGATCCTTTGTTTTGTCAGACAAGAAATCGGCTTGTCCTAAAGATATCTTCTCAGAGATGTACCTGCAGATCTCTTCTCTGTCGAACTTCTCCCAACCCATATGTTGATTCTCTTTCCAAATCTCATTTAGATTATCGATTATGCTTTTCCTACCCTTGCTTGACACAAGTTCCTTGGTTAGGGCTTTGAATCCTTCCTTTCTCAATGTTACTTCGTACGTTTGGTTTACTGCAAAGAGGTAATCGTCATCTGCCAATAAATCCTCCAAGAATGGCTTTGGTTGTCCTGAAAGCTCAAAGAATATCATTTGTACTGACTTGAATCCGTTTGACTGTAACTGCGTGGAGATTTGTCTTGATTCTTCTGTGTTATCTAGCAAAACAAACGTATCATAACCGTGATTCCTGTAAAATGTGGCTAGGGACATTACTGAATTCTTGTTGAACGCGGGAACTATGTTTAACGGGTTCATGGATAGATTTGGATCTTTTAGGAATTTGTCAAATGCATTTAGATACATGCAATCCGACATTGTTTCAACAATAATTACTGGTCGTGAGTTGAACCCTATCTGCCTATCCATTATGGATTCAACAAGACCTTTTGATAGTCCATACAATACAGGAATCAAAGTCTGTTCATCGGCATTCCAATAGTCGTAGTAAATGCGGCTCAAGTGTTTTCTCTTATCAAGTTCAACTACTAGCAGGTTTCCTGGTGTATAATCAAATATCATGAAAGGTGAATGTGTAGCATAAAGAATTTGATTCGAGCCTGCAAGACCTTTTAGAAGATCTGCTATGCCTCGCTGTTGAGCGGGATGCAAGTTGCGTGCAGGTTCATCAAGCAATAGTATCGCTTCTTTTAGCTCTGCTTTCTGAGTCTCTGCAGCAAAATTTACAATAAACGAAAATGTCCACTTGAATCCTTCGGCTCTTCTATTTAGCAGACCAGTATTTGTAACTGTGCCGTCTTTGTGAACATCAGATATTACAACACTCAAGATATTACCTGGATTCCATCTAAGTTCGACATGAATCGGATCACCCTTCCAGGCAGGATTAAGTCTGTCGCTAAGCTTTCTGCTTGCAGTATGTAAGAGTTTTATCAACCTTGAGGGGCTATTCTGAACCTCCTCAAGTCTGTCAGGATCAAGATCAGCCAAATAAAATAGATTCATGACGGTTTCTGCCTTATCAAATTCTTCTACAAACTCGAGTCCTTTTGGTCGTATTCCCTTTGTTTCCCTGAGAAATTCTTCAAGATCAATGTTTCCAAGTATCTTCTTGTAATCCGAAAAGTAAACAAAGCGAGGATGTAGCCTGTCCTCGATAAAATTTTCTAATGCGGATCGTTCAGTTGTACCTATAAGTAAATTATCAAATATGCCGTCTAAATCTTGGTAAATTTTCTTCCACTCGGATATTATTTTTTGATCTTCAGAAGCAAGCAAGTAAACATTGTTATTAAACTCGGCCATCGTGTCCATAAAAACATCCCTCGTCCTTGGTGGCGGTCCAGTAAGGAATTTTGAGTCAACCCTAATTCGTATCTGATTTGGCATGGATGCTACAAAATCCTGTATTCTATCGACAAAGTTTTCCCAGGAATTAAGCCTCTTGCTTGCCTCTCCACTTATTTTTACTTCTCCAAAGTCGTACTGTACTTTAGGATTTTTATTAGATCTGTAAATCCTGATTCGTGTTACATCCTGTAAATTTGGGAATTTTTCGCGAATTAAGGCAGTCTCCTTTTCACTTAGCTCAAATTCGCCTTCTGCCAGGTTTAATTCTGTCTTGAGTTCTTCTGACATTTCGTCACAAAGATCCAAGTCCGAGACTTTCGTATCTTTGTTAAGCAAGGTCAGTGCTTCAAGAATTGTGGTCTTACCACTCTCATTTTTCCCCACAAATGATGCTAAATCTCCAACTTTGATTTCGCCAGAATCATGAATACAACGAAAAGCACGAACTCTAAATTTCCTAAGCCGCATCTAGCGGCTATTTGACCTGTCTCTGATTTAACTTATTCGTCAAAATTGTCACTGGAAGGATTTTTTCCACCAAATAGATATAAGGGAATTTGAGTGGTTAGATTACAAAATGGCTCTTAGAAAAATTGCTTATCTCGTTTTTGTATTTCCAGTTATCATATCGATTGTGTTTGGTGGATATGTTTTGTCTGATGTTTTAGGACAACCTGACAGACAGTTAAACATGTGGCAGTTTAAGTTCAAAACGGAACCAAGTCAGGAAGGTGATCAAGATATCAGAATACTGAATCTTCACAATTCTTACAGTACTTCGATACCATTGGATCTTACTGTTAGAGTAAATAACACGGCTTTTGATTGCGGAGACTTGTACATTACAGTGTACGACCTAAATAAATCACCAAAACAAGTAACAGTTCAGAACGCCTACTTTTCACAGTGTTTCGTTGAAAACAATTCCGTTCTACCAATCGGTGACGTATTCTCCTATGTTATAGATAAGCCAGGTTCATACCAAGCTGAGGCAGAAATGAAAGATAAGACAAATCAGAATAGCATAAGAGTAACAGCCGACTTTAAGGTCCCATAAATGGATTATATGTTATTATATTGCGTTCGTCATCGTATTAGCGAGGAATAACGTCATTGTTATTGGAAGGTAATTATGGTTAAAAAAAAGGAAAAGAAAATAGTAAAAAAAGCCGAGGAAAAAAAGCGGCCTTCCAAGCCAGACAAGAAAAAAATTATTCCTGAGAAGAAAAAGAAACCCAATCTTCTACAAGAAGATATGGAGGAGATTTCTGAAAAAGAATTAGAAAATTTCAAGATAGAAGGAATAGATATGGAAAAACTGAAAACCAAGGTCTTGGATATAGTAGCAAAACGTGGAGATGATGGGATTTTTCAGAGTGAATTGTGGAAAAAACTCAAGCTTTCTAGCAGAGATGGTTCAAGACTCTCCTTAAAGCTTGAAAGGCAAAACCTAATCAAACGTGAGAAAGTTTTGGAAAGTGGACGCTGGACCTACAAATTAAAAATTGCTCACGTACCAGTCGGCACGAAGTCAATTGAGTCAGCTCCATGTCTGATTTGTCCAGTAGAACAAAAATGTACACTTGAAGGAGAAATCAGCCCACGTACATGTCCTCTTATCGAACAGTGGGTCTTGACCGAACTTTCAACTTTTAAAAAGACAAAGAAATGAAACTAATTGACGCAAGACGGGACTTGTACAGAAGATTAGCTCATCAAGAAGGATACAGAAGCAGAGCTGCATACAAACTCAAAGAGTTGAACAAATCATATCGGATAATTGGACCTGGTTTTTACGTCTTGGATTTGGGATGTTCTCCAGGTGGATGGACACAAGTAGCTCTTGAGCTAGTCGGGAACAGGGGAAAAGTTATGGGTATTGACAAATCTTATGTTGAAGAAATTCCAAATGCTCATATAATAAAAGGTGACATCGAAGATGAATCTATCGTAGAAGAAATGTTTGATTACTTTGGCACAAAAGTAAATGCCGTAATATGTGATCTCTCACCTCAGGTTACCGGTACCTGGGCTATAGATCATGCCAGACAAATCTCTCTAAACTACGCTGCAAGTAAAATTATGGATCATGTACTAGCTCGTAAGGGCAACGCATTATTCAAAGTCTTTGACGGTGAGTATTCTAATGAATTTAGGGATTACTTGAAAAAGAAATATGCAAAGGTTCAACTCAAAAAACCCAAAGCCAGCAGGAAAACAAGTAGTGAATTATATCATATCTGCTTGGGATACTTGGGAACCTAAATTATAGATAAAACCTCATCCATTCTCGCATCAGTCTTAAAAGCTGATGGATTCATGCTAGTGATACTTGCTTTAAAACCTGCATTTTGAATTTTTTCTATAATTTTGGCTAGGGGTATTGGTGCAGAACGTTTTCTATGCGCTATCTCATCAAGGGTAAAATATGTTGGAGGCATATCTATCTCCTTTAGGCACTTTTCTAAGATTTTTTTACATGATTTATCAACCTGAAACTTATTTTCTTCAACCAACATTCCTTCCACAAAATCTTTGTTATAGAGGCTGCCGATCCAGAGGGGTCCAGCAAGTTCAGCCTTTGAATTACAGACTTTACAGGAATAGTCAGAATCATTTATGATTTGTCTGTTGCCACATTTCTTGCAGTGCATGATGTAACCCATGTTATTGTTGCTTTTGGTCTTCACAAGTATCTTGACGTACACTTTGTAGTAATGCAAGTTATTCTGAACGAAAAGAGGTGCTATCATTACATCTAATCTTCCAGCTACTATATTCAAACATCCAAGAATTAATCTTAGGGCAATTTCATTTCCATATTCTGTTTTGACAGGAATTCCATAATACTTGCGTCTGCAAGCCTCTGGAAATAATCCATGCAACACCGTTAGGTCTGTAGCTGTCACAGAAAGTAGCCCACCATGAAATGTCGCTCTAATACCACAATCAAGATAACGCGAAGGTGAACCAAATGGATCGATATCTACGATGGCACCTCTGTCCTCTCTTCTAGAATGCAAACTCAAGAATCTACAAGCTTCATTTTCAGAAAAACTACATTTTGTAACACTATTCAGGTTAGCTATTTTTTGAGCGATATCTAGGGCTTTAGGATTTACATCATTTACGAAGACTTTTTCCATCTCATTTAACTCTTTTGCTACTCTAATGCTTCTAGCTCCTATGCCTGCAAGTGAATCAAGAAAAATTTTTGGCCCTCTAAAATTTTTAAGAAACGCGGAGTACGCTATGATGGAAAAATCTCTACTTATTTTAGCTCTTGGATTAAAAAATGCTGGGTCCCTCGGCGGGGAACTATCTACAAGTGAATCCTTGGGAACAAGAAGTTTCGTATTTCCTTCCACTATTTCGGCAAGTTCTATTTCCAACCCATTGCCTTATCTAAAATGATTTAATACATCTAACGCAACAACAACTCAAATGCTAGTCTGCGGAGTAGATGATGCAGGTAGAGGTTCTGTTCTTGGACCTCTTGTTATAGCTGGCGTATCAATCGAACGTCACAAAATAAGACTTCTATCAGATATTGGAGTAAAAGACTCTAAGCAATTAGCTCCTCGTTCAAGAGAGCACCTCTACAAAAAGATAATTGACATTGTGGATGAGTACTATGTCACAAAAATATCTCCTAGAATCATCGATCGAAGCGTTCTCAAAAATGGGCTTAATCAATTAGAGGCAAAATACATGGCTAAGGTAATCGCTAAACTGCGACCTTATTCTACATATGTAGACTCGTGCGATGTTAATCCTGGACGATTTGGCAGGACAATATCGAAACTAGCTGAAACTAAAAGAATCCATTCAAGCCATCATGCGGACAGAAAATTCCCGGTTGTTTCTGCTGCTTCGATCATAGCCAAAGTCACCCGAGATAGAGCGATTGAAAAATTGAGACACTATTATGATCTTGGCAGTGGATATCCATCTGATAGAAAAACGATGAAGTTTATCAAAAGATGGGTTGTAATAAATCATAACGTGCCTGAATTTGTTCGAAAAAGTTGGAAACCAGTAAAAATTATACTCGAACGTAACTGAAATTATCCGACATATTTTGCTATTACCATTCCATGGTCTTTCTCATAGGGTGCCAGATTGATTTCTTGAATTATTTCAAAGTTAGGAGCTAATTTCTTAGTCTCTGTGCGAATTACTTCAGAAGGTTCTCTTGTTACATCAATACTTCTTGTTTTCACCACTAGAACCAAGTAACCATCTTTTTTAAGATAGGTTTTACAATTAAGTATAGCAATTTCTGTTTGGTCTGGCTGAGCAATATCTACGTAAACGATATCAACCGTACCATAAACTGAAAAATATTCTTTAGGATTTCTTGCATCTTGCAAAATTGGAACTATGTTTGGCCTCAAGGAGGCTACTCTGTCTAGAAAATCTCTAGCAACTCTACTTGCGTGTTCTACAGAGAAAACAATTCCGTTGGGACCAACAATATCTGAAACGTGACTTGCAGTAGTTCCAGTTGAAACTCCAAGATAAAGCACCCTTGACTTTCTTACAATAGGAAGTATTTCTAGACCATTCATGATGGCAGCTGCAAGTTTACTTCTGTAAGGATCCCATGCCCTAAACTCCTCATCACTTATTTTGACTAGTTTTTCTTTGTAAACTTGGTTTCCAGGCACTAGATTTATGGTTGCAAGTCTTCTTTCACCATCAATTTTCACCCAGAAAACGTTACCCTCTTCGTTTTCCAAATTTTCTTCTTTTTATTTTCTTCCAGTCGTTCTTATTTTCTCTTTGTTTACCAAAACCACCATTTCTTCGTTCTCTTTGTTCATATGTCCTGCGTGCTTGTACCAAAGGTGGTCTTTCTCTTGGCTCTTTGTATTTTTCTCCTATCTCGGTTATTCTGACGTTTAATTTTTCAAATAATGTCTTATTCCTTCCTTCTCCATAGACATCTACCCTTGCGGCTATGGCAGCCTTGGCAGCTATTGCTCTTGCGATCTTACCACGTTGCCATCTTGGTGCTGCGTGAACTAATGTATGTTGAAACAATAATCCATGTTTTGGTGGTTGTGCACCCGTTTTAAGAGAACGAAAGAGCGCTTTTTCAGCTCCCAAGACTTGGATTGTACTTGCTGGCATGGAAGCTAATCTCTTAAGACTTCCAGCTTTTGCAAGGATCCTTGCCCCTACAGAACTACCAAGTATGCCAGAAATGTTTGGTGCTACAGCTTCCATTTGTGATTCTATGTGTTTTTCTATAGTGCTTCGTAACTCAAAAAGCTCCAAGATTTGCTTGGCAAGAATTTGTACAATTGCAAGGTTTTCGTTTGAAATCTTTCCGCCTCTGCTCTTTTTTTGCAACAGAGAAAGCATCTCAGCTTTTTCTTCTGGAAATCCAGAATCAAGATATATCTTTTGATTCAGATCATCTCTTCTACCTGCTAAAACAAGTTTAGAATACCCACTTATTGCATCAATTAGGTTGTCAAGCTCTGGAAAGTGAAGACCATACCATTCCCGTAACCTGGAACTCAACAAGTTAATTATTTTATCAGTCTCATCTAGTGTATTTATCGCTTGTATTATGTGCAAATCAGGGCTCTCAGAAACCTCTGTAACCTTTGAAGATGAAAGTTGCATAGCAAATTCTCTTAATTTTGCTCTAGCATCATTCTCATTTGTTGCAAAGCCAGAATCTACAAGAACTCTAAGTTTTGATGATTGTATAGTCTCTATCTTTTTTTCTTCCATAATCTCTGCTTCTATCGATCTTTTCTTTAGAAGTTTCAGAAGCGAAGAATCATTTACAAAAACGCTAGTCCCTATCTTGCTGAGAAATTCTTCCAAATAACCTACATCAGTTTTTTCTTTTTTTAGCTCAACATATTCTCTTGCAGGATCTCTAAAAGGAATGGACTTGACACATTTGTTATCATCAAATATTGCAACCCCTAACTCTGTTAAAATAACAGAATGCATACAAAGCATTTTCATGACTTACTAAAAAAGGTAACAGTAGATGACAGTTCTTACATCAACCGTTATAAGACAACTATTTTTTATAATTAGAAGTGAATCCTGACATCTCGACAAATGTAGGTCCAATAATACTTGAAAGACCTACAATGCTTGCGTCTGGCATTCTTGGCATTTCACTTGATGTTTTTGCGCGTCTATATAAGGAAGGGGCTGGTGCACTTGTAACAAAATCACTAAGCAAGGAACCATGGGAGGGATATCCAAACCCAACTGTGATCGGAATGAAAAGTGGATATCTAAACGCAGTCGGACTCGCAAACCCAGGGGCTCCTTACTTTGCAAAAATGATTTCATCAAACAAAACGGTTCCAATTATCGTTAGCTTGGTAGGCTCAGGCCCCGAAGACTTTACCTTTATGATAAAGCAGTTTGAAAATGTGAAAATTCTAGGGTACGAGCTTAATCTTTCATGTCCTCATGTGGAAAAAGTTGGACTTGAAGTTGGTGATGATCCTGAGCTTGTGAAAAAAATAATCAAGTCAGTAAAAAGAGATTCTAAAGTACCAGTAATAGCAAAAGTCGGTCTTGGTTCATCAGATTATCTAGAAACAGTACGGGCATCCTGTGATGCCGGCATTGACGCTATAACTGCAATTAACACCATAAGAGCTATGGCAATAGATGTTGAGACAACGCGCCCCATTTTAGCTCACAAAATAGGTGGACTTTCTGGTATCCCGATTAAACCAATTGCAGTGAGGTGTGTTTATGAGATTTGTTCGAAATTTGATATCCCTGTGATTGGTTGCGGTGGTGTGTCAAGTTGGGATGATGCAGTTGAATTTATACTGGCAGGCGCAAGTGCCGTACAAATTGGTAGTGCAATCGCAGAAAAATGGATTGGAATATTTTCTGAAATAAACAATGGAATCTCAAAATACTTGGAAAGAAAGAACTTTCACAAAATCAAGGACATGGTTGGAATTGCAAAGAAATTCTGATATTCCAAATATCGTAAAGATTGAAAAAATAATTGACGAGACCCCCACAGTTAGAACTCTAGTGTTTTCTGATGAAATTCTATCAAAGGTCCTGCCAGGACAGTTTGCAATGGTATGGATACCAGGGATAAATGAACTTCCCATGAGTGTTATGATATCTACAGAAAAGGGAAAAGCTGCATTCACAGTAAGAAAGCATGGCTATGCTTCAACGGAACTATATTCTACGAAAGTAGGAGATCAAATAGGAGTAAGAGGACCTTACGGAAATTCATTTACCCTAAAACAAGGAAAATTGCTCTTGGTTGGGGGAGGAACTGGTCTTGTTCCTCTGATACGGCTCTTAACGTTCTTGAACAAAAGTGATGACTGTACTCTAATAATGGGGGCAAAGACAAAAGATGAAGTCTTCTTTGAAGGGCTTGCAAACAAACTACTAGAACAAAATAAACACAAAGTGATAGTTGTGACCGAGGATGGCACTTATGGTGAAAAAGGATTGGTTACTGATGTATTGGAAAAACTTCTAAAAGAAACTAAATTTGATGCAGTTTATACATGTGGTCCAGAAAAAATGATGCACAAAGTAGTACAGCTTGCAACAGCTAAAAAGATCTATGCGGAAGCAAGC
>VBPL01000081.1:0-295 GCA_005877205.1 Nitrososphaerota archaeon
ATTTGGCACAGCGCTCTCTGGGCCTGTAATCTCAGGACAGCAGATACAAATTGTTGGTCAATTAAATAACAACCAAGACCAAGACCAGCCATTTGTATATATCACACAAATACAGGATGGAAACAAAATAACGGTATCATTATCATGGATTGCAGGTACGCTGACAGCAGGTCAGTCATTCAAACCTGCACAGTCTTGGACTCCAACTGATACTGGGACTTACACCATTAACATTTTTGTATGGCAAAGCCTTGCTAATCCAAACTCACTTGTACCACCAACAGATGTTGAAATC
>VBPL01000081.1:331-11391 GCA_005877205.1 Nitrososphaerota archaeon
AGAACTTTATGTCAATTTTCGTAATTTTCCTAATCTTGCAAAGACAAGTATTATGAAGATGGTTGATAACACCAAAACTTGAGCTGCCACCTCGCCGAACTCTGGCACAGACGCCTCTATTACTTTGGTTTGTGTGACAACAAACCCTCCAATTTTGGAGCTTGCTATTATGCTAAACTTGCCTGATGTGGCGGTTGGTGGGATCTTGAACTGTACTGCAAAGTTTCCATCCTGGTCTGCTTGCAGGGTTCGAATAAGGATTAGATTTCCGTCCGAGTCTTTGACTTGGATGGCAACAAGTGCACCTGGCTGTCCTGTTACCATCCCGCTGACTTGAACGGTATCACCTGGAAGATAAGTGCCCTTGTTTGTTGTCAGTGTAATTGACTGGTCCTCTTGGGCAGATGAATTTGAGAGTCCAGCTAGAACAAACAATACGGGTACAGCTAAAACTATCAATCCGAATTGATTTTTTCTATGATAGCCCAACAAAGTATGATACTTCATTTGATTGCGACGTCCCTCCTTTAGCTGCCCAGTCAGTAAATACGTTGGCGTAGATACTAGCTAACCCTGGTTCGGCCTGCGCAGGAACATAATAAGGAAGAACCACCTCTGATTGGCCCGGATTTAACGTATACTGTGCAGATACAGTACCAAGGCCACTTATGTTAGAATCAAAGATGTTTATTGTAACAAGAGATTGTGGTGACGCATTAGAGTCTAGTACCACCTTGACGTATCCAGTATGTCCTTTCTTGAGCAATGATACCGGATTTCCTTGTTTATCGGTTGGTTGGACGGATACAATTGATATTCCACTTGGCCCAAAAGAATTGTTTTCTATATCTGCAACACAAGGATTTACTCCATTTATAACACCAAGGTGACCATTTTTGTCAAAGCATGATTGTATCCTACTGTCTGCAAGACCATATGCAACATTTAGCTGATTGTTTAAATTGATTACCTGGACGTGATTTATCTTGGCATACCTGTAAAAGGTTTGGATTGCCTCGTCCCAGCTTCCACCGCTATTAAGTACGGCCTGCATCGCGCTGTTTGCCGCACTGACTCGTTGTTTCATGAAATCAAACTCACTTTGAAATACAGCCTTTGTTCTGTTGTCACTTACAGTTGCAAGAAATCTTGCATAAGCTGCGTTTGATGTGTTATTTGCATTCATCTTTTCAAATGATATCAGATCCTCTTTGAGTTTGTCTGCAGCGACCTGTCTTTGCTGTTTGATTAACTGTTGATTTAGTTTGGTTAGAGTCTCATTTCCTAGAATGTTTGCTACCTGTCGCTTTGACGCCTCTATCTCTTGAAGTATCTTAACTGCCATTGGATTGTTTAAAAGATCTGGACCTGCCAGGGTGGTAAATTGAGTCGGCCCTATCTTAGTTACATTTCCAGACTTGACACCCCGACTTGTAGTGTCCATATTGTCCAAGTTGAAACTTACCAGCTCAATTGATTTTCTTGCATTTGTTGTACTGTCTTTCGCGTATGCAAGTGCCAAAAGATGTGCCTGTGCTGGACTCATAAAGGTCATGGAATCATTTGAAATTACAACTCCAAGTGTGACAAGAGCTTGGTCGTTTGTCATCTTAACATTATGTGCGTTTACGTTACCTAAAGCCGTTCCATTTTCATCTGCAGCGCACACATGTGGTGGATTTGGGGTGTATGATACTGGAAGTGTGGAAGGATCTTGCAGGTCTGCCGCAAGACACGACTCTACAGTCAGTGGTGTGCCACCATTTCCTGGCCAGTCAGAATATGCATCAGTGAAAACATTGGCTAGTCCGACTTGGGCATCAGATGGAATGAAAAATGATAAAGTCAATTCAGATTTTCCCGAATTTATAATAGATTTGATAGAGGCCGTGCCAAGACTGTTTTGGTTAGAGTCAAACAAGTTAAGGGTAAGTAGTGCCGGCATCTTCTCGTCAGATGAAAGTGATACCTTGACAAATCCATTCTGACTTTTCTTTAACATAGAAACAGAGTCCCCTTGTTGATTTGTTATCTGTACAGAATCAATTGATATGCCGTGAGATTTGATTATCGTAAACTCTGTTGAGTTTGTATAATGCCTTCCGGCAACCACAGCTGTTGCAACTTCCTGGTAGACTCCAGTTTGATAGTTATCAGGTATTTTAAACTGTAAAGATCCTGTACCGTTTTCATCTGTTGTCACGGTCCTTGAGATTATATTGTCTCCTTTAGGATCTGAAACTCCAATGGCAATATTTTGTAAGCCCTGACCTGGAAGATTCACAGACAAAGTGGCCACATCATCAAAGGTATAGTATGACTGGTCTGCACTAAACGAGAGAGAATCTGGAAGTACAATTGTTGATAACTGCGATGTGCCAAAGGCGCGGGAATGTGAACCATCTCCACTATAGGTAGCGTTTACTGTTACCGAATTTGTAGATGATGCAGGTGGAGTGTATGAAACAGTACAGACTCCTGATTCAAGTGTACAGGTGGTTAGATTGAAGGTACCGCCTGCATTTCCATCACTCCATGAGACAGTACCAGTTGGAATACTGGGCAAGCTTGATTTATCAGCAAATGTATCGCACCAGCCACTTGGGCTTATGCAGTGAAAAGTCGTAGGCAAGCTTGTCGTATCAGAAATTTTTGCAGTAAATGTTACTTCTGACCCTTGAATTACCGTGGCAGGATTTGGTGTAATGACTACATCAGTACCATGCGGCATATTTACTCTCAAAGAAGATTTGCTCGTACTTGCAGAATGGGTGTCATCTCCTGCATAGCCTGCTCCTATCGTTATGCTGCCTGTATAACCAGCAGGCGGAGTGTATAATACCGCACAGCTACTAGCTGAAAGAGTACAGGAAGCTGGACTAAATGTACCGCCTACGCTATCATTCCATGATACGGTACCAGTTGGAACACTGGGTGATTTTGACGTATCAGCTACTCTTACAGTAAATGTCACTTGCGACGCTTGATTAATCCAAGACAGATTTGGTGTGACAGTTGTTGAGGTATCGTGGAAAATATTTATTGTCAGTGGTAGTGTAATTTCTCCCGCAGAATGGGTGTTATCTCCTCCATAGTTTGCAGCTATTGTTATTGTGGCTGTGTGGTGAGGATCTGGAGTGTATGATGTTATACAGTTGCCAGATGACAGAGTGCATGAAACTTGGCTAAATGTTCCACCATCGTTGCCATCACTCCACGATACGGAACCAGTTGGAGTAGTGGGTGAGCTTGAAGTGTCAACTACTCTAACAGTAAACGTCAGCTGTAATCCTTGATCTACTACGGCAGGGTTTGGTGTAATAGATAACGAAGCGCTATGCAGTGCAACCAGTGTTATAGTGGATATATTCGAAGCTGTAAGGTGTGTACTGTCCCCTTGGTATCTTGCAGTTATTGTTATGCTACCAGTGGCACTAGTAGATGGAATATACACCGTATTACAGCTCCCAGATGAGAGGGTACATGAGACTTGACTAAATGTTCCTCCGCTACTTCCATCACTCCATGAGACAATACCCGTTGGAATAGAAGATGAGCTTGATGTATCAGCTACTCTTGCAGTAAATGTTACCTGTGATCCTTGATTTGATGTGCCAGAGCTTGGCGTGACAGTAACAGAAGTTGTACTGTTTGTTTGTAATCGATGAACTTGTATTGTTAGGGACGGTATCACTAGTGTTGTTTGTTTTGTGCGATGTATTATTTGCAGGTGGGGGACTGCCAGTCAAAGATGAATTGCTTGATGTGGTAACAGTTGGCGGTGGACTTGACGTTGCATTATTTGTAGTTCCAGTCCCGGTAACGTTTGAGCTCTGGGATGGAGGATCTATGGAAAAAGCGTACTGTGGAAAAATTAAGATAGCAAAAAACGAAAAAAGAAGTAGATATTTTGTCCTCATGTGGAGTTTGTTCCGAGGAATGAGACATAAAAGATTAACGTAGCTTTGATCCGGAAAAATACTCTATTTTGGATTATATCTAGAATTCAGACAACAATGGACTTGGATTCTCTTGGGAACATAGAGTCTAAAGTACGAAATCCTGAGCAACTCCTATCTAGCATCAAGTCAGCAAGGTGTTAATGCAAAAGACAGCAATACTTTTTGTCATTGCCTTTTCAGCGGTCTTGGTGTGTTTTCCTCAAATCAATGCATCTGCAAAAGAAGTGAGCTATCGCGGAACTTCCGTTGATTTGATACCACAAGCTGATAAGACGTGGATTACAATGGATCCTCTACAATGTCCTGAATATAGCGGTGGCATGGATAACTGGAGCAAGGCGCATAACAATGCAACATATCCAGTGGGTCAAGGGAATGATGATACAAGTATCAAGAATTATTACAAAAAGCAAGGAATTGTAATTTTTGATACGAGAATTGTCTCATGGCCTGATACAGGCGTCTGTGCAGCATGTAGCTGTCCCACCGGAGACACATTGTATCTTTTAGTTTCGAATTCAGACGTTTCCAAAATGCAAAAATTCGGATATTCTATAATATTGGGTGAAATCAAACAAGGCCCTAAACCTTCTGTAAACCAAACTGGCAACACAACTCTTGTCAGCCATAGTAACATCTCAATTATTTCAGTCCAAGCAACGGATCAACAAGCACACCATGTCTTAAAATTTGCCAGAGGAACAAACGGATTTGCCAAAGTAATCCTGTCATCCCAGTCAGACCAAATGGCATTGACCACTGTTGACTTGATTGCTTCTGATCTTACCAGTCTCGGAACTGGTTCTATCAAATCTATTTTGAATCAAACAGGTTCGCAAATGACCTTGTCTTTTTTTATTCCAGATAGTACGAAGAATGGAACTGCAAATATTTGCGTTGATGTCTATTCGGATTGGCCAGACAAAGGTGGATTTCCACTTGCTCCAGAATCGTGTGTGAAAGTGCAAATAGGAAGCGCGACTCGGAATCACGGTAACAATACAGTTGACTTGGAAGAAATAATTGGAATAAACGACTCAACTCCAAACGAAGTTACAAATTCTACAATTTCCACTCAAGATATCGAATGCACCAGTTCCACAAATGATACCCAATCAGTAGATCTAGATAGAGACAACTATCTTCAATCCAAAGTCACTTTGAGGGCAGGGCAAAAAGTATTTCCTCTACTTGTCCAAAAGATCTGCCCAGACCATGTAGTTGGTCTAGTATTTTATGCATATCCTGTTTGTTGCCACCCGGAATCTGTAATACTGCATATAGGAGATTCTGCAGGGGGTTGCGGAGAAACCCATTTTACTCTTCTTAGTATTCAAGGCAAGACCGCTACGTTTTCAACGTCCATTCATAATGGAGGAGGATGTCCTATTTGTCTATCCGGTACTACTATGATAGATACTCCAAATGGTCCAATTAGCGTAAAGGAACTAAAAATTGGCATGCCCGTGTGGACTATGGACAATTATGGTCACAAGCAGACTTCGGTAGTTTCAAAGACTAGTAAAATCCCCGTTCCTTTCACGCATGTCATGATTCATCTCATGCTTGCCGATGGAAGGCAGCTATTTGTTTCGCCTAATCATCCGACAACGGACGGCAGACAAATAAGAGATCTGAAAATGGGAGATACTCTATACGGGGTACAAGTAAAAACTATCGAATTTGTTTCGTACCACGAACATTTTACATATGATATTTTGCCGTCTGGTCCAACGGGATTCTACTGGGCTAATGGGATCCTAATTGGCAGCACCCTTAAATGAAAACTCTACACCTTTCAATAATTGTCATTTTCATCTCTGGATTGCTATTTGTCATATCAAACCCAGTTTTTGCTCCATGTCTTGTTGGTGTAACTAAATGTGGTCCACCACCAGGAGTGACAGTTGTTGCAAGTACAGATAGTCAGTTTTATGAAAAAAATGACACAATCAATATCCAAGGCCGAATTTATCTCCAAAATTACACAAAACTAGTCACAATCCAAGTTATCAATCCAAATAACACAACAATACAAAGCATTGATGTGCCTGTAACTAATGATACATTTGGAACAAAGATTGTGGCAAATTTTGATAAAACTGGATTGTACCACCTTGTCACTTGTGTGCAAGATTGGTGTGATAGGTCATATTTCAAATTTGTTTCAGAGCCATATACGACGACTTTTAACGGAAAAGACTTTGTCATCAAATACAAGAGCTTTGCAGATCTTGTAGGAATGGAGGCAGACGTTAACAGTCAAGCATTACGAGTACACATAGCAAATGCAACAGCTCAAGGGTTACAGTTTGTAATTGGGCTTCCAAGGGAGTTGATTGATTCAAAAGGATATGATGGAAAGGATGCAAGCTTTAGGGTCTTGGTAGGCATGGACCAGCCTGACAAGTACATGCAGCCTGCAAACTTTACAGAGATAGCAAGCAGCTATTATTCCAGGACACTTGCAATACACATACCGTATGAACCGGTTCCAAACTCTGCTGGTGTGTGGGATTTTAAAATAATGCCTGCTGACGTGAACTTTGGACCATCGGCATCTGCAGAACCTCCGCTGAAGCTATTCAAACTAGGAATGGCTGTAACTGACATTAAATGCAAACAGGATTTTCAACTTGTAATAAAATCAGAAGATAACTCTCCTGCATGTGTGAAACTACAGACAGCCGAAAAGCTTGTCGCGCGCGGGTGGGGCTACAAATCATTATCTGATATCTATACAAGAAATGCTGATCCTAATATCCTGTCACAATTCCAATCAGAGATAATTAGCAGTCAAAAAGCAATTCAAATTGTACAAGATTACATAAAAGAAAAGAATCTCACACTGAGTCTGAACACAAATCAGAATAACGTCCGAATTGTTACCTCGCTAGGATACGTGCAGATATTGCCACCTAATGGGTACTCTTACTTGCTAAACGTAGACCCTAAGACAGGTCTTCCGTTGGAAGAAACGCCGTTTAACGGTACTGATTATCGTTACAAGAATCCTCAATGGTGGATTGAGCTTGAGAAAAGCTATCTTGGAATTGCAAGTAACAGAACTGAAGATGGTAATGTAGTTTGGGATGTGGTTTATACTAACTGTTCATCTTGTATTTCCAACAATCCATCGTTTTTTGTAGATGCAATTACAGGTAAAGTCATACGTGCGTATACTGGATACTGAAAAGCATGAAGGAGAAGAAAATGAATCCTATGCATCGAAGATTGTTACAGCATTAACCTACGCCATTTTTTTAAACCATATCTGTCCAGTACGTATACAAAATGAAAATTCTGTTTCTAGGCATCTTTGCTTTATCAATCATTGCAATCATAAATGTCGGTACCATATATGCACAATATGGCGGACCGGTGATGGGACCGTCTGCTACCATCTCCGATGTTGCTACTTCTGCAAATAATGTGTACGTAACATGGAACGGAGAGGATCAAGACACCAAATCGCCTGCTGCTTTTTTGAAATCAAGCAACGATAACGGAGCAAGCTTTGGAAAAACCATCAACCTTGCCCAGTATGGCGCATCACCACACGATCTGTTCCGTCCAAATGTAAACATGGCTTCATCAGAAAACAACCTGTATCTTGCGTGGTCTGACTGGAAACCCAACACACTTGATTCGGACATATTTTTCATGAAAAGCAGTGATGGCGCAAGCACATTTGACAAGCCATTTAAGATAAAGACCGGCAACGGCATATCAACTGTAGTCTCCATAAGTTCAAGCGAAGATAACGTCTATGTGCTGATGTATAACAACACAGATTCTGATTACTCTGATCTATTACTTGTAACAAGTAATGATAACGGAGAAACGTTTGGAAAACCACTCTCGATTTCTACCAACCACAAACTGATGATAGGAAACGTGCAAATGTTGACTTTTAAAAACAATATCTACATTGTAGCTAGTGGAAGTTACTGGGGCTCACAAAATGGTGTCGTAATGTTAACTATTGCAGATGAAGTATTAGCATTTATCCCCCAGGTAGGAGTGTCAGGTAATGACGTATACGTAATTTGGACCCAGATGGTAGAACGAGGCTCTGCCTTGTTTTTTGAAAAAAGCGTAGATGGAGGTGTAAGTTTTGGCAACAAATTGCAGATAAATCAGGACGGGGATTCAAGATGGCCCCAGATGATAGTATCACAAAATAATGTCTTTGTCAAGTGGGTCCAGTCTTTTCCATCAGGGGGAGACAAGCTGTTATTATCCAAAAGCACTGATAAAGGAAATACATTTTCTGCACCACTAAACTTGGGAGGCTATACTGCCGGTTTTGATTTTTCACAGATTGGAATCTTAGAAAACGGAAACATGTTTGCAGTGTGGACAGGTGAAGATGATCCTTCATATTCTCACTCTGGAATATCTTTTAGAAAAAGTACAGATGGAGGTGCGACATTTGGTGACATATACGATCTCAATGTAGCTAGCAAGACAGCCATACTTAATCCAAAAATTGCTTTGATTCAAAATAACATCTATGTTGCAGGCGATTCTGGGTCTGCTGGAATAGATGATATAACTTTTAGGGCAAGCTCAGACTCGGGTAATACTTTTACAGGCCCTACAAATTTGAATTCTGATGAACCAGTACAGAGTTCCAATCCATCGCAGCTGGTACCAATACCGCAATTCAAGCCAGACATACCTACAGGTGTTCCTGCAAACTCACAGTTTTCAAATTCACAAAACGCATCATTTGTACTTGGACAACTAGACTTTATGTCAAACTCTGCAAATCCCACAGCAAGTACATTTTCTGCTCCGCATTTTGTTGCGTTTGACTCGCAGGGAAACCTATGGGTTTCTCTGATGGAGGAAACGACAGGGTGCTTGAGTTTGCTCCTCCATTTACTATTGGCAAATCAGCATCAGTGGTATTAGGACAGAAAGATTTTACATCATGGCAGGTGCTAAACGGAACAAACCCAAGATCATTGTATCATCCACAGGGTCTTGCATTTGATAAAGAGGGAAACCTCTGGGTTGCAGACGGCGCATCAAACCGCATACTAGAATTTGAACCTCCATTTAAGACAGGACAGGTGCCATCCTTGGTACTAGGACAGAAAGATTTCGGCATAGGTGATTACCCTCAATCCGATACCTCGCAGCTCATGTATTATCCAGAAGGCATTGCTTTTGATCCAGATGGAAACCTCTGGGTTGCAGATACCAACAATAAATTGCTAGAGTTCAAACATCCTTTTTCAAACGGACAAGATGCTGCGTTGACATTGGGAAACATTACCCAAAATTCTGGAGTTACGGCAAGCACAATCAACTCCCCACTTGGAATTGCATTTGATAAAGATGGAAACCTCTGGGTTGCAGATTCTGGGAGTTACAGAATACTACGGTTTAATGCACCATTTTCAGACAATCAAGATGCGTCGCTGGTACTTGGGCATCAGGACTTTACAACAGGTGGGGAAGGAGTAGCCTCAGGTGCAAGCTCATTTCGAGATCCTTATGGCATAACATTTGATTCCCAAGGAAACCTCTGGGTTGCAGACTCTGGAAATAACCGGGTGCTGGAATTTGTTCCTCCTTTTACAAATGATCAAAACGCTTCCTTGCTTTTGGGACAGACAAGCTTCAATGCAGGAGCAATAGATAGTGCTGGACACACGATAAATTCACTGTACCAGCCTCACGGTATGGCTTTTGACAAATATGGCAATCTCTGGGTTGTAGACTCTGCAAACAACCGCATCCTAGCTTACAAGTCAAACCAGTCAACAAATTCCCAGATAGTCTTTCCAGATTCTAATTTGAATTCTAGCCAATCAAAAAATGCAAACTTGCCAAACGCATATGAGCAGGCAGCAAACCAGATGGTCGAATGCTCTAAAAAGCTAGGCATATCGTCTGATAACCAAACTGCGATTAATCTGGTGCTTGGTTCAAGTGAGTTCAAATCCCAAGTACAAGGATATGATTATAAACCAAATGGGATAGCAAACTCATTTCATCTTTGTACATTGGATACGGTAGAAGCAGTCTATTCTCTTTATGACAAGGATGGCAAATATGTCAAGTCATTGTATGTGTCAATAGATCCGTCTCTGACAAAGATACTTGGTATAAGAGAAGAGGCGGGAGGTGCACAATATGGTGGTGTAAGTGCAGGTCTTGCTAGTACACAACCGATTTTATCCCCTCTAAAGCAATTCAAATCAGGAATTGCAGCAAATGATATAAAATGTGAACAAGGTCTTCAACTTGTAATCAAAGCAGAAGATGGTTCTCCTTCATGCGTTAAACCACAAACCGTACAGAAACTTGTTGAGCATAGATGGGGGTGGGCAATGCAAGCAATAGATTCCATCAAACCATTGCGGCCAAATAGGATCATAGGTCTGGAAAATGATACAGGGGTAGCCACTTTGGGAAATCAGACTTATTATTTTGAAACACCAAACTATACTGAAACCGCATATGTTTCCCACGTACAAGTTTCGTTTCATGATGTGGTCTTTACCTTGTTTCCATCCGGATTTAGAGGAGGACTACCAGATAATGGCTGTGGGGGACAATACTATTGGACTGATGCCAAGTTTTCAGATGGCACTAGTGAATTATTACACATCTTTCCGATTACATCTATGAGCCAACAATGTTTAGCACTTCCAGAACCAACCCATTTCAGCACTCATACAAACCCACAGGCAGGTTTGACATTTTATGATGGGAAAATGAAATTACTAGTAAGCATGGAAGAGGCTACAGATGATAAGGCATATCTGTCGCAAACCGTAGACGAATGGAAAAACAAAACACCAGAGCAACTAGATGCCTATTATAAAAAATACAAAGATACTTTCTATACAGAACTGGGAAGTTTTCTAATAAAAAATGAGATGAAAAAAGAACTGGAAAGACAAAAAATCCAAAACATAAATAATGATTTCAAAGTCTTTCCTGGAATGACACTTGATTCACTTCCGCCTCATATCAGTTATGATGCTGTGGTAAATGCAACTGACGGGAACAGCTATCTCTTGCTTGGTGGTGTCTTTGCAAACAAGATTGAAAGCCTGAAAATTACAAAACTAGTCT
>VBPL01000082.1 GCA_005877205.1 Nitrososphaerota archaeon
CTTTGAATTGCATAATCATTAGACCGACAATTTCTTAAATTATTATGGTGCCATAAACTTGGAATGAAATTACACGAGTTGGAATAAAGCTGTAATGAGAACAAAACAAGATTGAAATCCTTGCTCAAGTTAGAAAAAAAAAATAGAAGATTTTACCATACTCACTTAAGTAAATCAATATCACACAAGAATAAGAGGTTG
>VBPL01000083.1 GCA_005877205.1 Nitrososphaerota archaeon
ATCATGACATGGAGTCTATTCCGAATAATTGAAAACCTCCATATACATCAATAATTGTTCTAAATTAAAAAAAAAAGTTTAAGGAACAGCCTGGATTTTGTGTAGTTTTTCTAGCTGCTTTGCTCGTGTTATGAAGGTCACAAAGATTCCGCCAAAGACTGCCCCTGAAATTAGCGTCGCTCCTATGACACCATTTGCGCTAAGATAGGGAGTTCCGGAACCTTGTCCTGGATGTTCCTTTGCAACTAGAACTCTTTCCTTGGCTAATTCCAAGTCTTGTTCCAAAGTCATTGCGTAGCCTGGTCCTGCCCCATATGGTTCGGCTAATGCCAGCTGCGGTAATACAGCTGACATGAGTGTGGCAAAGAGGAGGCCGTATGCAAGAAGCTTTTGTCTCACAAGTTATGGTACCACAATTTTGGATTTAGCGTTTGATGAAAGTAGAATTTCATCAAAACTTTTACATATTACAAATGAGCTATAATGGTATCTTTTGTCATGACTCCAGAAAAAACCAATCCTCAAATTGCAGAAAAAGTTGGCATCTATGATACCGATGATGAAAGACTACGTACATTAGGTGAAGTCCTGATAAATGATGCAAGCAGAAATATCTTGAAGCTATTGCTTGATCAAACCTTAACTGCAAACGAGATTGCAACAAAGACTGGGTTTTCGCTTCAACTGGCAAGATATCATCTAAAAAAGATGCAGGATGCGGGATTAGTTGAGATATCAAAGATTGGAAAAAATACAAAAGCTCATGATATGAAATATTATTCTGCCACAAAATTTGCAATAGTTATTTTACCTTCCAAGTTTTCAGAAAAAGCAAAATCAAGCAAATCATTATTCAAATCGTTTAGATCTATTTACCGATTTGGCGCAATTGGAATTGCCGCAATAGGATCGTGGTTTGCAACAATTGCACTACAAGGAACGGGCCAGATTTCTGATATCGCAAAAGGAATACCAGAGAGTTCAAACGGAGGGGGTTATACCAGCTACAATCCATTTTACAATGCAGTAGGTGGTCCATACTCGGGAGACGGTGGAATAGGGTCTGGCGCTTCTCTTGAAGAGATGCTTAGACTAGCAAGAGAAAAAGTAACTATGGCAATTCAAAACCCACATGCAGGTTCTGGTACTCCATTTATTGGTAATAGCTTTCCAGACTTTTTCTGGCCTGTAGTGATAACACTTGCAGTTATAGCATTTGGACTATCAATTGAGATAATTTTGCGTGTACTCAAAGTCAAAAACGAGAACTAGCAAGACTAAACCAACTGAATGAAAAATTTTAGTAAAATTCTGCTTTCATCAAACGTTTTAAATCATTTCGGTGTAACGGTATCATGAAGCAATTACTGGTTCTTACAGTTACACTATTGTCAATAGGGACGATTCTACCAAGTTATGCTCAATGCTACTATGGTTGTCAACCCTCGTCTTCAGACAGCAATGCACAACAAAACCAATTAAAACTTACAGACAAAGGGAGTCTGATGGTGGGATTTTATACGGATCCAGAAAAGCCCTCTGTCTCAGATAAGACAAGTCTTGAGATAAGCTTTGAGGACAAGGATTCGCAAGTATCTCTTTCAAATATCGATTATCAGGTTTCGATTGCTAAAGACAATGTGCTTGTGCACCAAACACCAATCACGCATAGCACACAGGGCCAGGCAAAGGTGCAGTACCAATTCAAAGATCCAGGTCTATATCAGATAACTGTTTATGTGACAGGAATGAACTCACAACAAATTCCTAAAGAGAGTGCTTCATTTGGTCTTACCATTGGTCCCTTGGCAGTCCCGGAATTTCCAGTCGCCTTGATCGTTTTGGTCCTTGGCAGTCCCGGAATTTCCAGTCGCCTTGATCGTTTTGGTAATTGCTATTACTTCGCTAGTTGCATTTTATAGAATTAAACCAATCAAAACCTAATATTTTTACAAAAGTGGGTCTAAAAATAGATCACGCCACTACCAGAGTTCCATCTGGACCGCGCGAATTTTTTTTGCAGAAATTACACACAGAATTAACTGATAATTTATCAACAATCTTTAAAAGCGTTATTCAGGATGAACCAAGCCATTTATTAACCAGAAAATAACGTATCCAGACAAAAGAACTAGACCCACTATCAAAACCCATCTTTCGCTAAACTTTTCAGAAAACCCATGAATCATAACTGGAATTCCAGCAAGGATTAATGGCATGAAAACAACAAAGTTAGATAATATTAATAATCGACCAGTAACGGAACCGTCTAAATTCCCAAATGGATATTGGCGGGCACTTTGAGTATCAATTAATACAATCCATGATATTACTGAAAAAATTATTCCTATAACAAGCAGAATCAATCCGACCAATACAGAAAACTTTCGCATCTCTAAGTTTCCTTTGCGGCAGTTTAAAACAATATGGAAGAATTTATAGAACTGCTACTATCAATATGAAAGACCTAAAACGAAAAGATTGTTACAAAATAAAATCAAACCAAGAAAGATTCCTGCAATAACATGATTGGAATAATTTCTTTTGTCTCTTGTTGGGTCCTACCACACTTGCAAATTTTGCAATAATTTTACATTGATTTGCAAGATGTGTAGCGTAAAATATCATTTCCAAACCTGGAAATAATCCTTACCCATCTGAAGACTAATTAATGGGGCTAAATGATTTTAAGATCTTGAAAGGGTTGGGCTGCAGTTATTCTGTTAATTGGAGTACATGAATGCACAAGACAGTAATCTTGGCTGTTGCAATGGTGACTTCAATGGCACTAGTTGGATTTTTCAATCACAACGCTTATGCTATAATCTTGCCAGACACAACACTTGACAAGTTCGGAATAAATGAGCTGTATCCGACCATATCAGGTGGCAAGGAGTGGTTCTCCGTGTGGGATGACGGCATTGCTAGATCATTTGGTGCCACCACAGATCCTCAAGATCCTTGGTTTGATGCAGATCATGGTTCATCAGGACCATACAGGACTGATGGTGCTGGTATACTAAAGATATCAGGTAGTATTCCAAGAATGTATGTGCATGATCCATTACTACAGGATCAGTGGCGAGATGTTGAGGTAACGATGTACTTTATGAGAGTCAGTGATACTAGTCCAGCTTTTGCTGGAATGGAAGCAGTAGCACGTTCCAATCACGGAACCACAGCACCAGAGCTCGACAATTTGTGCGACACAAGAGGAATCGATGGTAGGATGAGGGTAGATGGTCACATTGACTTTGAAAAAGAAACAAGTCATCCACATTCAGTTCCAGTTTTAAACAAGATCCAGTACCCAGCTGGGCTACCCTTCAATGTCTGGATAGGATACAAACTAGTGGTCTATGATCTTCCGGATGGAAATGTAAAGTTGCAATTATGGATTGATACAACAGATGGTCTTAACGGTGGAACCTGGGTAAAAATAAATGAACTAGTAGACACTGGAACTAACTTTGGTGTTGGTGGTGTCCCATGTGCACCAGGAATAGATCCGGCCATGAAGTTGACCAATGCACCAGACAGGCTAGGTTCTGAAAGTCACAAACCAAACATAAGCGTCTATTTCAGAAGCGATAATGTTGGACCTGACGGCCTATGGTATAAGAAAGGAAGCATAAGGGAGATAGCCGGTGCTTCACCTACTGGGCTAACAGCAACAGCAATCTTGAGATCACAAATCAACCTCTCATGGGCTGCTCCCGTTGATAACGGCGGTTCTGCTATAACAGGATACAAGATCGAAAATTCAACTGATGGCGGTACCACTTGGTCTACTATTGTATCAAACACCGGTTCAACTGCAACAACATATTCCAGTACGGGACTTGCTGCTAGTACCACTCACACTTATCGAGTGTCAGCTATAAATTCAGTTGGAACAAGTCCATCTTCTAATACCGCATCTGCCACAACAATTGCAGCTACTGCACCATCGCCTCCAACTGGATTAACTGCAACTGCAGTATCCTCATCACAAATCAATCTATCCTGGACTGTACCCAGTGATAACGGTGGTTCTGCTATAACAGGATACAAGATCGAAAATTCAACTGATGGCGGTACCACTTGGTCTACCATTGTATCAAACACTGGTTCAACTGGAACAACATATTCCAATACAGGACTAGTACACAGTACCACCTACACTTATCGAGTTTCTGCGATAAACTCAGCAGGAACAAGCTCTCCGTCTGATACCGCATCTGACAAGACATTTGATGTTGTACCAACCGCTCCAACTGGATTAACTGCAACTGCAGTATCATCATCGCAAATCAATCTATCCTGGGCTGCTCCCGTTGATGATGGTGGCTTGCCAATCACAGGATACATGATTGAGAGATCGACTGATGGTGATTCTAGCTGGTCTACTATTGTATCCAACACTACTACTACATCAACGGCATATTCTAATTCAGGACTTGTATCTGCAACACAATATACTTACAGAGTATCAGCAATCAATTCTGTTGGAACCAGTAGTCCCTCTAACAATGATTCTGCAGCTACCTTGACACCAGTATCTTCAGTATCTTCAACTTTTACACACTCAAGTGAAAACAACTATGTGTCGCCACCATCAATATCTTCCGCAGCATTGGTACCTCAAGCTTCGTCCTCCCAACAAACCACTGGATTTGGGGGAACTTTATCTCTTGGTTCAGGTATCAGCCAAGTTTTCAAGACAGGTGAACCAATCCAGCTAACACTAAAGCTGGGCGACGTCAACGGGCCTTCTTTTATACAGCATATTGGATTTCATACAAATTTTGACCCAAGCCAGGGCTCAGACCAAAATGGTAAAACCTACTTGCTGTATGAACGAGGACAACCTCTTGACATCTCTGATCCTGAACATTTCCTGTCTAATGCAAATGTTATAGAATCGCAAAATGGTAACAACCTTGAAGTTGTATTTAATGTGACATTTGCAAAACCAATGCCACGATCAGATGTGGTAGTACGTGTATGGGACCAGTACAAGGCCTCTTCTAACAAAGTATACAATAACGCACTTGAGATAATACCGGCTTTAACCAACTCGTCTTTACAAATCCTCTCAGAGCCAGCCGAGAACACCAGCCAAGTTCCTAATTTACAAACCCAACAAACCTCCTCGCTGAACATTCCAGACTGGATTAGAAACGATGCCGGATCGTGGTATAACGGCAAGATTACCGATTCAGATTTTGTAAATGCAATCCAATATCTTGCCCAACAGGGAATAATGAAAATTCCGCTAACTGAACAAGGAGCTCTAACATCACAGCACATTCCAAGCTGGGTTAGAAACAACGCAAACTGGTGGTCACATGATCAGATTAGCGACTCGGATTTCGTAAACGGGATGCAGTACCTTATTGAGAACGGAATTATCAGATTAGCTTGACAATAGTAATCAAGGACAACTCAACTTGTTATAATGGAAACAAGGTCAAATCCAGCTAGATCTATAAAATGAAGAAAACAAAACTATTTGATAAATTTCCAAAGTCTGGAGATCATGTGACCCTGTATACGACTGTCAATAATTAAATACGATTGAAACCTTCAAAATATCTATACAAGGAGAGTAAAGACAATGATTCAGGTTCATGGATATGCAGCACAGAAAGCAAAAGCTGCTCTTGCCCCGTATTCGTTTCAAAGACGCGAGCCTTGCGATTATGATGTTGTCATAGATATTAGATACTGCGGAATATGCCACACAGACATACACCAAGTGGGCGACGAGTGGGGAGGATCAAGATTTCCAATGGTTCCAGGGCACGAGATAACAGGCATTGTATCACAAGTTGGACCAAAAGTAACTCGATACAAAATAGGTGACAGGGTGGGCGTCGGCTGTTTTGTTGATTCCTGTCGCAAGTGTGAGCCTTGCCGTAAAAGCCTTGAGCAGTATTGTGTAGAAGGAATGACCACAACTTATAACGGAATTGAAAGAGAT
>VBPL01000080.1 GCA_005877205.1 Nitrososphaerota archaeon
GTATCTAATGGATAAGGAAAGAGCCTTCAAAAAACTGGTAGAATACAAGGCCAAAGTCACATGGAGCCTAGATGCGATCAAAAAACTTCAAGAGGCAGAAATCAGGCACTCTACAAAACTTGAAGCAATAAAGCAAGCATTAGAACAGCGAAGCCCAATTTCAACGCAGGAGACTGCTTACCTTAATGCCCATTACGAAAAACTGCAACGTGTACTAGACGAGCAAAAAAGGATTGAATGGACCAAACATATCATTGAAAAATTACGACAATTAGGAAGAGGTGATGCGGCAAAGTTTGATGCAATAAAGCAATTACTTGAAGAAGAAATTCCCATTCCAGAAAGTGACCTTAAATATCTTAAAGAACAATATGAAGGGTTACGACAGACGTTAGATCATGCCAGACAACTTGAATGGTCCATTCACCTCATTGACGATTTGCTAGACAACGATGTAGGAAATGCACAAAGATTGTCTACAATTAGAAAATCAATAGGAGAAAGAAAGGTTCTTTCCGAAAGCGACATTACTTATCTGAGGCACAAATATAGAGCACTAGAAGTAATAACAAAAAATTTAGAAAAAGACAACCAAACAAACAATCAAAAAGAAAAAAACCAGAAAATGGAAATTAATTACAATTCCGTTTTAAACGAATTAAATGGAGCAATTATAAAATCAGAAAGATTGCAAAGTACGACTCAAACCTAAGCTTTCTGAAATTAAATTTGTATTATATTAGCTAGCTTCAAGTGTCCTGAATTATCTAATATATTTAAAAAAAGGTGTTCTCAACTCTGAAAATAACATGAGATGACAACCAAATCTATTAATATTGATATGTATTGCCAAATCTCGGGTAAAGGGTTGGTATTGGCAGCAAAAACTACGGGGTACATATTATCTACAGTTCTAATGGCAATACTTTTAGGCTCAGTACTAGTTGCCCCGACTCTGCCAGTTTTTGCTGATAAGGGACAAGACAAATCAAAGAAAGGTGATCCTCCAAAGAATCATGACAAGAATCAATCACATGATAATGATGACGATAAAAAGGGTGGGCATCATGATGATGATCACAAAAAAATCAAAAAGGGAGACGACCCTAAAGATCCTAAAGACCCAAAAAGATGTTTACACGGAAAATCTGCAAAATACAATAAGCATTGCGACTAAGACTAGACAAGCTGTTACAAAATCTAAATAACGTTTTTTCTAAAAAAGAAATACACTGCTCAAAGTTGCACAATGCTTTAATATTTATTTTTGATCTGAAATTATCAACATGAATGTTGAGACAAGAAAACACAAACAATTGCTCTGTGTACCACTGATTGCAATTGTATTACTGAGTAGTCTTGAGCCTTTTCAATTATCGGATATATTTAAAAAATAGGTGTTCTCAACTCTGAAAATAACGTGAGACGATAACAAAATCTATTAATATTGACATGTATTGCCAAATCTCGGGTAAAGGGTTGGTATTGGCAGCAAAAAATACGGGGTACATATTATCTACAGTTCTAATAGCAATTCTTTTAGGCTCGGCTCTAGCTGCCCCTACTCTGCCAGTTTTTGCTGATAAGGGACAAGACAAACCAAAGAAAGGTGATCCTCCAAAGAATCATGACAACAATCAATTAAATAACAATGATGGCGGTCCTGGCGGGCTTGATGATGACCATCACAAAAAAATCAAAAAAGATCCAGACCATGATCATGACAAGGATAAGAAAGCATGCAAACATGGTGACACTAATAAGAAAGGAAAATACCGACACAACTGTGATTCTGATCACGATTTCTTCCCATAAACAAGACAAAGTGACAGACCCAGACTAGAGATAATTGACAAAATAATTTTATATATCAAAGGAAACGTTATACCACTGTGAGCCAAGACGAAGCCAAATTCATAGAAGAATTCATGAAGGAAAACGAACAGCTGTTTGAGGATCTTGGCAAAGAGATCAAGGATTTCTAAGTGGTACGGAACTCATGTCGGAGAACTTGCTTTATTGCTTTTTCCAAAAATGGGAAAGACCTTTCTGACCTGATATACTACATACACTGTTTTATAATCTCAAAGAACCAAATACCAATTCCGGAGAGATATAACCATGTCTGATACAGAAAACCAATTACCGATACGAATAGTCCTACAGCTACAAGAGGCAAGAATCGGTGATCGTAATAGACTAGAATCTATCAAAGAATCGCTAAGTGCAGGCAAAGAATTGTCCGAGACTGAGAAAAAATACCTTGAAGAAAAGTCTGCACAATTACAAATGGCAATAGACCATCATACCATGGTGGATTGGGCTATGAATTTTGTTCGTAAATTGCAAGAAAAAGAGAAAAAAAAGAACCTCACTATATCAGAGCTCAAAAATTCACTAGAAAAGGAAAAAAAGGCCTACAAAATTGACAAAAAATTCCTAGAACAGGCCCCTTCAAGACTAAAACAGGAAGTAGAACAGCAGAAAAAAATCAACGAGACTTTAGACCTGATATCACAGTTAAAGCAAGAAAAACTCGGAGAGGACAACAAGCTAGACCGGATTTCAGGCCTCCTAAGGAGTAGAAAGCCAGTTGATGATATCGATAGACAATATGTAACAGAAAAGGAAAGAGCGTTAAAGAAACTAGTAGAATACAAGACCAAAGTCACACGCAGCATAGATGCAACAAAGAAACTCCAAGAAGCGGACATAAAGCACTCAAAAAAACTTGATGCAATAAGGCATGCACTAGAACAAAAAAAACCAATCTCAAGTCAGGAGACAGCTTATATTAATGCCCGTTACGAAAAATTGCAACGCGTACTAGACGAAGAACACAGAATTGAATGGACCAAACGTGCGATCGAAAAATTGCTGCAATCTGGAAGAGGTGATGCCGCAAGGTTTGATTCTATAATGCATTTACTTGAGGAAGAAATTCCTGTTCCAGAAAGTGAGATCAAGTATCTTAAGGAACAATACAAGGTGGTACTTCTGATACAACACAGCACAAAAAAACTAGAATGGGTAACTGGATTAATTGACAATTTACGACGAAATGAGATAGGAGATTACCAGAGATTGTCTTATATTAAAAAGGCTATAGAAGAGAGAAAGCCCCTTCCAGGAAATGAGATTACTTATCTCAAGGACAAATACAAGACACTTGATATCATAACAAAAAATTCACAAAACGAAGACCACAAAGACACAAACGAAAAAGAAGAAATTGATTATAATTCCGTTTTAGATGGACTCAACGATGCAATAACTCAATTACAAGTATTGCAAGCCAAGAACTAGATCATTCCAGGTAAAATTTCTGTATCTTCCTTAACACATTCTTTGATTTTTCTTTGTTTCCCACGCCCTTCGTTTGATAAGTCACGATAAGGGGTGCGCTTTAAAGCAGTAATGGATTAGATAACAAATCAAACGTAAATATTCCAGGTGATAAATTGTACCAATGATAAGAGTGCCACATCTTGTAATAACAACAGTATTAGCAGTAGGAATTTCTCTTTGCACATTGACTTTTGCAGGTGCATATGCTATGCCTGATATCTTCCTAAAAATAGACGGAATACCTGGAGAATCAACAGATGCCAAACATAAAGACTGGATCGAAGTATTGTCTTTTGATCACGGTGTTACACAAAAAAAAGAATCTACTTGCTCCAATCCTACAGTATCTCAAGACAGATCAACATTTTCTGATTTTACCGTTGTCAAATCAGTAGACAATGCTTCGCCAAAACTATCCTTGGCATGTTCAAATGGTGACGTCATACCACAAGTGACCATAGAAATTTGCAAAGATGTTAGCGACAAACCATGTTACAAGAAGTACACATTCACTGATGTAATAATTTCTGGAATAAAAACAACAGGTTCTGGCGGCAGCATACCAAACGAGTCAGTTAGTTTCAACTATTGCAAAATGGATTATACTTATACTGTGACTAATCCCAAAACGGGAAAATCTACCGAAGTTAAAACCAGTTCTGGTAGCTGTGGTGACAATTCACATAAAAATGGTCCA